>NZ_CP023702.1:3900000-4200000 GCF_008704555.1 Streptomyces nitrosporeus
CTGTTCATCACGAAACCGCCCTTGGCGGTGATCTTGGGCTTCGGCGGGGACGCCGCCTGTGCCGTGGAGGCGAACGCGCCACTGGCGAGGACCGCTCCTGCGGTAAGGGTCACCGTCGCGGCGATACCGGCGCGGTTGATGCCCTTGAAACCGATTCTCAAATCGAACTCTCCCCATACCCCTGTGCGGCCACATGAGGGTGCCGCTCGGCTGATGAGACGCGTGAGGCGGCCGTAGGGATGTATCCGGCGCGGGTGATTTTGCGCACGCTTGGCCGGACGCTCCGGCGGGCCCGCCAAAGGACGGGACGCCCGGTCAGGCGTACGACATGAGCAGCTCGTCCAGGGACCAGATCGTGGCCCGGACGCCGGAGGTACGGGCGAGGTACCGGTCCCGTTCGACCAGGATGTTCAGGTCCCCGCAGCCGAGCCGGTTGCAGGCGTGCTCGATCAGGGTGCTGCCGGTGGTGCCGCCGTCCACCAGGGCCCGCAGATGGGCGGCGTCCCACTCGACCTCGTTGAGCGCCCAGGGGGCCTTGCCCTCGATGACCGTGACCAGGACGCCGGAGAGCCGCTCGGCGCATGTCCGGCGTGCCCGTCCGTCGGCCACCTGGGCGATGTGGTTGCCCGTCTCGATGACCGCGGTGACCGGCAGCAGGAGGTCCGTCCCACGCCGTTCGCGTCTCCTCTTCAGCTCCTCGATCACCCGCTCGCGGTCCTGGCACTTGCCGGGTACCCCCAGCAGGTTGCACAGGACCGACGTGTCGACGAACTCCACCCCCCGCGCCATGGGTTCACCCGATCCCGAGAAGGCGGTCGAACTCCGCGTAGTCCTGCCCGCCGCCGTCCCGCCGCATCAGTCTTCCGGAGGTCACCACGTCCCCCAGCGGTCCGGCTCCCATGGCCGAGGCGTAGCCGTCGAGCTCGGTGAGCCGGGTCAGGAGGCCGGTGCCCGTCGCGCGGTCCCGCGAGCAGACGACGACCCCCCGGTGGTCGTCGCCGCTCAGCGCGGACAGCAGGGCGGGGCTGTGGGTGGTGATCAGGACCCGGGTCGCGCTCTCGGTGGCCGCCGCCCGGACCAGGCGCAGGACCTCCGCCGCCTGGGACGGGTGCAGCCCGTTCTCCAGCTCCTCGACGACCAGCGTGAGGGACTGCGCGAACCCGGGGTCCGGCGCGGGGCCCAGCTCCAGCCCCGCGCCCCCGGTCAGCAACGAGGCCGTGATGGCGAGGAACCTGAGCATGCCGTCGCTCATCTCGCGGGCGGGGGTGAGCCCGAGCCGCCCCTCGTCCAGCGCCAGCATGACGTCGCCGAGCTCCGACGTGGTGACGACCAGCCGGTCGATGTCGTGGTCGGCCAGCCCCCGCAGGAGGTCCACCAGGCGCGCGAAGGCCGCCGGGTCATGGCGGCTGATGTGGCCGATCGCGGCGGAGAGGTTCTCCGCCGTCCTGCGGAGACGGAAGTCCCTCGCCTGGACGTACTGCCGCATCAGGTGCGGTACGGGATCGAGGTGGAAGGCTCCGGTCAGCGCGGTCAGCAGGGCCTCAGCCGCCCAGACGGTGTCGGTCTCGCCCTCGCTGTCACCGGGCACACGCAGCGGCAGCTGCGCGGTGAGCAGCCGGGTGCCCCGGAACAGGCCGCGCGGGTTCCGGCCCGGCTTCCCGTTGTGCCACGAGGCGTGGATGTCCGGGCGCAGCGGCGTCGGTTCCCCGCTGGTGAGAAGGGGGCGGATGCCGCCGGCGGTGGGCCCGGCGAGCCGTTCCTCGATGATCCGTACCCCGGGCTCCACCTGGACCGTCACATCCAGCGTGACGGGACCGTGCTCCGTCGTGACCGTGCAGCCGAGCGAGAAGCGGTCCGAACCGTGGGGCACGCACCCGCTCAGGCCGCCGCGCACCGGGCCCGCCGCACCGCGCCGGCTCTCGACCGCTTCGGTGATCTCGTCCCCACGGGCCAGCCGGGAGAGGACTTCGAGGCCGTCCAGGGCGTTGGACTTGCCACTGCTGTTACGGCCGATGAGGACGGTCAGGGGGGCCAGCGGGAGCACCGCGCCGTGGAAGCTCTTGAACGCGGTGAGACGTACCTCTTCGATGGCATGGCCTGTCACTCCCTCAACGTAGCGCAAGCCGCGCGGTTCCGGACCGGCCGTGGACCCCGCCGCGACAGCCCTTCGGGGTCCAGGATCCGGACGCGGCCCCCCATGCGTGCATGTTGTATCTATGCTGTGTGCATGCCTGTCGCTCCCCCCGCACCCGATACCGCCCCCGCCAAGCAGCCGCCCGCCGCCGAACGCGTCTACACCCACATCAAGGAAGCGGTCCTCGACCGCCGTTACGAGGGCGGCACGCTCCTCACCGAGGGCGACCTCGCCCAGGCCGTCGGTGTCTCCCGCACCCCGGTGCGCGAGGCGCTGCTGAGGCTGGAGGTGGAGGGGCTGATCAAGCTCTATCCGAAGAAGGGCGCCCTGGTGCTCGCCGTCTCCGCCCAGGAGATCGCGGACGTCGTGGAGACCCGGCTGCTGGTCGAGGAGTTCGCCGCCCGCAAGGCGGTGCCCGCCTCCGCGCGGCTCGTCGCCCGGCTGGAGGAACTCCTGGAGGAGCAGCGGCAGCTCGCCGAGGCGGGGGACCTGGCGGCCGTCTCCGTCAAGGACCGCTGCTTCCACGCGGAGATCGTGCGCAACGCCGGCAACGAGATCCTGTCCCGTCTCTACGACCAGCTCCGCGACCGGCAGCTGCGGATGGGCGTCGCGGTGATGGAGGCGCACCCGGGCAGGATCGCCGCCAACCTCACCGAGCACGCCGAACTGCTCGACGCCATCCGGGCCGGTGACGCCGAAGGCGCGGCCCTGGTCGTCCGGCGGCACGTCGGCCGGGTCAAGGTGCTGGTCAGGGGTGAGGACCGATGACGTCCCCCGCCCCCACCCTGCCCCTGCCCGGTGACCCGCCCGGCGGCCGGCGTGCCGTCCGGGTCTGGGGGATCGGTGTCGCCGTCTACTTCGTCGCCATCATCTTCCGCACCAGTCTGGGTGTCGCCGGACTCGATGCCGCCGACCGGTTCGAGGTCAACGCCTCGGCGCTGTCCACCTTCTCGATCCTCCAGCTGCTCGTCTACGCGGGCATGCAGATACCCGTCGGCCTGATGGTCGACCGCCTCGGCACCAAGAAGGTCCTCGCCCTCGGCGCCGTGCTGTTCACCCTCGGCCAGCTGGGCTTCGCGCTCTCCCCGTCGTACGGCATGGCGCTGGCCTCCCGCGCGCTCCTGGGCTGCGGTGACGCGATGACCTTCATCAGCGTGCTCCGGCTGGGCGCCCGCTGGTTCCCGGCCCGGCGCGGCCCGCTGATCGGCCAGATCGCCGCGCTCTTCGGCATGGCGGGCAACCTGGTCTCCACCCTGGTGATCGCCAGGGCCCTGCACGGGATGGGCTGGACCACCACCTTCGTCGGCAGCTCCCTGGCCGGTGTGGTGGTGCTGGTCCTGCTGCTGCTCTTCCTCAAGGACCACCCCGAGGGCCATGAGCCGCCCCCCGTCGAG
The DNA here is from genome assembly GCF_008704555.1 of Streptomyces nitrosporeus. Taxonomy (NCBI): domain Bacteria; kingdom Bacillati; phylum Actinomycetota; class Actinomycetes; order Kitasatosporales; family Streptomycetaceae; genus Streptomyces; species Streptomyces nitrosporeus. The sequence continues at coordinate 3,903,529 of NZ_CP023702.1, forward strand.
CACGCCGGAGCGGCGTTCGTACGGAAGCAGATCTCGGCGGCCTGGCGCGAGCCCGGCACGCGGCTCGGCATGTGGGTCCACTTCACCACGCAGTTCCCCGGCATGGTGTTCCTGCTGCTGTGGGGGATGCCGTTCCTGGTCGAGGCCCAGGGGCTGAGCCGGGGGACCGCGGGCAGCCTGCTGACCCTGGTGGTGCTCTCCAACATGGTGGTGGGGCTCGTCTACGGGCAGATCATCGCCCGCCACCACGCGGCCCGCGCCCCACTCGCCCTCGGCACGGTCGCCCTGACCGCGCTCCTCTGGGCCGGCACGATCTTCTACCCGGGCGACCACGCCCCGATGTGGCTGCTGGTCACCCTCTGCGCCGGCCTCGGCTTCTGCGGCCCCGCGTCGATGATCGGCTTCGACTTCGGCCGGCCCGCCAACCCGCCGGAACGGCAGGGCACCGCCTCGGGCATCGTCAACATGGGCGGCTTCATCGCCTCGATGACCACCCTGTTCGCCATCGGTGTCCTGCTGGACGCGACCGGCGACGACTACCGCGTCGCCTTCTCCTCGGTCTTCGTCCTCGAACTGCTCGGCGTCGTACAGATCCTGCGGCTGCACCGCCGCGCCACGCACCGGGAACGCGAGCACCACGTGATCAGCCGGGTCGAGGCCGTGCACGTGCCCGTCTGACCCGGGGCCCGGGTACGCGCCCGCGCCTCCCGCCCCCGCGGGCGGCGGGGGGTCTTCGGCAGGCAGCGGGCGCGCCCGGCCCGGCGGGCGCCGCTACGGAGTGACGGCGAAGTTGCGCAGGATGGCCCCGGCCAGCTCCTGGTCGCCCTCGGCCTTGACCCGGTCCTCCACCGCCTGCGCCCGCACCCGTCCGCAGGCGAGCCGGTAGTACGTCTCCCAGTCCATGGCCAGCGTCACGGCCGGCCCCAGCGACGGCGAGCCGTCCACCGAGCCGTTGCCCTCACCGTCGACCCGGACCGTGCGCAGGAACTCCACCGGACCCTGCACGTCGATGACCACCGCGGTGTTGGGCGGCGCGCCCGCGTCCTTCGCGACCACCTTCGGCAGCGCCTCCAGCAGGGTGTCCCGGGTGATCAGCGCACCGGGGGAGTCGAGGTTGCCCGGCTGCCCCAGCGCCGTACGCAGATCCTGCTCGTGCACCCACACGTCGAAGGCCCGCATGTGCAGCGCCAGTTCCAGCGTCTGCTCGGCCCTCAGCGGCGCCCGGACCATCGTCTCGGGGGAGCGCGTCTCGTTGCGCAGCTGGCGCATGCGCCGGATGAGGGTGTACTCCAGCTCCGAGGTCATCTCCGGCGCGGTGTGGTGGCGCCGGACGTCGACCTGCATCTCCATGTACCGCTGGTGGTCGTTCTGCACGTGGTAGAGGTCCCGCGGCAGCGAGTGGATCGGCCGCGGGTCGCCGAGCTGCTCGCACTCCATGCCGATGACGTGCGAGACGATGTCCCGCACCGACCAGCCCGGGCAGGGCGTGCGTCCGTTCCACTCCCCCTCGACGAGGGGCTTCACCAGCTCGGATATCGCCTCGACGGAGTGCGTCCAGGCATCGGCGTAGGTCTGGAGGCTGGGATGGACGGTCACGGGACCCCTCGTGCGGTTCTGCGGTGCGTGGGCTGGAGAGCAGGCGGCCCTGGCGGGCTGCGTCGGAGGTTGGCCGGGCCCCCTAAGTTACGCTGCGGGCAGGCACCCCGGCAGTGCTTTCGTGTGACGATCGTAGGCGGGTGCTGACGTCTCCCACACCAGGACGGTGGTAGTGTGCACGCCTCCCTTATCCAGATCGCTGTAAACCCGGACGAACCGGTCAATTCCCGCCGGGAACGCGCGGCTTCGCTGGTGGTCGCGCAGCGGGGTGCGGACCTGGTCCTCCTCCCCGAGCTCTGGCCCGTGGGCGCCTTCTCCTACACCGAGTTCGCCGACGAGGCCGAACCCCTGCTCGGCCCCACCCACGACGTGATGGCGAAGGCCGCCGCGGAGGCCGGCGTCTGGCTGCACGCGGGCTCCTTCGTGGAACGGGCCGAGGACGGCACCCTCTACAACACCACGCTGGTCTTCTCCCCCGAGGGCGAGCGGGCGGCCGTCTACCGCAAGATCCACCTCTTCGGCTTCGACAAGGGCGAGGCCGTGATGATGGGCGCCGGCCAGGAGCTCGTCTCGGTCGCCCTCCCGGAGACCGTCATCGGCCTGTCCACCTGCTACGACCTGCGGTTCCCCGAGCTGTTCCGGGGCCTGGCCGACGCGGGCGCGGAGACCCTCGTCGTCGCGGCCGGCTGGCCGGACCGCCGCCGCTCGCACTGGACCCTGCTGGCCAGGGCGCGCGCCGTGGAGAACCAGGCGTACGTCCTGGCCGTCGGCTCGGCGGGCACTCACGCCGGAATCCGGCAGGCGGGCCACAGCATCGTCGTGGACCCCTGGGGCGAGGTGCTGGCGGAGGCCGGGCACGAGGAGGAGGTGCTCACCGTCGAGTTCGACCCGGCGAGGACCGCCACCGTCCGGGACCAGTTCCCGGCGCTCAAGGACCGCAGACTGGGGCTGGCCGCACGCCGCTGAGTCCGCCCCGGAGCCTGTTCCACGGGAAGCGGGAGGCGGGAAGCGGGAAGCGGGAAGCGGGGGACGGGGACGGGGGCAGGTCCCAGGGAACAGGTCCCGGGGGCCTCACGACCCGTCATGCTCCTTCTCCGCGAGGAGGATCACGCACACCGCGACCGCGACGAGCAGCGCCGCGTCCGCGTCCTCGCGGACGATGTCGATGCCGTAGGTGTCCCGGACGGTGAGCCACCGCCGGGAGATCCGGGCGAGCGGCTCACCGTCGTGGTCGACGGCGAACTCGCGGTCCAGGACCCTGCCGCTGACATCGAGTTCCGTGCCCTCGGCCAGGGTCACCCGGTAGTGGTTTCGCAGCAGGGAGAACCGCTTCCGCCGGACGGTGGCGAGCGCCTCGCCGCCCCGCTCGACGACCATCGTGTCGCGCAGGCCGAGCAGCTTGCGGCGGATCTCCAGGAGGACCCGGCCGTCCAGGTCCTTCAGCTCGAAGGTGTCGCGCAGCCGCAGCGCCTTGCCGTCGACGAGGAAGACCTTGCGCCCGTCCGCGTCCTCGATCCAGTAGTCGTCACCGACGGCGAACACGCGCTCGCGTACGAGAAGTCTCATGGATCACAGGTTCCCGGACACCTGGCCGGAATGTGCGCAGGCCACCGTGATGTTGACTGATGACATGACAGCACGTGCACGTGTCCGCGCCCCCGAACTGATCGGCAAGGGCGGCTGGCTCAATACAGGCGACCGTTCGTACACCCTTGCCGACCTGCGGGGACGCATTGTCATTCTCGACTTCTGGACCTTTTGCTGTGTGAACTGCCTGCACGTCCTGGACGAGCTGCGCGAGCTGGAGGAGAAGCACCGCGACACCGTGGTGATCATCGGTGTGCACTCGCCGAAGTTCGTGCACGAGGCGGAGCACCGGGCGGTCGTCGACGCCGTCGAGCGCTACGGGGTGCACCACCCCGTGCTGGACGACCCGGAGCTCGCCACCTGGAAGCAGTACGCCGTACGCGCCTGGCCCACGCTCGTCGTCATCGACCCCGAGGGCTACGTCGTCGCCCAGCACGCCGGTGAGGGGCACGCGCACGCCATCGGGAAGCTGGTCGAGGAGCTGGAGGCCGAGCACGCGGAGAAGGGCACCCTGCGCCGCGGCGACGGCCCGTACGTCCCCCCGGAGCCGGTCGCCACACACCTGCGCTTCCCCGGGAAGGCGCTCGCCCTGGAGGACGGCGGCTTCCTCGTCTCCGACACCACCCGGCACCGGCTCGTGGCCCTGGACGCGGACGGCGAGACCGTACGCGGGCACTTCGGGACCGGTGAGCGCGGCTTCACCGACGGCGGACCGGACGAGGCCCGGTTCAGCGAGCCGCAGGGACTGGCGCTGCTGCCCGACGGCCGTATCGCCGTCGCGGACACCGTCAACCACGCCGTGCGGGCCCTCGACCCGGCCACCGGCGTGACCACCACCCTGGCCGGCACCGGCCGCCAGTGGTGGCAGGGTTCGGCCACCTCCGGCCCGGCCACCGAGGTGGACCTCTCCTCGCCCTGGGACCTCGCCTGGTTCGGCGGCCGGCTCTGGATCGCCATGGCGGGGGTGCACCAGCTGTGGACGTACGACCCCGAGGACGGCACCGTACGCGCCGCCGCGGGCACGACCAACGAGGGCCTGGTCGACGGGCCGGGCCCCGAGGCGTGGTTCGCGCAGCCCTCCGGCCTCGCCGCCGCCGGCGACCGGCTCTGGGTGGCCGACTCGGAGACCTCCGCGCTGCGTTACGTCGACACGGACGGCACGGTGCACACCGCCGTCGGTACCGGCCTCTTCGACTTCGGCCACCGCGACGGCGCCGCGGAGCAGGCGCTCCTCCAGCACCCCCTCGGGGTCACCGCCCTCCCGGACGGCTCGGTCGCCGTCAGCGACACCTACAACCACGCGCTGCGCCGGTACGACCCGCACAGCGGCGAGGTCACCACGCTGGCCACGGATCTGCGCGAGCCCAGTGACGCCGTGCTCGTCGACGGCGACCTGGTCGTGGTGGAGTCGGCCCGCCACCGGCTGACCCGGCTGAGGCTCCCGGAGGAGGCCGTACGGGTCCCGGACCGGGCGCACCGCACCCGGCGGGCGTCCACCGAGGTCGCCGCCGGGGCGCTCCGGCTGGACGTGGTCTTCCAGGCGCCGGCCGGGCAGAAGCTGGACACCCGCTACGGCCCCTCCACCCGGCTGCTGGTCTCCTCGACCCCGCCGGAACTGCTGGCGGAAGGGTCCGGTGCGGGCACCGGCCTCGGCCGGGACCTGGTCCTGGCGGACGGCGCCACCGAGGGTGTCCTGCACGTCTCGGCGATGGCGGCCTCCTGCGACGACGACCCGGCCAACGAGTACCCGGCCTGCCATGTGCACCAGCAGGACTGGGGCGTTCCGGTCCGCGTCACCCCCGAGGGGGCCTCCAGGCTGGCGCTGGTGCTGGCCGGGATGGACGAGCAGGACTGACGTACCGCCCCGCACCGGGCCGCCACCGTGCGCCGGGGCCGCCCGCCCCGCGCCCGGTCCGCCGCCCGTGCGGCGCGCCTACATCATCCGGCGCTCGTCCTCCGACACGACGGTGGTGGTGGCCGGCGGCACGACCATGCGCCGGCGGCGCATGATGCTCGCGTAGACGAAGACCCCGATGATCCCGACGATCATCATGATCCAGCCGACCAGGTCGACGTTGACGGTGTCCATCTCCCAGTCGGTGGCGAAGGCCAGTATCGCTCCGGCACCGATGAGGACGATGCATCCTCCGAGTCCCATGAATCCCGCCTCCTCGACGGCCCGGAGGTTCCGGACCGGTGTACGCCTCGCGTACCCGGCCCGGGGCCGCCCATGCCCCCGGGGACACGGGACACGGGCGCCTCAGCCGGCCAGGAAGGCCGCCAGGGCGTTCGCCAGCAGATAGGGGTCGTCGGCTCCGCACAGCTCACGGGCGCTGTGCATGGAGAGGATGGCGACGCCGATGTCGACGGTCATGATGCCGTGGCGGGCGGCGGTGATCGGGCCGATCGTGGTGCCGCACGGCATCGAGTTGTTGGAGACGAAGGTCTGCCACGGCACCCCGGCCCTCTCGCAGGCCTCGGCGAACACGGCGCGGCCGCCGCCGTCGGTCGCATACCGCATGTTGACGTTGACCTTGAGGATCGGCCCGCCGTTGGCCACCGGGTGGTGCGTCGGGTCGTGGCGCTCCGCGTAGTTGGGGTGGACGGCGTGGCCGGTGTCCGAGGAGAGGCAGACGGTCCCGGCGAAGGCCCGGGCGCGGTCCTCGTACGAACCGCCGCGGGCGAACACGGAGCGCTCCAGCACCGTGCCGAGCAGCGGGCCGTCGGCCCCGGTGTCGGACTGGGAGCCGTTCTCCTCGTGGTCGAAGGCGGCCAGTACGGGGATGTACGGGAGCTCCCCGTCCGGCCGGCCGGCCACGGCCGCCAGCGCGGCCGTCCCGGCGTGCACGGAGAGCAGGTTGTCCATCCGCGGCCCGGCGAGCAGTTCCCGGTCCCGGCCCAGGTAGGCGGGGGCTTCGACGGGGTGCGGCATCAGGTCCCAGCCGGTCACCTCCCCGGCGTCGACACCCGCCTCCCCGGCGACGAAGCGGATGAGGTCGCCCTCCTGGACGTCGCCCAGCCCCCAGATGGGCTGCATGTGCTTCTGGCGGTCCAGCTTGAGGCCGTCGGGGTTGGCGGACCGGTCGAGGTGCACGGCCAGCTGGGGCACCCGCAGCAGCGGCCGGTCGATGTTCACCAGCCGGTGGGTGCCGTCGCGCAGCGAGAGCCGCCCCGCGATGCCGAGGTCGCGGTCGAGCCAGGTGTTCAGCAGGGTCCCGCCGTAGATCTCGACGGCGACCTGGCGCCAGCCGTACGCCCCGGTGTCGGGCAGCGGCTTGACCCGCAGGTTCGGGGAGTCGGTGTGCGCCCCCACGATCCGGAACGGGGTGTGCGCCCCGGCGCCCTCCGGCACGTACCACGCCACGATCGCGCCGCCGCGCAGTACGTACTTCCCGCCCGTGGAACCGTCCCAGGCCGCGGTCTCCTCGACCTGCCGGAACCCGGCCTCCTCCAGCCGGGCGGCCGCCGAGGCCACGGCGTGGTACGGGGAGGGGCTGGACATCAGGAAGGTCATCAGGTCGTCGGTGTGCCCGCGGTCGAAGCGGAGGGGGGTGCTCATGTTCTTCACTGTAACGACGGCGGGGAAGGAGCTCCCACGGCGTGGTGACGGACCGCCGTACGAGGACCGGCGGGGACCCGCCCGAAGACCGGCGGGGGCCCGCGCGAGGGCCGGCGGGGGCCGCGCCGCAGATGCGTCGGGACCTGGGGAAACGGGCCGGCCCGCCCCCTGTGCGCGGGGGCGGGCCGGTGTCGTTCCTGCTCGGTGGGGCGGGAGGCTCAGAAGGCGGCCTCGTCCAGCTCCATCAGCGAGTTGTCCACGGTCTCGGCGAGCGCGCGCTCGGCCGAGACGCCCGGCAGGACGTTCGCAGCGAAGAACTTCGCCGCGGCGATCTTGCCCTGGTAGAAGGCGACGTCCTTCGCGGAGGCGGACGGCAGCTTCTCGGCCGCGACCACGGCGCCCTTGAGCAGCAGGTAGCCGACGACCACGTCGCCGGAGGCCATCAGCAGGCGGGTGGTGTTGAGGCCGACCTTGTAGATGTTCTTGACGTCCTCGCCGGTGGCGGTGAGGTCGGTGATCATCGTGCCGACGATCGCCTCCAGGTCCACCGCGGCCTTGGCGAGGCTGTCCAGCGCACCGGCCAGCTCCTCGTTGCCCTGGGCGCCCGCGAGGAACTTCTTGATCTCCTCGGAGAGGGCGTTCAGCGAGGCGCCCTGATCGCGGACGATCTTCCGGAAGAAGAAGTCCTGGCCCTGGATCGCCGTGGTGCCCTCGTACAGGGTGTCGATCTTGGCGTCACGGATGTACTGCTCGACCGGGTACTCCTGGAGGTACCCGGAGCCGCCGAAGGTCTGGAGCGACTGCGCGAGCTGCTCGTAGGACTTCTCGGAGCCGTAGCCCTTCACGATCGGCAGCAGCAGGTCGTTGAGGCCGTGCAGCGCCTTGGCGTCCTCGCCCGCGGCCTCCTTGACCTGGATGGCGTCCTGGACGGCGGCGGTGTACATCACCAGCGAGCGCATGCCCTCGGCGTACGCCTTCTGCGTCATCAGCGAACGGCGCACGTCGGGGTGGTGGGTGATGGTGACCTTGGGGGCCGTCTTGTCCATGAACTGCGACAGGTCGGTGCCCTGGACGCGCTCCTTGGCGTACTCCAGCGCGTTGAGGTAGCCCGTGGACAGGGTCGCGATGGCCTTCGTGCCGACCATCATGCGGGCGAACTCGATGATGCGGAACATCTGGCGGATGCCGTCGTGCTTGTCGCCGATGAGCCAGCCCTTGGCGGGGTGCCGGTCGCCGAAGGTCATCTCGCAGGTGTTGGACGCCTTGAGGCCCATCTTGTGCTCGACGTTGGTCGCGTAGACGCCGTTGCGCTCGCCCAGCTCGCCGGTGGTCCAGTCGAAGTGGAACTTCGGGACCATGAAGAGCGAGAGGCCCTTGGTGCCCGGGCCGGCGCCCTCGGGACGCGCCAGGACGTAGTGGAGGATGTTCTCGGACATGTCGTGCTCGCCCGAGGTGATGAAGCGCTTCACACCCTCGATGTGCCAGGAGCCGTCCTCCTGCTCGACGGCCTTGGTGCGGCCGGCGCCGACGTCCGAGCCGGCGTCCGGCTCGGTCAGCACCATCGTCGAGCCCCACTGCTTCTCGACGGCGATCTCGGCGATCTTCTTCTGCGCCTCGTTGCCCTCGTCGAAGAGGATGCCTGCGAACGCCGGGCCGGAGGAGTACATCCAGACGGCCGGGTTCGAGCCGAGCAGCAGCTCCGCGTAACCCCAGATCAGGGAGCGGGGGGAGGTGGTGCCGCCGATCTCCTCGGGCAGGCCCAGACGCCAGTACTCGGAGTCCATGAACGCCTGGTACGACTTCTTGAACGTCTCCGGGACCGGGGCGGTGCTGGTCTCGGGGTCGAAGACCGGGGGGTTGCGGTCGGCGTCGGCGTAGGACTCGGCGAGCTCGTTCTCGGCGAGGCGGTTGACCTCGTCGAGGATCGACTTCGCCGTGTCGACGTCCATCTCCGCGAACGGACCGGTGCCGTAGACCTTGTCGCGGCCGAGGACCTCGAAGAGGTTGAACTCGATGTCGCGGAGATTCGACTTGTAGTGCCCCATGGCAAGGCTCCGTAATCAATAGCAGTGGCGCTCAGCGCCCCGGGGAGGGTGAGGATCGGGCGACAGGCCGGCGCGGAGGTATCAGCTGACCCCTACGATGATGCTACCCGCCAGTAATAAGGCGCAACCCCTCAAGCCGCAGATGTGTCCGATTACTCTTTGCGGCATGTATGGCTACGACCAGAACCCGGGCGCGCAGCAGCAGATGGCCGGCGGCTACGGCGAACAGCCGCTGTACCCCGAGCCCTCGCCGCCGTCCCTGGCCGACGCGGTCCGTGCCTTCACGACCGGGTCGCTGTCCGCCGAGGACTTCCAGCAGATCTTCGCCACCTCCAAGGTCTACTGCCCGCGCGGCGACAACCCCGGTTTCCTGGCGCTGCACAACACGCAGCAGCCGGTGATCCCGATGTTCACCACGCTCAAGGAGCTGCGGCGGTACGCGGGCAAGGAGTCCAAGTACTTCGTGATCACCGGTGCCGAGGTGATCGACCTCCTGCCGACCGGGTACGGCTTCGTGCTGGACATGGAGGGGGACCACCGGATGGTCTTCGACGCCAAGGCGGTGGAGCAGATGGTCGACTTCGCCATGCGCCGGATGTACGGCTGAGAGGCCCCGGGGCTCCGCCCCGGCATCGGGCCCGCACCGGGAGTCCCCGGGGCGGGCCTTCGTGCTGTCCGGACGGTTCGGAGTGGAGCCCGGGTGGTGCCCGGGGGCGGTCCCCGGAGGTGGTGTCCGGGCGGTCCCGGGCGTGCGGGAGCGGGCCGGGAATGGATGCCGCCTTGCTAGATGTTCACCGTTCAACTAAATTGGTGGCAAGACTTCCGGAGGTGGCACCCATGCCCGCAGTGACCGTCGAGAACCCGCTCACCCTGCCCAAGGTGGCCGCCGCGGCGGACGCCGTGGCCCGTCCCGTGCTGACCGTCACCACCGCGCCCTCCGGGTTCGAGGGTGAGGGCTTCCCGGTCCGGCGCGCCTTCGCGGGGATCAACTACCGGCACCTGGACCCGTTCATCATGATGGACCAGATGGGTGAGGTGGAGTACGAGGCCGGCGAGCCGAAGGGGACCCCCTGGCACCCGCACCGCGGCTTCGAGACCGTCACGTACATCATCGACGGGAGCTTCATCCACCAGGACAGCCACGGCGGCGGCGGCGCCATCGAGAACGGCGACACGCAGTGGATGACCGCGGGCAGCGGGCTCCTGCACATCGAGACGCCGCCCGAGTCGCTGGTGATGTCCGGAGGGCTGTTCCACGGCCTCCAGCTCTGGGTGAACCTGCCGAAGGCCGACAAGATGATGGCCCCGCGCTACCAGGACATCCGCGGCGGCCAGGTCCAGCTGCTCGCCACCCCGGACGGCGGCGCGCTGCTGCGGGTCATCGCCGGTGAGCTCGACGGACACGAGGGGCCGGGCATCACCCACACCCCGATCACCATGGTCCACGCGACGATCCGGCCGGGCGCCGAGGCGACCCTGCCGTGGCGCGAGGACTTCAACGGCCTGGCGTACGTCCTCGCCGGGCGCGGGTCCGTCGGCCGGGAGCGCCGCCCCGTCCGCACCGGGCAGACGGCGGTCTTCGGCACCGGTTCCTCGCTCACCGTCCGGGCGGACGAGACGCAGGACGGCAACACCCCGGACCTGGAGGTCGTGCTGCTGGGCGGGCGCCCCATCCGCGAGCCGATGGCGCACTACGGGCCGTTCGTCATGAACACCCAGGCCGAACTCCAGCAGGCGTTCGAGGACTTCAAGGCCGGACGGCTCGGCTCGATCCCCTCGGTCCACGGGATGTGACCGGCCGCGGGCGTACGGGTGGCAGGGGCTCACCCGTGCGCCCGCACGGGCGGGACACCCGCCCCGCGCCGTGATCGGGTGGGAGGATGCCTCCCCGGAAGCCCCTCCTGCCCGACAGCGCGCGCCGGACGGCCGCCTGGTGCGGCGTGCTTCTCCTGGTGACCGGCGTCGCGGCGGTGGCCGTATGGCTGTGCGTCGCCCTCAAGACGGCGGTCACCCCCGTCCTGCTCGCCCTCCTCGGCACCGCGCTGCTCGGCCCGGTCCACCGCAGGCTGACGGCGTGGGGGGTGCACCGGTCGCTGGCCGCCGGGCTCACCTGTGCCGCCCTGGTCGCGGTGGTGGGCGGCGCCGGGTACATCGTCGTCACCGCGCTGGTGGAGACCGGTGACCACATCGTCGCCTCGCTGAAGGACGCCGCGCAGTGGGTCGTGGACCACTTCGAGATCCACGGTGTCGCCGATGTGGACGACCTCGCCGACAACGCCAGGGGGCTGGTGGAGCGCTTCGGCGCGAGCGCCGCGGGCGGACTGCTCACCGGCATCGGTGTCGTCACCACCCTGGTGGCCACCGCCGTCCTCGCCCTGCTGCTGACCTTCTTCTTCCTCCGGGACTCCGACCGCGCCGGCCATCTGGCCCGCGCCGTCGCCCCGCGCGGTACCGGCGACCTCGTGGAGGCCATGGGCCGCAGGGCCTTCGAGGCCGTCGAGGGCTTCATGCGCGGCACCACGCTGATCGCCCTGATCGACGCGCTCTGCATCACCGTCGGCCTGCTGATCCTCGATGTGCCCGGCGCGGTGGGCCTGGGCGCACTGGTCTTCGTCGGCGCGTACATCCCGTATCTGGGGGCCTTCGTCTCCGGTGCCGTCTCCGTGCTCGTGGCACTGGCCGACCGGGGGTTCGTGATCGCGCTGTGGGCGCTGGGCGTGGTGCTCGCCGTCCAGCTGCTGGAGGGCCATGTGCTGCAGCCCGTCATCCAGAGCCGCACGGTCCAGATGCATCCCGCCTCGATCCTGGTCGCCCTGACGGCGGGGGCGAGCGTCGCGGGGCTGCTGGGGATGCTGCTCGCGGTGCCGTTCTGCGCCGCGGTGTTCGGTGTGATCGGGGAGCTGCGCAAGGGGCGGGGCGGGGCCGGCCCGCCCTCGTGAGCCGGTGGCGCCGGTTCGCCCCCCGTGAGCCGGTTCTACGGCTGCGCACTCATGAGCCGGTGAGGGAGGCCGCCCGGCCGGGCTCGGAGGGGCCGGGGGACTCGTGGAGCTCGAACCAGATGCACTTGCCCTCCCCGCGCGGGTCCACCCCCCACGAGTCGGCGAGCATCTCCATCAGCACCAGGCCCCGGCCGCTGGACGCCATCTCGCCCGGCCGGCGCTTGTGCGGCAGCTCGTCGCTGGAGTCGGCCACCTCCACGCGCAGCCGGCGCTCGCCCCGGGCACCGCTCACCTCCGCGAGGACCAGGGCGTCGCCGTCCGTGTGGACCAGGACGTTCGTGGCCATCTCGGAGATCATCAGCTCCGCGGAGTCCACCTGCTCGCCGTCGGCCCAGTCGTGCAGCAGCCCGCGCAACTGCTGCCGGGCGGCCGCGATCCGTTCGGGCTCGGCCTGGGCGATGGTCATGGCCGAGCGGCGCCGCGGGATCCTGCGGGAGCCGGTGCCCTCACGGCGCAGGACCAGTACGGCGATGTCGTCGTCACTGCGGTTGGCCAGCGGGCCGGTCGTGTACTGGGCGCCGGGCCCGTGCACCGCCTGGACGAGCGCGTCGGCGAGCTGCTCCAGGTCGTCCACGGGCTCCTCCAGGACCGGCTGGAGCCTGGCCCAGCCGGTGGCCATGTCGTGTCCGCCGGTCTCGATGAGGCCGTCGGTGCAGAGCATGATCGTCTCGTCGGGTGCCAGGACGACACGGGTCGTCGGGTAGTCCGCGTCCGTCTCGATGCCCAGGGGCAGCCCTCCCGCGGTCTGCCGGATCATCGCCGTGCCGTCGGCGCTGATCACCACCGGGTCGGGGTGGCCGGCCCGGGCGATGTCCAGGGTGCCGCTCTCCGGGTCGGCCTCGGCGTAGAGGCAGGTGGCGAAGCGCGCCGCGGCGATCCGGTCCTCGTCACCGGCCTCGTCCCCCGAGGGGGTGTACGCGTCGGTGAGGCCGGACAGGAAGCGGGAGGCGCGGGAGAGCACCGCGTCGGGGCGGTGGCCCTCGGAGGCGTAGGCGCGCAGGGCGATACGGAGCTGCCCCATCAGCCCCGCCGCCCGCACGTCGTGGCCCTGGACGTCGCCGATGACCAGGGCGATACGGCCGTTGGGCAGCGGGATCACGTCGTACCAGTCGCCGCCGATCTGGAGGCCGCCGCCGGTCGGCACATAGCGCGCCGCCACCGTCAGGCCCGGCACGCCGGAGCCCAGGGACGGCATCATCGTCCGCTGGAGGCCCACGGACAGCGCGCGCTCGGTTTCGGCGGTGCCCGCGCGGGTCAGGGCCTGCGCCAGCATCCGGGCCACCGTGGACAGCACGGAGCGCTCGTCGGGCGAGAAGGCCACACTGTGCCGGAAGCCGGCCATCCAGGCCCCCATGGTGTGGCCGGAGGAGATGAGCGGGAGGAAGGCCCAGCAGCGCCGCCCGAAGTCCCTGGCCAGCGGCCAGGTGGCGGGGTACCGCCGGCGGTACTCCTCGGGGGAGGAGAGGTAGATGGCCTGCCCGGTGCGCACGACCTCGGCGGCCGGGTAGTCCGTGTCCAGGGACATCTCGGTGAACGGCCGCTCGTCACCGGAGTGGTGCCCGTGGTGCCCGATGACGGTGAGCCGGCCGCCCGAGACGCCGAAGACGGCGAGGCCGTCCGGTGAGAAGCCGGGCATCGAGAGCGACGCGGCGACCCGCAGCACCTCCTCGGTCGACACCGCCTCCGCCAGCGCGCGCCCCGCGTCCAGCAGGAAGGCCTCGCGGGAGCGCCGCCAGTCACCGGTGACGGGGGTGCCGGCCGCCTCGGACGCGGCCGGTTCGGCGACCTCCTGGAGGGTGCCGGCCAGGACGTACCGGTGCGGGCCCGGACCGTCCAGGGTGACCGGCTTCGACCTGCTGCGGACGGTGCGCAGCACCCGGCCGTGCTCGTCCACCACGCGCAGCCGCGCCTCGGCGACGGTGTTCTCGGCGATCGCGAAGTTCACGATCGCGCTGATCTCGCTGAGGTCCGCCGGATGGAAGAGGCGGCGCACCTCGGAGCTCGGCCAGGTACGTGCGTCACCGGGCAGGCCCAGCAGCCGGGCCGCCTCCGCGTCGAATGTGACCTCCTCCGCCGCGCTGTCCCAGCTCCAGAACCCGGTCCCGATCGCGGCCAGGATCTCCTCGGTGCGCATTGCCCCACTTTATGGAGTTCTGATCCATGGACGCCACCGAGAGGGGGCCCGGACGCGGGCGCCCGCGCGGCGGGCCCCGGCGGCCCCGTGCGCGGGGCCCGGGGGAACCGTGCGGCTCATGACAATGAAGTGGTACGCCTACGGGCGGTAGCCTGGGGTGTCAATCCACCCCGACCGCGAAGACTGGATGAACGACGATGCATCGGTACAGGTCCCACACCTGCGGCGAGCTCCGCGCCTCTGACGTCGGCACCGACGTCCGGCTGAGCGGCTGGCTGCACAATCGCCGAGACCTGGGCGGCATCCTCTTCATCGATCTGCGCGACCACTACGGCCTGGTGCAGCTCGTCGCCCGTCCCGGCACCCCCGGCAACGAGGCCCTGGCGAAGCTGACCAAGGAGACCGTCGTACGGATCGACGGCAAGGTCTCCGCGCGCGGTGCCGAGAACGTCAACCCGGAGCTCCCCACCGGCGAGATCGAGATCGAGGTCACCGAGGTCGAGGTGCTGGGCGAGGCCGGCCCGCTGCCCTTCACGATCAACGCCGAGGACGGCGTCAACGAGGAGCGGCGCCTGGAGTACCGCTTCCTCGACCTGCGCCGTGAGCGCATGCACCGCAACATCATGCTGCGCTCCGCCGTGATCGCGGCCATCCGCTCCAAGATGGTCGCCCTCGGCTTCAACGAGATGGCGACGCCGATCCTCACCGCGACCTCCCCCGAGGGCGCCCGTGACTTCGTGGTCCCCTCCCGGCTGAACCCGGGCAAGTTCTACGCCCTGCCGCAGGCACCGCAGCAGTTCAAGCAGCTGCTGATGATCTCCGGCTTCGACCGGTACTTCCAGATCGCGCCCTGCTTCCGCGACGAGGACGCCCGCGCCGACCGTTCGCCGGGCGAGTTCTACCAGCTCGACGTCGAGATGTCGTTCGTCGAGCAGGAGGACGTCTTCCGGCCGATCGAGAAGCTGATGACCGAGCTCTTCGAGGAGTTCGGCAACGGCCGCCCGGTCACCTCGCCGTTCCCGCGGATCCCGTTCCGCGAGTCGATGCTGAAGTACGGCAACGACAAGCCGGACCTCCGCGCCCAGCTGGAGCTCGTCGACATCTCGGACGTCTTCGCCGACTCCGGCTTCAAGGCGTTCGCCGGCAAGCACGTCCGCGCGCTGCCGGTGCCGGACACCGCGGGCCAGTCCCGGAAGTTCTTCGACGGCCTCGGCGAGTACGCGGTCGAGCACGGCGCCAAGGGCCTGGCCTGGGTGCGCGTCGGTGAGGACGGCACGCTGGCCGGCCCGATCGCCAAGTTCCTCACCGAGACGGACGTCAAGACGCTCACCGAGCGCCTCTCCCTCGTCCCGGGCCACGCCGTCTTCTTCGGCGCGGGCGAGTTCGACGAGGTCTCCAAGATCATGTCCGCCGTCCGCGTCGAGGCCGCCAAGCGGTCCGGCCACTTCGAGGAGGGCGTCTTCCGGTTCTGCTGGGTCGTCGACTTCCCGATGTACGAGAAGGACGAGGAGACCGGCAAGATCGACTTCTCGCACAACCCCTTCTCGATGCCGCAGGGCGGTCTGGAGGACCTGGAGACCAAGGACCCGCTGGACATCCTGGCCTGGCAGTACGACATCGTCTGCAACGGCATCGAGCTGTCCTCGGGCGCCATCCGCAACCACGAGCCCGAGCTGATGATCAAGGCGTTCGAGATCGCCGGCTACGACCGGGAGACCGTCGAGCAGGAGTTCGCGGGCATGCTCCGCGCCTTCCGCCTCGGTGCCCCGCCGCACGGCGGCATCGCCCCGGGCGTCGACCGCATCGTGATGCTGCTCGCCGACGAGCCGAACATCCGCGAGACGATCGCCTTCCCGCTCAACGGCAACGCCCAGGACCTCATGATGGGCGCCCCGACGGTCCTGGAGGAGGCCCGCCTGCGCGAGCTGAACATCCAGCTCCGCAAGCCCGCGGCACCGGCCAAGGAGAAGGCCGGGGCCAAGGACTCGGTGGCGAGGGACACCGGCGCGAAGTAGGCGCCGGCGCTCCTGCCCGGTCCCACGCGGAACAGCCCCCGGCCGTCGGCCGGGGGCTGTTTTGCGTCCACGCCCCGGCCGGCGGGCGGGGGCCGTCCCCGTCCACGAGGGCGGGCGGCCCCGCGCGGGTACACGGAACGGGTGCGGCCGGATGGCCCCGGTTCCGGTTCGGGGCCGCCGGACCCGGCAAAGACTGGCACCGAGAGAGCGACCGCCTGTTCACGAGGAGCGCGCACCGTGTCCGTCCCCCGTCGCCCGTACGTCCTGTCCGCCGCCCTGTTCCTGCTGGCCGCCGGCTGCTCCGCCGCTGCCGGGGGGACGTCCGTGCCGCGTGGTGCGGACGGGCCCCCGCGCCCGGCGGTGGTGTCCCCGGCCGTGTCGCCGTCCGTCTCTCCGGCACCCGCCCCCCCGAAGGAGATCCCGGCGCTGGGCCCCCGGACCCGGGCGCTGATCCCGGCCGAAGCCCGCCAGGCCGTCGTGGTGACCGGGGAGGGGCCCGATTCCGACCGGTCGACGGTCGCCTTCTACACCCGGGAGGACCCCGCGGTGGGCTGGACCTTCGCGGCCGGGCCCTGGAGGGCCCACAACGGCAGGAAGGGCTGGACCGGCCACCATGTCGCCGGCGATCTCAGGTCACCCGTCGGGGTGTTCGGCCTGACCGACGCGGGCGGCCGCCTGGAGGACCCGGGCTCTCTGCTCCCGTACGACGAACAGCCGGACTTCGCGACGAGCGGGGAGGGGTTCTTCGGGGAGCCGCTGGAGGGGTCCTTCGACTACGTCGTCGCCATCAACTACAACCGGGTCCCGGGCCGGAGCCCGCTGGACCGGGAACGGCCGCTCGGTGACGGGCGGGGCGGCGGCATCTGGATCCACGTGGACCACGGCGGCCCCACCCAGGGCTGTGTCTCGGTCCCCGAGGAGCGCATGGAGGAACTGCTGCGCACCCTGGACCCGGAGAAGTCCCCGGTGATCGTGATGGGCGACTCCGTGGCCCTGAACCGCTGAGGCCGCGCGGGAGGGCCGCCCGGAACGGACGAGGGCCCGGGACCGTCACCGGTCCCGGGCCCTCACACGTGTACGCCGCTCAGGCGGGCTTCTCCTCCAGGCGCGGGAAGAGCACCGCGCCCTTCGTCACCGTCGACCCGGCAGGCAGCAGGCCCCACCGGCCCGCGTCCTGCACCCGCTGGTCGGCCAGGGCGCCCAGGGAGGCCTCCGCGCCGAGGGACTCCCACAGCTGCTGCGAGGTCCGCGGCATCACGGCGTTCAGCAGGACCGCGGTCCCGCGCAGTGACTCGGCGGCGGTGTAGAGGATCGTCGCGAGCCGGGCCCGGCCCTCGGGCGACTCGTCCTTGGCCACCTTCCAGGGCTCCTGCTCGGTGATGTAGCCGTTGACCCGCTTCACGAAGTCGAAGACGGCCAGGATGCCGGCCTGGAAGTCCAGGTCGTCACCGATCCTGGCGTCGGCCGTGGCCACGGCTTCGGCGAGACCCTCCTGGACCGCCCGCTCCGCCTCGCCGGAGGCCGTGGCCTCGGGGAGCACCCCGCCGAAGTACTTGCCGACCATGGCCGCGACCCGGGAGGCCAGGTTGCCGTAGTCGTTGGCGAGCTCGGAGGTGTAGCGGGCGCTGAAGTCCTCCCAGGAGAACGAGCCGTCGCTGCCGTACGCGATGGCGCGCAGGAAGTACCAGCGGTAGGCGTCCACCCCGAAGTGCGAGGTCAGGTCCTGCGGCTTGATGCCCGTCAGGTTCGACTTGGACATCTTCTCGCCGCCGACCATCAGCCAGCCGTTGGCGACGACCTTGCCGGGCAGCGGGAGGCCCTGAGCCATCAGCATGGCGGGCCAGATCACCGAGTGGAACCGGAGGATGTCCTTGCCGATCAGGTGCACGTCGGCCGGGAAGGTGGCGTCGAACTTCTCCTGGTTGGCGCCGTAGCCGACCGCCGTGGCGTAGTTCAGCAGCGCGTCGATCCACACGTAGATGACGTGCTTCTCGTCCCACGGCACCGGGACGCCCCAGTCGAAGGTCGAGCGCGAGATCGACAGGTCCTGCAGCCCCTGCCTGACGAAGTTCACGATCTCGTTGCGGGCCGACTCGGGCTGGATGAAGCCGGGGTTGGCCTCGTAGAACTCCAGCAGCTTCGGGCCGTACTCGCTGAGCTTGAAGAAGTAGTTCTCCTCCTTGAGGATCTCCACCGGCTTCTTGTGGATCGGGCACAGCTTGGTGCCGTCCTCGGCCTCCAGGAGGTCCCCGGGGAGCTTGTACTCCTCGCAGCCCACGCAGTACGGGCCTTCGTACCCGCCCTTGTAGATCTGGTCCTTGTCGTACAGGTCCTGCACGAACTCCTGCACACGGTCGGTGTGCCGCTTCTCCGTGGTGCGGATGAAGTCGTCGTGTCTGATGTCCAGGTGCTCCCAGAGGGGCTTCCACGCCTCCTCGACGAGCTTGTCGCACCAGGCCTGGGGCGTGACGTCGTTCGCCTCGGCCGTGCGCATGATCTTCTGACCGTGCTCGTCCGTGCCGGTGAGGTACCACACCTTCTCGCCGCGCTGGCGGTGCCAGCGGGTGAGCACGTCGCCTGCGACGGTCGTATAGGCGTGGCCCAGGTGAGGAGCGTCGTTGACGTAGTAGATGGGGGTCGATACGTAGAAACTCTTCACGCCGTCGCCCCCTTGCTTCTCTGATCCAGTGGCCGCCATGGTCGAAATCCTAACGGCCCGTGGAGGGTCCGCCCGCATCGATTAAAAGCGGCCGGAGCGTGCGCCGGGGCACGGAGAGCGCTGCGGAACATGCTTTCCGTGCCCAGGACGCATCCTGGGAGGGGTCGGCACACGTGCGCGAGGCAGGAGACAACACGATGCGGGTACTGGTCGCCGAGGACGAGGAGACCCTGGCGGAGCTGGTCGCCACCGGGCTGCGGAGGGCCGGGTTCGCCGTCGACACCGTCTACAGCGGGGACGCGGCGCTCGCCTACCTCGGACTGCACGACTATGACGTCGTCGTCCTGGACCGTGACCTGCCCCGGGTGCACGGGGACGACGTGGCCCGCCGGCTGGTCGCCGGGGGCTCCCGGACGAAGATCCTGATGCTCACCGCCTCCGGGACGACGGAGGACCGGGTGGAGGGGCTGGACCTGGGCGCCGACGACTACGTGAGCAAGCCCTTCGAGTTCCCCGAGCTGGTCTCCCGGGTGCGGGCCCTGCGCCGCCGCGGCGCCCGCCCCGTCCCTCCGCAGCTGGAGCGGCACGGCATCCGGCTGGACAGTGTGCGCCGGACCGCGACCCGTGACGGCAGGGAGCTGGACCTGTCCCCGAAGGAGTTCACGGTGCTCCAGCTGCTGCTGGAGGCCGACGGGGCCGCGGTCGGCGCCGAGGAGCTGCTGGAACGCGCCTGGGACGCCAACGCCGGCTCCTCCCCGGGCTCCCCGCTCCGTCCGGGCAGGGAGTCGCCCCACCCGGGCGCCGTGGACGTCTGTATGGGCAAGCTCCGCGCCGAGCTGGGCGAACCGGCGCTCATCCGCACCGTCCAGGGCGTGGGGTACGCCCTGTGAACCGGCTGGCGGGGCTGCTGCGGATCCGGGACGTCCCGCAAGCCCGGCACACGACGATCCGGACGCGGATCGCCCTGGTCTACGGCGGGGTGTTCCTGGTCCTGGGGACGGCGCTGCTCACCACGGTCAACCTGGCCTCGCGCGCCGGGACGGACTCGCAGGCCCGCGCCATCGCCACCTCGGCCGCGGTCTCCCAGCCGGGCTTCGCGGTGAACGGCCCGCTGCACACCCGGGGCCGTCTCGGCCCGCCCACGGTGTACGACGTCACCGACGACGTCAGCGACGCGGCGAGCCGGGAGCTCCTGTACTGGTCGGCGGCGGCGCTGCTGGTGATGACGGGGTGCGCGGTCGGCGTCGGCTGGTGGACGGCGGGGCGGGTGCTGCGGCCGGTGCACGCCATGACGGCCAAGGCCCGCAGGCTCTCCGAGCACACCCTGCACGAGCGGATCGCGTCCAGCGGCCCCGACGACGAGCTGAAGGAGCTGGGGGAGACCCTGGACGCGTTGCTGGCCAGGCTGGAGAGGGCCTTCGACAGCCAGCGCCGGTTCATCGCCAACGCCTCGCACGAGCTGCGGACCCCGCTGGCCACCCAGCGGGCCGCGATCCAGATCGGCCTGGACGACCCGTCACCGGAGGACCTCGTACGCACCCGGCAGACCCTGCTGGACAACAACCGGCGCAGCGAACGGCTCATCGAGGGGCTGCTGGTGCTGGCCCGCAGCGAGCGGGGCCTGGAGAGCGGGGAGCGGGAGGACGTCGATCTGGCGAAGGTGGTCACCGAGGAGGCCGGACGGCCGGCGCCGGCGGCGGGGGCGCCCCGGGTGCGGACCACGGTGACGGTGGAGCCCTGTGCCGTCCGGGGGAACCGGCAGCTGCTCGCGCAGCTGGTGGCCAACCTGCTGTCGAACGCCGTCCGCTACAACGTGCCGGGCGGGTCGGTCGACGTGTCGCTGTCGGCGGACGGGGCCCTGGTGGTCAGCAACACCGGGCCCGAGGTGTCCGAAGGCGAGATCGACGGGTTCTTCCAGGCATTCCGGCGCGGTGAGGGCCGGGACCGGATGGGCCGGGGCTCGGGCCTCGGGCTGTCGATCGTCCGGTCCATCGCGATGGCCCACGGCGGTACGGCCACGGCGGAACCCGGCCCGTCAGGGGGCGGGCTCGCCGTGACCGTACGGCTGCCGGTGGATCAGTCCCCGGCGAGGAGGCCGCGGCCGGCCGCCCAGGCGGGGAGCCCGGCGAGCACCTCGCGGTAGAACGTCGCGTCGGGTACGTCGAGCGGGGCGGGCCCGGCGTGGAAGAAACCGGTGTTGTCGCCGTCCAGCTTGCGCAGGAAGTCGAAGGCCTTCGAGTCCTTCTCGCCGAACGCGACGAACTGGAAGAACAGCGGCAGCCGGGCCGCGTCCGCCAGCGCCTGCCTGGCCGGCAGCTTGGCGTCCGGGGCGCCGTCCGTCTGGAAGACCACGAGCGCCGGGCCCGAGGAGCCGGACTTCTCGTAGTGGTCGACGATCTCCTCGACGGCCCGGTGGTAGTGGGTCCGCCCGAGCCGGCCGAGGCCCGCGTGCAGTTCGTCGATCCGGCCCTCGTGCGCGGTGAGGTCGATGGTGCCGGTGCCGTCGATGTCGGTCGAGAAGAAGACCACCGGCACGGTGGCGTCCTCGTCCAGGTGGGCGGCGAGGGCCAGGGTGCGGTCGCCCAGGTGCTGGGCGCTGCCGTCCTTGTAGAACGGCCGCATGGAACCGGACCGGTCGAGCACCAGGTAGACGGTGGCCCGCAGCCCGGTGAGGCCGTGCGCCTTCAGCTTGGCCTGGGCCGCCTTGTACGGGGCGGCGAGCCGGGGCGCGGAGGACTTGACCCGGGCGAGGGGCACGGCGGGGCCGGCGGCGGCCTGAGCGGCGGCGGGAGGCTCGGTGGCGGGGGCCTCGGGGGCCTCGGCGGCTTCGGGGGCGGCGGCTTCGGTGCCTGTGGCCTCGGGATCGGTGACCTCGGTGGCCTCGTCCGCCGGTGCTGCCGTCTTGGCCGGTGCTGTCGCCTCTGCCGGTGCCGTGGTCTCGGCGGGGTCCGGGCCGAGGTCGATCGTGATCGGCTCGGCGGCGGGGTCCGGGGCGGGTTCCTTCGTCCCGGCCGATGCCTCGGCCTGCGGTGCGGCCTCGGGCTCCGGTGCGGCGTCGGCCTGCGGTGCGGACTCGGTCTGCGGTGCGGCGTCGGGCTCCGGTGCGGTTTCCGCCTCGGGGGCGGGGGCGGGGGCCGGCTCGGCCTCCGGTGCGGGTGACTCGTCGGCCACCGTCTCCGGGGCCGTCGCGGCCGGTGCGGCCTCCGGCTCGTCCCGTGCTCCGGTGTCCGAGTCGGTCTCGATGGTGAGGGGCGCGTCGGCATCAGCGGCGGGGGCCGGTGCCGGGGACGCGGTCCGCGGTTCGTCGGGGGCCGTCCCCTGGGCGGGGACCGTCGGCCCGGCGGCGGGCGGTGCGGGCGAGGGCGTCGGCGCGGACGGCTTGTCGAACGCCGCGGACACCAGGTCCGAGGCCCCTCCGTCCGTGTGCCCGCCGGTGCCGTCGTCATCGGCGCCGTCCGAGGTCCGGCCGCCGGTGATCCGGTCCGGGGACGCGTCCGGCGGTGACGCCGGTGCGGGTACCGATGCCTTGGCGGGCTCGTCCGCCGGAGTGGTGGCCTCCGTCTCGGTTTCCGTGGGCGGGGTGCGCTCGGCCTGCGGGGGGACGGCGGCCGGGGTCGGCTCGTCCTGCTCCGTGCGGCCGAACACCTTGCGCAGCAAGCTCCGAATGCCCATGGGCGAGGCCTTTCGCATGAGTTGGGTGCGATAAATGTCCGTACTGCGGGAATTCATCCCTGGCCAGGGCGGATACGTAAGGTTAGCGGCCGGATCCGGCCGTTCGGCGGCGCGGCCCGCCCCCGCGCCGACCAGCCCCCGACCGGGTCTTCTCCGGCGTGGAGTTGACGATCGTATGCCCCTGGACCCCAGCGGTGTTCCGGACTTCACCCGCCGTTCACCGGCAGTCCCACGCACGGCGTGGACGCGCCCCTACCGTCGCGCTCGACACACAGACGGAGGGACGGAAAACGTGCGGAAAATGCTGCCGCTCATCAGTTCGCACCCCGGTGGGCGCTCTGCGCTGACCTGCCGCTACCGCTGCGGTGACGCCTGCTTCCACGAGGTGCCGAACACCAGCGACAACGAGTACGCCGGTGACGTCATCGCCGGTGCCCTTTCGCGCCGCTCGATGATGCGCACGGCCGCGGTGGTGACCGTCGCGGCCGCCGCCGGTACCGCCGCGCTCACCGGCCCGGGCTCCCCGAGGGCCGAGGCGGCGCCGCTCGCCGACCACCCCGGGAAGAAGCCGAAGCCGGCCGCTTCCGGCGCCCGCGGTCTGCGCTTCCCGTCGGTGGCCCCCAACACGGCGGACAAGGTCACCGTCCCCGACGGCTACGGCCAGAACGTGGTGATCCGCTGGGGCGAACCGATCCTGCGGGGCGCTCCCGCCTTCGACCCGGACCGGCAGACCGCGAAGGCGCAGGCCGGCCAGTTCGGCTACAACAACGACTTCCTCTCGCTGCTCCCGCTCCGGGGCGAGCGCGGCCGGCAGCTGCTGGTCGCCAACCACGAGTACACGGACGAGATCCTGATGTTCCGTGGTTACGATCCGGCCGCCCCGACCCGCGAACAGGTCGAGATCGCCTGGGCCGCGCACGGACTCTCCGTAGTCGTCGTCCAGGAGGAGAACCGCACCGGCCGGCTGGGCCCGGTCGGCCGCCACCCGTTGAACCGCCGGCTCACCGCCACCAGCGTCTTCGAGATGACCGGGCCGGCCGCGGGCAGCCCGCTGCTCCGCACCTCCGCCGACCGCACCGGCCGCAGGGTCCTCGGCACCCTGAACAACTGTGCGGGCGGCACCACCCCCTGGGGGACGACGCTGCACGGCGAGGAGAACTTCAACCAGTACTTCGCCAACGGCTCGTCCGCCACCGACAAGCGCTACGGCATCGGCTCGTCCGCCACCGAGCGCAAGTGGGAGCGGTTCGACAAGCGCTTCGACCTGGCGCAGGAGCCCAACGAGGCGCACCGCTTCGGCTGGGTCGTCGAACTCGACCCGTACGACCCGGACTCCACTCCCCGCAAGCGGACCGCGCTGGGCCGTTTCAAGCACGAGGCGGCCCAGCCCCGGCTGACCGCCGACGGCCGTCCGGTCGTCTACATGGGCGACGACGAACGCTTCGACTACTTCTACAAGTTCGTTTCCGGCAAGCGGATGAAGAAGGGTGATTCGCGGGCCGCCCGTGAGCACAACCTGACGCTGCTGGACGAGGGGACGCTGTACGTCGCCAAGCTGACCGGCGACTCCCCCGCGGACGGGTTCGACGGCACGGGCAGGCTGCCGGCGGACGGCGAGTTCGACGGCAGCGGGGTGTGGATCCCGCTCGCCACCGGGGACGTCTCGCACGTCCCCGGGATGACCGCCGAAGAGGTGTACGTCTTCACGCGGCTGGCCGGTGACAAGGTCGGCGCCACCAAGATGGACCGCCCCGAGGACGTCGAGCCCTCGCCGCGTACCGGCCGGGTCTACGTGGCCCTGACCAACAACACCGACCGCGGCAAGGCGGGCAAGGCGGGTGCCGACGAGGCCAACCCGCGCAACGCCAACAAGCACGGCCAGATCCTGGAGCTCGCGGAGAACTGGGACGACCCGGCGGCTGACGGCTTCGCCTGGCGGCTGTTCCTGGTGGCGGGCGACCCGGAGGACCCGTCGACGTACTTCTCCGGCTTTCCGAAGGAGAAGGTCAGCCCGATCTCCTGCCCGGACAACGTGGCCTTCGACGACCACGGCAACCTGTGGATCTCCACCGACGGCAACCAGCTCGGCTCGCACGACGGGCTGTTCGGGGTGGCGACGGCGGGTGAGCGGCGTGGTGAGCTGAAGCAGTTCCTGACGGTGCCGACCGGGGCGGAGACCTGTGGGCCGGTCATCCAGGACCGCCGGGTCCTGGTCGCCGTGCAGCACCCGGGCGAGGTGGACGGCGCGTCCGTCGAGAAGCCCGCGAGCAGCTGGCCGGACGGGCCGGGACGCATCGTGCGGCCGTCGGTCGTGGCCGTCTGGCGCAAGGACGGGAAGGACATCGGCGTCTGATCCGCAGGCCCCGGCCGCCGAGGCGCCGCACCGTAAACCGGGGGACCCGGGCCGGCACCGGCACTACAGTCGTCCCATGGTTTCCGGTGAGGCGCCGCAGGCGGAGGGCAGCGTCCGGGTCGACGCGTGGATCTGGTCGGTCCGGCTGACGAAGACACGCTCCCAGGCGGCCGCCGCCTGCAGGGCGGGGCACGTCCGGGTCAACGGTGAGCGGGCCAGGCCCTCGCGGCCCCTGCGGGCCGGGGACGAGGTCCGGCTGCGGCAGAGCGGCCGGGACCGGATCGTGGTCGTGAAGAAGATCGTCAGGAAGCGGATCGGGCCACCGGTCGCCGTGGAGTGCTACGTCGACAACAGCCCGCCCCCGCCGCCCCGCGAGGAGGCGTTCCAGGTGCCGGTACGTGACCGGGGGGCGGGCCGGCCGACCAAGCGGGACCGCCGTGAGATGGAGCGCCTCCGGGGCATCCGGCGCTCCACCCGCGACCCCCGGCGGCCCGGGGGCGACGCCTCGTAGCACCCCGGCGCCGGGTCTCCCGGGCTCCCGTGTCTCCCAGGCGCCCGGGTGTCCCGGGCTCCCGCGTCTTCCGGGCGCCTGCGTCTCCCGGGCTCCCGGGTCTCCCGCATCTCCCGAACTCCCGTTCTCCCGGGGTCAGTTCCGGTAGCCCTCGACCTCGTCGGCCGGGCGGAGTGCCGCCTTCGCGGGGTCTTCGCCGTACTCGCTGAGGGCACGGCGCTGCCGCAGCAGGTCCCAGCACTGGTCGAGCCGTATCTCCACCTCGCGCAGCCGTGCGCGTTCGGTGTCGGAGAGGCCGTCCAGGGTGGAGCGGGCGCGCAGCTCGCGTTCCTGGGTGACCAGCCCGTCGATGTGCTGGAAAATGTCCTGTTCGCCCATGGTGTTCCTCCCACGTCCGGGTGGTGGCGGCCCTTTCGGGGCGGCCCGTCGGGACTGGTCGACGCCCCCGGCTCACGATGTCCACTGTCGCCCTGCCCGTGCGCCCGCGCACGTCGGCGCAGGGCGGGGCTCAGCGGGGGCGCGGGGCCGGCCGGTGCGTTGGTCCGCGGCCCGTCAGGAGCCGTCCCGCGACCCCGCAGACGAGCAGCGCCAGTCCCGCCGCGAGCACGGCCCACACCGTCGTCCGCAGGGACGCCGTCAGCGCGTCGTACACCGCGGCGGCGGCGTCCCGGTCGCTTCCGGGGACCTGGTCCAGGGCCCTGCTCCGGCCGAGGGCGACCGCGACGCGGAGCAGGACGGCGCCCAGCGCGAGTCCGGCCCCCGCCACGGCGACCGTGCCGAGGCCGCGCCGCCGGCCGCCCCGTACGAAGGCGAGGCCGGTCACGGCGACCAGCAGCACCGCGGTGGCGACGGCCGGCCAGACGCTGCAGTAGCGCAGCCACCGGAACGTGGACCGCAGCTCGTCCGCGCGGTCGGCGGAGAGCAGGGTGATCGTGAGGTGCTGCACCGGGATCTGCTCCGCGAAGGGCACACCGCGGTCCGTCAGGTCCTGTCTGACGCGTTCGATCACCGGTGCCAGGTCGATGGTCACCGCTTGGCCGTCGTCCTCGCGCAGGGCCTCGGTCACGGTCTCGTGGGCGGTGCGGTTCGCGCTGTCCCACGCCCGCTGGAACGCCTCGGTCGTGGTGAACGACCGCGCGGTCTCCCGCAGGAAGTCGTCGAGGGCGTCCTGGAGCGGCCCGAGATCGATGTTCTCCATCACCTCGTCGGTGATCAGCGAGGCGATGGTGTCCTGTACGTCGGAGTCGGAGGCCAGCGGGGAGACCGCCGCGAGGTAGCGGTCGGTGTCGTCGATCTCCAGGTCCACCCACGCGGCGAGCGCGCTCACCGGGACCAGCAGGGCGAGCAGGATCAGCAGTACCGCCGACAGGGCCGTGGAGAGGTAGGTCCGCACCCTCCCCAGCCAAGCCCGTCCGGGAGTCCGGCGCGCCGGACCGTAGGCCGTTCGAGTTGCCGGGCCGGGCGGCCGGGTGTGCGCTGGAGGGACACGGAGGACGGGGGCGAGGGAAGGAGTTGTCCGCCATGGCCACACACGCAACCATGCCCCGGCACACACGCTCGCGTGACCGTGCCCCGGCCCGGCCCCACCACCGTTCGATCGGCTGGGCACTGCCTCTGGTGCTGGGTGTGATCGTCGGCTTCTGGGCCTTCTTCATCCGGCGGGACGGCGGTGAGACCACCGCCGGGCTGATCTGGCTGGGCGTCGTCTCCGGTGTGGCCTTCGCCGTGCTGTGCTTCGCGCTGGGCCGGGTGCAGGGAAGGCTGCCGGTCGAGGTGCGGGCGGCGGCGTACGGGGCGGTGACCGCGATCGTGATCGGCTACCTCTTCAGCCTGCACCACCACAGCGTGCTGTCCTCGACGGTGCTCGGGCTGGGCGTCGGCGCCGGGGTGACCGCGTACGCGTACTACCTCTTCTACACCCGGACGGAATGAGGACGGCGGCCCGCGGCACGACGACGGCGGCGGGCGCGGCTCCCGGGTCTCATCCCGGGGCCGCGCCCGCCGCCGCCGTGCGTACGGGAGGGGCCGGTCAGCCGCGGACGACGGTGACCGGGCAGGAGGCGTGCTGGGTGACGTGGAGGCTGACCGAGCCCAGCAGGGTGGCCTTCAGACCGCTGTAGCCGCGGGCGCCGACGACCAGGAGTTCGGCGCCCCTGGCCCGTTCCAGCAGCGACTGGGCGGGGTTGCCGATCACCACGACCCGCTCCACCCGCTGCGCCCCGTCGGCGCCGAGGGCCTCCTCCAGCGCCTCGTTGAGCGCCACGGTGGCCACGGCCTGCGGGTCGAAGTCCTCCGGCAGTCCCGGCATCATCGACGCCCAGCTGGTCGCGGGGTACTCCCAGCTGTTGACCGCCTCGACCGTGTCACCGGTCAGCTCCGCCTGGCGTACCGCCCAGCGGAGCGCCTTGATCGACTGATCCGAGCCGTCCACGCCCACGACGATCCTGCCCATGTCTGCCTCCAGCTCTTCGGAACACATCCGGCACACGTCCCATAGACGCGTGTATCCGTCTTAACACGAGACAAACGGGGCGCAGGGGGCCCGAAGGTCCCTCGTGCCCCGCGCGTCGGCCCTTGTGGCTTGCCTCCGGGCCCCTCTTCGGCCGGAGCCCCCTACGGCCCCACCCGGAGCCCGGCGAGCTGCTGCTCGAAGGGGACGAGGCCGTCCTCCCCGTCGTCGAGCGTGGCTTCCCGGCTCGCTCCGGACCGGGTGTGCCCGGTGAGGGCGGAGGCGAGTTCGCCGCCCGCCCGGCGGATCCGGGACGGCAGCCCCTCGGCGTACTCGTCGCCGGGCGCTCCCCAGTCCTCGGACGCCGCGTACACGGCGGTCGGCAGGACCACGGCCCGCAGGTAGGCGAAGAGCGGGCGCATCGCGTGCTCCAGGACCAGCGAGTGCCGAGGGGTGCCGCCGGTCGCCGCGATCAGTACCGGCTTGCCGGTCAGGGCGGTGTTGTCGATCAGGTCGAAGAACGACTTGAACAGGCCGCTGTACGAGGCGGTGAAGACCGGCGACACGGCGATCACGCCGTCCGCCCCGGTCACCGCGTCGATCGCGTCCCGCAGGTCGGCCGGCGGGAAGCCGGTGACCAGGTGGTTGGCGATGGAGACGGCCAGGTCGCGCAGCTCCACGACCCGGACCTCGACGGTGCGGTCCTGGTCCGCGGCCAGCCGCTCCCGGGTGGCCTCGGCGAGCCGGTCGGCCAGCAGGCGGGTGGAGGACGGGCTGCTCAGCCCGGCCGACACGGCCACGATCTTCAGCGGTGCGGTGGTGAGCACGGTACTCAGACCTCCTCGGTGGTGGCCGCGGCACGGGCCGCGGTGACCGCGGGGTGGACGGGGGCGTCCGGCACAACGGCCGGGCGCAGGGCGGCGAACTCCTTGCGGAGCACCGGGACGACCTCCTCGCCGAGGATGTCGAGCTGCTCCAGGACCGTCTTGAGCGGCAGCCCGGCGTGGTCCATCAGGAACAGCTGGCGCTGGTAGTCGCCGACGGCGTCCCGGAAGCCCAGGGTCCGCTCGATGACCTCCTGCGGGGAGCCGACGGTCAGCGGGGTCTCGCGGGTGAACTCCTCCAGGGACGGCCCGTGGCCGTAGACCGGGGCGTTGTCGAAGTAGGGGCGGAACTCCCTGACCGCGTCCTGGGAGTTCTTCCGCATGAACACCTGGCCGCCGAGGCCCACGATGGCCTGCTCCTCGGTGCCGTGGCCGTAGTGGGCGTAACGGCGCCGGTAGAGGGCGACCATCTTCTTCGTGTGCTCCATCGGCCAGAAGATGTTGTTGTGGAAGAAGCCGTCACCGTAGTAGGCGGCCTGCTCCGCGATCTCCGGGGAGCGGATCGAGCCGTGCCAGACGAACGGCGGGACGCCGTCCAGCGGGCGCGGGGTCGAGGTGAAGGACTGGAGCGGCGTACGGAACTTCCCCTCCCAGTCGACGACGTCCTCGCGCCACAGCTTGTGCAGCAGGGCGTAGTTCTCGATGGCCAGCGGAATGCCCTGGCGGATGTCCTTGCCGAACCAGGGGTAGACCGGGCCGGTGTTCCCGCGGCCCATCATCAGGTCGACGCGGCCGTCGGCGAGGTGCTGGAGCGTGGCGTAGTCCTCGGCGATCTTCACCGGGTCGTTGGTGGTGATCAGCGTGGTGGAGGTCGAGAGGATGAGGTTCTCGGTGCGGGCGGCGATGTAGCCGAGCGTCGTCGTCGGTGACGACGGGACGAACGGCGGGTTGTGGTGCTCGCCGGTCGCGAAGACGTCCAGGCCCACTTCCTCGGCCTTCTGCGCGATGGCGAGGGTCGCCTTGATCCGCTCGTTCTCGGTCGGTGTACGGCCGGTCGTGGGGTCGGTGGTGACGTCCCCGACGGTGAAGATCCCGAACTGCATGACGCCCGCCTCCGTAAGAAGTGGTTGAACGTTGAACTATGTGAACACACCCTACAACGGGTGGGGCCGGAGAGCTATTCCCGGGTCCCGGGAGGGGTGGCGAAGAGGGCCCGGGAGGGGCCGGGGGCGGGGCCCGGGAGGGTCGGGGACGGAGGCCGGGGAGGGGAGGGGGGCGGGGCCCGGGACGGGCTGCGGCCCCTCCCCCGGACGGGCGGTGACCGGTACACTTCTCCGTATGACCTCCGTGCCGTGCCGTAACTGGTGGCGCTCCTCCTAGGAGCGGCCGCCTCATCTGCACGGAACCAGGGCCGTTCGACATGGACGGTCCTTTTTTCGTTGCCCGGGTCCGGGCGGGCCGTCCTCCACGCATCCAGCACCCGCGAGGAGACCCCGATGACCACCGCCCCCGCAGCCTCCCCCGCCACCCCCGAGGTGACGGCCCCCGCTCCTTCCGCGAGCCCCGCCCTGCGCCGCAGCGCCGAGCTGGAGCGGCAGATCGCCCAGGATCCCGGGCGCTTCCGGGTCCTCACCGGTGACCGGCCCACCGGCGCCCTCCACCTCGGGCACTACTTCGGCACCCTGCACAACCGGGTGCGGCTCCAGGACCTCGGCGTGGAGGTCTTCGTGCTGATCGCCGACTACCAGGTGCTGACCGACCGGGACGTCGCGGACCGGCTCACCGAGCACGTGGAGGGACTGCTGCTGGACTACCTGGCCATCGGCATCGACCCGGCGCGCTCCACGGTCTTCAACCACAGCGCCGTACCGGCCCTCAACCAGCTGCTGCTGCCGTTCCTCTCGCTGGTCTCCGTCGCCGAGCTGGGCCGCAACCCCACCGTGAAGGACGAGATCGCCCACTCACGGCAGTCGTCCGTCAGCGGACTGATGTACACCTACCCGGTGCACCAGGCCGCCGACATCCTCTTCTGCAAGGGCAACCTCGTCCCCGTCGGCCAGGACCAGCTGCCGCACCTGGAGATCACCCGCACCGTCGCCCGGCGCTTCAACGAGCGGTACGGGGCCGTCTTCCCGGAGCCGGACGCGCTGCTCTCCGCCGCGCCGCTGCTGCTCGGCACCGACGCCGGGAAGATGAGCAAGAGCCGGGGCAACTCCATCACCCTGGCGGCGAGCGAGGACGAGACCGCCCGGCTGATCAAGGGCGCGACCACCGACGCCGAGCGGCACATCACCTACGACCCCGCAGCACGCCCCGGGGTCTCCAGCCTGGTGCTGCTGGCCGCGCTCTGCCTGGACCGGGACCCGCACGAGGTGGCGGAGGAGATCGGGAGCGGCGGTGCGGCCGTGCTGAAGCGGACCGTGACGGACGCGGTCAACGCGAGGATGGCCCCGATCCGCGCCCGGCGCGCCGAGTACGCCCAGGACATGAGGTACGTCCGGGGCGTCCTGCGGGACGGGAACGAGCGGGCGAACGCGATCGCCGAGGCGACCCTGGACGAGGTGCGCCGGGCGATGGGCATGATCCGCTGAACCGGGACCTCCGGGCCCCGCGCCCTCTGCTTCCTGCTTCCGGGCTCCTCGCCTACCAGGGCCTCCGCCCCGGGCTCTCCGCGCACCAGGACCCTGCCCCCGGCTCTCCGTGTGCCAGGGCCACCGTCCCCGGGCTCTCCGGTACCCGGGCCCCGCATCCGCGCCCCCGCCCCGGTGGCGCCGTTCAGCGGACGTCCGTGGTGTGCCGGCGGCGCAGCAGTTCCGCGAGCCCGCGCCGGGTCGCCGCGATGACCACCCGGTCGTGGGCCTGGAGCACATAGCCCGGGTGCAGGTTCCAGACCAGGCCGGACGGGCGGCCCGGCCCCTGTTCGCCGAGCGGGTCGTACGGGGGTACGGCGGCCAGGTCCGGGGCGCGGTCGGCCGGGGGTGTGGCGTCCAGTGCCAGGACCCGCCAGGACCCGGCCCGGAACGCCTGATCCACGGTGCGGCCCACCAGCTGGGGGTGGCCGCCCACCTCCAGCGCGGCGAACAGCATCACCTTGCGCTCCACCGGCACCGCGCCCAGGATCTGACGCCCCATCATGGCCACCGCGAACGACGGCGCGGCCAGGTGGGAGACCGAGCGGGAGCGGGTCAGGGCGTCCGGGTGGGCGGTGCGCAGGGTGCGGTAGACGGCGGTGGCGAACTCGTCGTCGTACAGCCGCAGGGCCACCCGCAGGTCGGGCTTGACGGTACGGGCGTAGAGGGCGGCCTCCAGGTTGGTGGTGTCGATGCTGGTCAGGGCCAGCAGGGCGCGGGCCCGGCCGATCTTGGCCGCCTCCAGCACCCCTTCCTGGGTGACGTCGCCGATGACGGTGGGCACGTGCATGCTGCGGGCCACCGGGATGCCGCGCGCCTCGGGGTCCTCCTCGACGACGACCACCGGTATGTCCATCTCGCGCAGCCGCACCAGCACCCGCGTGCCGATCTTGCCGAGGCCGAGCAGGACCACGTGTCCGGTCAGGCCGCGGGGCGGGCGGCGCAGGGAGGACGCGGTGCGCAGCGAACCGAAGGCCTCCAGCACGGCGGCGACCAGCAGGGGCAGCAGCAGCATGCCGGCCATGCCGGACAGCAGCTGGATGATCTGCCGGGCGGAGCCGGCGTCCTCCTCCGCGGGGTCGCCCATCGCGAGCAGGTCGAGCAGGGTGAGGTAGGCGGCGTGCAGCGGGCTGTCGCCGTAGGTGAGGACCGAGGCGACGGTGAGGGCCACGGCGGCGGCCAGCACGCCCGCGGCCGACCACCGCAGCCTGCGCGAGAAGATGTGGCCCAGCGGCGCGCCCCGGCCGCCCATGCGGCTGGGCGCCCGGTCGGGCCCGGCGTGGCTGATGGCCTCCAGGACGACCGTGCCCCGGCCGGTCGCCTCCTCCACCGTCGCCCGGTCCGGGAGGAGCTGGGGCCCGTCGGCGCCGCTGCTGTCGGAGCCCTCGGCGCCCGCGGGGTCGTGGGTGGTGGAGGAGAGCAGGGCCAGGGTGCACAGCCCGGGGTCGGCGAGTTCACCGTGTCCGGGCGGGGTGCGTTCGGCGGCGCGCAGCAGCAGTCCCTCGGCCTGGATGACCTTGCTGCTGCCGGTCACCGCGGTGGCGGCCAGGGCGGGGGCGGCGGTGTCGGCGTCGGACAGGACCGTGGTGGAGGCGTCCAGTACCGCCGGGTCGAGGCCGGGCGCGGCGACGGCGGCCGCCTGGTCGAGCAGGTGTTCCAGGTGCTGGCCCAGCTTGCGGTTGTAGAGGCGGATGACCAGGCGCAGGCGCGGATTGATCCGACGGGCCGTCAGGGCGGCCCGTATGTTCAGCTCGTCGTCGTCGTAGACGAGGGCGAGCGCGGCGGCGCGGGCGGCGCCCGCCTCCTCCAGCACCTCGTCCGATGGCTCGGCCGCCTCCATGATGCGGACGGCCTCGACCCCGGCGTTGGTGTCGTCGCTCGCCCCGCCCGCCGCGCCGTTGCGGTTCATCGCCGCCGACATCCGGCCGAACAGCGCGACCGCGCGGGCCCGTTGGGTGAGCGGCTGTTCGGGGCGGGTCGCGTCCCGGCCCGGCGGGATCAGCAGGGTGACCCGCTCGCCGTACACATAGCGCAGCTCCACGGCGAGCCGCCGGGCGAGGGTGTCGTCGCCGCAGACCACCATGTGGCCGCCGGTGGTGGGGTGTTGGGTCTGCTGAGGAAGTGGGGGCACGAATCCCAGCATGCCTGGTGCTCCTTCCTGGGCGCGGTGCCGGGGCGGACGGGGCCGGATCCGCGCGGTGCGGGGGCGGGTGGTGCGGGGCCGGGCGGCCCCGGGGCGGGCGGTGCGGGGATGGGCGGTGCCGGATCCGTGCGGTGCGGGGGCGGGTGGTGCGGCAGCCGTACGGTTCCGGGTGGCCGGGGTCAGTCCGCCGGGGGCAGGCCGGGGCGGGCCGGCGGGTGGGGCTGCCGGGCGTGGCGGGGGCCGGGGGCGGGGTCGGCCAGGAGCCGGCGGGGGTCCACCGCGTGCCGGATGGCCGTCTCGACGGCCGCGACCCGGTCGGCCAGCAGGCCGAGCGCGGCGACCGCGCGTGCGGCCGGGTCGTCGTCGGCGCCGCCGAGCGCCCGGGCGCGGACGTAGGACGCGGTGATCTCCGCCCAGCGGGCGGCCCGGGGGCCGGTGAGGGTGCCGCGCAGCTCGGCCAGTTTCAGCAGGTTGGCCTCGGCGCCGCTGGTGAGGGTCTGGGCCTCGCCCGCGTAGTGGTCCTCGATGACGGCCTCCAGCTCGGCGGCGTTCATCACCGGCACGATCCGTTCGGCGATCTTGTTCATGTTGCGGTACGAGCCCTGGAGCCGGAACGGCGGCTCGGTGCGGGACGCGTCGCTCTGCGCCGCCGAGGCGATGTAGGCCGCGTTCACCGCGAGGACGGTGTCCCGGGCGGTGAGGAGGTGGCGCAGCACCGCCACGATCCGTTCGGTCTCGGCGGGGGCGTAGGAGTGCTCCAGCTCGTCGGCGCGCGGTGCCGGGCCGGTGCCCGAGGCCATGCGGAGGAACTGTTCGAGGTCCGCGCGGGAGCGGCCGGCGAGCGGGGCGAGGACCGGGTTGGCGGTCAGCGCGTTCTCGACGAAGCTCAGCGCGAAGACGTCCTCCCGGCCGCTCAGGACCTCGCCGAGGTTCCACACGTCGGCCCGGTTGGCGAGCATGTCCGGGATCCGGAAACGGTCGCCCGACTCGGTGTAGGGGTTGCCCGCCATGACCACCGCGAAGCGCTTGCCCCGCAGGTCGTAGCCGCGCGGCTCGCCGTCCCGCACCCCGTCGATCCGGCGGGTCGCGTCGCAGAGCGGGATGAACTTCTGGAGCAGTCCCAGGGAGGTGTGCTGGATGTCGTCCAGGTACAGCAGGGTGTTGTTTCCGCACTCCAGCGCGAAGTTGATCTTCTCGATCTCCTTGCGCGCGGTAGCGTCGGCCGCCTGCGCCGGGTCGAGGGAGGTCACGTCGTGGCCGAGGTTCGGCCCGCTGACCTTGACGAGGACCATGCCGAGCCGGTCGGCGACGTACTCCATGAGCGTCGTCTTGCCGTAGCCGGGCGGGGAGACCAGGAGCAGCAGGCCCTGGGAGTCGGTGCGGCGGCCGGCGTCGGCGGTGCCGAGCTGCTTGGCGAGGCTGTCCCCGATGAGCGGGAGGTAGACCTCGTCCAGCAGCCGGTTGCGGACGAAGGCGGGCATCACCCGCGGGCGGTGCTCGTCCAGCCGCAGCCGGCCGCGTTCGGCGTCGAGGAGGCCGTTGCGCAGCCGCTGGTAGGCGCGGAAGCCGGGCACCGTCCGGTCGCGGAACGCGGCGGTACGGGCGAGGAGTTCGTCCAGGCGGACCAGGAGTGCGCCCTGCCGGACACGCGGGTGGTCGCCGAGGAGTCCGTCCACGCGTTCGGTGAGCGGGGCGTCGTGGTCGTAGCGGTCGAGGCCGGGGCAGAGTTCCACGGCGGCGGCCTCCGCGAGGTCCCCCTCGTCCACCGCCGAACCGCTCGCCGCCGCGTAGGAGGCGAGCCAGCCCTCGACCAGCTGGCGCCGGGCGGGCAGGTCGTCGTGGAGCGCGGCCAGGTCGTCGTCGTAGGCCGGGGTGCCGGTCGCCCGGCGGAACTTCTCCAGGAAGGTGCGGACGGCGGCGCCGGTGACGAAGCCGGCGGGGCGGCTCGTCAGCTCCTCGAAGAGGTACACGGCCACCGCGCGGTCCGTCCCCATGACCGCCGCCCACTCCTCCTGGAGGGTGCCGATCGCCGG
Organism: Streptomyces nitrosporeus; assembly: GCF_008704555.1. Taxonomy (NCBI): domain Bacteria; kingdom Bacillati; phylum Actinomycetota; class Actinomycetes; order Kitasatosporales; family Streptomycetaceae; genus Streptomyces; species Streptomyces nitrosporeus. Next base: position 3,938,738 of record NZ_CP023702.1, read on the forward strand.
GGCGAGCCCGAAGGTGTCGCGGGCCCGTGCCAGCGACACCGCCCGCCGGGTCCAGGACGTCCGCAGTGCCTCGTCGGCCTCGTGCGCCCAGAACAGCTGGGCGGCGGCGCGCACGGCGGGCCCGAAGCGCAGCAGTCCGGCCCCGGCGCGCAGCCGCAGCAGGGCGGCCAGGATCGCGGTGGCGTCCTCGTCGTGGACCCCGCGCCGGTACCCCTCGTCGTACGCCGCCGCGGCCGCCTCCCGTACCAGCGCGGCCAGGTCCTCGGTGCCGGACAGCCCGTCGGCGCCGTGCTCGTCCAGCAGGCGGGCGGCCAGGTGCTCGGCGCGGTAGACCTCCGGGGACTCCGAGGGCAGCGACTGGTCCCAGTAGGGGCGGGTCGCCGCGAAGGAGGGGTCGGTGACGGGGGCGCGGTAGTCGGTGCCGGTGAGCGCGAAGGCGAGCCGGTCGCCCCGGGGGACCAGGGTCAGGTCGAAGGGCCGGGTGTTCACCGCGAACCGGTGGCGGCCCAGTCTGAGCACCGCGCCGCCGTCCGCGTACAGCTCGCCCCGGTCCCGCAGGGCGCGGCCCGCCTCCTGCCGGGCGGCCTTCAGCCGCCCCTCCAGCTCCTCGGCGCGGACCACCTCGCCCAGCTCGCGCAGCTCCCCGGCGGTACGGCGGACCTTGGCGACCATCGGGTCGGACGCGAAGTAGGTGTGGACGGCGTCCAGGTCCTCCAGCGCGGACAGCCGCCGGGACACCGTCTCCAGCACCCGGGCGGCGGAGCCGGCGAGCCGTTCGGCCCGCTCGGCGCGGGCGTCCTGGAGGCTCTGCCGGCGTGCGGAGAACGCCTCGTAGACCTCGGTGCGGCGCTCGGCGAGGCGGCCGAGGAAGTCGTCGGACTCCGCGAACCGGGACTCCAGGTTCTCCAGCTGGAGCAGGAGCCGGGCCAGCTGCCCGTCGCAGTCCTCGGGGGTGCCGGCGGCGGCCAGCGCCCCGGTCACGGCCTGGCCCAGCAGGGCGAACTCGGCGGCGAACTCGGCCTGTCCCTCGGTGGTCAGCAGTTCACGGCGGCGGACGTCCAGGACGGCGCGGGCCCGGTTGGCGTCGCCCAGGACCCCGGCGATCCGCTCCAGGATCGACGTACGGACGGTGGCGTCGCCGATGTCGAGGCCGGTCACCACATCGGTGACGGTGGCCAGGCCCCCGGTGATCTCCGTCAGCCGGTCCGAGAGGGCGGGGGCCTGGGCGACGGCCGTCAGCTCGCCCGCTTCCCGGGTGAGCCGGGCCAGTTCCTCGTGGTAGCCGGTGAAGGCGTCGTCGCGGGCGAGGAAGGAGACGGCCCGGCGGGCGGCGGCGGTGAGGTCGTCCTCGGCCTCGGCGGACAGCCGCGCGATCCGCTCGGTGTCGGCGTAACGCATCTCGGCGAGGGTCGCCAGCCGGCCGTGGGCGGACCGCAGACCGGTGAGCTGCTCCACCCACGCGGCGGCGGAGCGGGGCGCCTCGCCCCTGGTCCGGCGGACCAGGGCGGTGAGCCGGGCCGACGTCTCGTCGAGGGCGTCGGCGGCCTGCCGGGTGAGTTCCCGTACGGTCTCGAACTCGGCCAGCACCTGTCCGGCGGTGGCGCCGATCCCGTCCAGCGGTTCGGCGAGCAGGCCCAGCTCGGGGTCGGTGAGCCAGTGGTAGCGGTCGCCCGCCCGCGCGCAGTCGGCGACGAGCCGGGCGTAGACGGCGGCGGTCGGTGTCATGTCGCGCACACCGTGGGCCAGGGCGAGGCAGTCGGAGATCCCCCGTACCAGGTCGGCGTTTCCGGTCCGGGCGAGCGGCCCGGTGCCGGCGGGCCGGGACGCCGCGTAGGTGTCGGAGACGTAGGGGGTCTGCCAGCGCTGGAGGGGGTGGACACGGGCGGGCCCCTCCTCCCCGGTCCGCAGGAGGACGAGGGTGCCGTCGTCGAGGAGGGCGTGGGCGCGGCCGGACAGCGGGGTGGCGACCTCCTGGCGGATCAGGTTGTACGGCAGGAGCAGGGTGCGGTCGCCGTCCCGGGACCGGAAGACGTACAGCACGTCCTCGCCGTTGGGGGAGCGGACCGTGCCCTCGAAGACCGGGTCGGACAGCTCCTCGGCGGTGTCGAAGGTCTTGGCCGCGCCGGTGGTGAGGTAGTAGCCGCCGGGGAAGATGATCCCCTGGTCCTCGGGGAGCCGGTGGCAGGAGGGGCCGATCCCGTCTAGCCGGGTGACCTGTCCGAGGAGCGTGTTGAAGACCAGGTGGCGCCAGGTCTCCTCCTTGTACGGGCGCACCCGCAGCAGGACCAGCGGCCCGGCCTCGGCGTAGGCCACGTCGGCGTCCGCGAGGGACTGGAGCGGCTCGTCCACCGGCTCCTCGTAGATCCCGCCGGGGGTCTCGGTGTCGTCGGCCGTCTTCACGGTGAGCGTGCCGCCGAGGGCGTCGACGAAGAGCGCGCCGCCGGCGACGGAGATGTGCGGATGGCGGCCGGGGCGGTGGTCCTCGCGGCTGGCCGGGGTCCACTCGAAGTCGTGGGAGGGCGGGAACACGTGGTCGCGGTCGCCCCGCGCGTCCAGGAACTCCCCGGGCTCCCCGTCGGGTCCGAGCGCCCAGCGCAGGACCCGGACGTCCTCGGCCCGCTCCCCGGTGCGGAAGACGGCGATCAGCCGCCCGTTGACACGGCGCAGCCGCAGCAGCCGGGCGTCGCGGAAGTAGCGGTGCAGGCCGGTGAACTCCCGTACGAACGCCTCGTCGCCGAGCGGCCCGGCGTCCGGGGCGTCCTCCAGGCCGGGCTCCCGCAGCACGAGGACGTCATCGACGCCCGGCTCGCCGGCCGCCCCCGGGCCCCGCTCGAAGCCGAACAGCAGCCGGCCGCCCACGGCGACGAGGTCCCGGGCCAGCGAGGGCCGCCCGGTGTGCACCTGTTCGGTGGCCAGCAGCCGCAGCCCGGTCGATCCGAACTCCTCGGTGCGCCGCGCGTTCAGCGCCTCGGCCCGCCGGACCAGCTCATCGGCCTGCGCCGCGAGCCGCCTTCGGAGCACCTCGTAGGCACCGCCGTCGGCGTGGTCCCGGGGCCCGGTTCCGACGCCGGTTCCGGTTCCGGTGCCGCTTCCGGTGTCGATGCCGCTTCCGGTGTCGGCGGTGGCGGTGGCACCGGGGGGTGCGGTGTCGGTGGCGGTGTCGCGGTCCATGCGTACGGCTCCCTACGAGATGTCACTACGGCGTGCGGCCCCCGGCCCGGCCGGGGCGGGGCCGGCCGGGGGCGGGGGACGGGCCGGATGCCGGGCGGCCGGGGCCTGTCCGGCGGGGCCGGGCGGACGCCGGGCCGGGCGGGTCCTCCCGGGCCTGGCCCGGTGCGGGTCCCGGTCCGGCCTGGCGCGGGTCCCGGTTCGGCCCGGTACGGGTCCCGGTCCGATGCGGGTCCAGGTCCGGTGCGGGTCCCGGTCCGGTGCGGGTCCCGGTCCGGCGTGGCCCCGGGAGGTTCCGGCCGGGGTGGGCCCGTGTCCCGGCCGGGCCCGCCCCCGTGGTGCGGGTCCGGCCGGGGCGGTGGGCGTCAGCCCACGCCCACCGCTCCGGTGCCCGCCCCGTTGCGGGAGGCGGTGGCGGCCGGGGCCGGTCCACCGCCGGCCAGCGAGGACACCGTCATCCCGGCGAGCCCCAACTCCTCGGCTGCGCTCAGCAGTTGGCGTACCTGGTCGGAGGCCGGGCCGGACGATCCCCGCATCAGCCGCATCAGCAGGGCCGACACCGTCAGGTTCTGTACGTCACCCGTGGACACGGAGCCCAGCACCCGGGTCAGGTCGTCGGTGAAGGAGGAGCTGCCGTCCAGCCACGGACCCGCCAGGGTCTGCGCGGTCTTCGAGTTCTTCACGAAGCCGTCCACGCTCCGCCCCATCGAGACGGACGACACGAGACGGTCGAAGAAGACGGAGTCCCCGCCCACGATGTCGATGTCCGCGTTCTCCAGACCGGTGGCCAGGACCGTCGCCTGGGCCTCGGCGACCTGCCGCTGGACGTCGAACTCCGCCAGCCGGATCTCCTTCTCCGCCTCCAGCCGCAGCCGGTACTCCTCGTGCCCGCGCGAGGCGTCGTCCAGCGCCGCCATCGCCGCGGCCTTCTCGGTGAGCCCCTCCGCCTCGGCCTTCAGCTTCTCGCCGATCATCGCGGCGTCCGCGGCGGCCTGGGCCTGGGTGCCTTCCGCGACGGCCAGCGCCTTCAGACGTGCGCCCTCCGCCTCGGCCCGCAGCCGGGCCTCGGTCGCCTGCGCCTCGGCGAGGCCGGCCTTCTCGGTGACTTCGGCCTCCGCCTCCCGGACCTGGATCTCGGCGAGCCCCGCGGCGGCGGTCTCGGCCTGGATGCCCTCCGCCAGCTTCAGCTTTGCCAGGGAGTCCAGCTCGGCGGTCTTCAGCCGGGCCTCGGCGAGCGTGAGCTGCTCGGCCGCCCGGTGCGCGGCCGCGGCCTCGGCGGCCTCCGCCGCCTTGATGTCCTTGACCAGCTTCTCCTGCGCCTCGGCCTCGGCCGCGATGATCACGGCCTTCCGGCCGCGCTCGGACTCCTCGACGGCCCGCAGGGTCAGGATCGACTCCTCCTGCTCGGCGACCGTACGGTCCACCGCGACCCGCTCCCGGATCACGTCGGCGACCTCGCGGCGCTCGGCCTCGACCTCCTTCGTCGCGGCGATCCGGTTCAGCTCCGTCTCGCGCTCGCGGCCGATGACCTCCAGGACCCGGTCCTTCTCGATCCGCTCGTTCTCCACGGCGATGACCCGCTCGCGGTTCTTCTGCGCGACCGCGATCTCCCGGGCCTGGTTCTCCCGCTGGATGCCGAGCTGCTCCTCGGTACGGATGAACGCGCTCTGCGCGCCGAGCCGTTCCTCCTCCTGCACCCGGGCGGTGGCCGCCTCCTCGCGGGCCCGCAGCGTCTCGACCTCGCGGCGCTGCTTGATCTCCGCCTCGGCCTGCCGTCGCTCCAGCTCCAGGATGGTCTCCCGGGCGTCGACGTCCTGCCGGGTGATCTCCTTCTGCTCGGTGCGCTGGAACTCGTTGGTGCGGACGTGCTCGATCGCCGTCAGTTCGGTGATCTTGCGGATGCCCTGCGCGTCCAGGATGTTGGCGCCGTCGAGCTGCGCCATCGGGGTCTGCTCCAGGAAGTCGATCGCGGCGTCGTCGAGGTGGTAGCCGTTCAGGTCGGTTCCGATGACCCGGATGATCCGGTCCCGGAACTCCTCGCGCTTGGTGTAGAGGTCGACGAAGTCGAGCTGCTTGCCGACGGTCTTCAGCGCCTCGGAGAACTTCGCGGCGAAGAACTCCTGGATGGCGGCCTTGTCGCTGGCCCGCCCGGTCCCGATGGCCTGCGCGACCTTGATGACGTCCTCCACGGTCTTGTTGACCCGTACGAAGAACGTGATGTGGATGTCGGCGCGGATGTTGTCCTGGCAGATCAGGCCCTCGCGCCCGGTACGCCGGATCTCGATCGTCTTCACCGAGATGTCCATGGTCTCGGCCTTGTGGAGCACCGGCAGGACGACGGCGCCGGTGAAGGTGACGTCGACCTTCTTGGTCTTGGAGATGATCAGCGCCTTGCCCTGCTCCACCTTGCGGAAGAGGCGGGTGATGACGAAGACCAGGGCGATGGCGATGAGCAGGACAACGGCGATCAGTACGCCGATGCCCCAGGAGATGGCATCCATGTCAGTCCTTGGCGGTGGTGATGAGGAAGCTGGGCGGGGCCGGTCCCGGTGTTTTCGGGCATGCCGGGCGGAGGACCGGCGCGCTGGGGCCGGCCCGTGGGCGGTGAGCGGTGAGCGGTGGGGACGGAGGTGCGGGCGCCGGGTGCCTGGTGCCGGATCAGCCCGCGTCGTGCGGCAGGGCGCGCGGGGCCAGTTCGGCGTCGTAGGGGGAGACCCAGAAGAACTCGCCCTCGGCGTCGTACGCGTAGAGGAGCCCCGCGCTGCCCGCGGTGAACGTCTCACCGGGTGGCACCGACGCGTCCAGCAGACGCACCTGCACGATGGCGGTCGAGCCGTCGGCCGCGGCGACCTCCGCCTGCCCGAAGTCGGCACTGACCGACCCGGTGCGGATCGTGCAGACCTGGCCGACGAAGTCCCGCCGGGATGGAGGGGGTTCCGCGGGGAAGTACCGGCGGAAGCGGCGCAGGAGCATACGGACGGTCCCCCAGGCGATGAGCAGGGCGGCGGCCAGCACGGCGATGTGGAGCAGTGCCCGGGGCGTGCCCGTGGCGCCGCTGCGCAGGACCAGGACGGAACCGGTCAGGCTGACGAACCAGGAGACCAGCACGAGCAGGGACACCGACACCGAGACGGGGACCCCGCCGACGCCGACCGCGTCGGTGTCGAGATCGGTGTCGAAGGAGTCGTGACCGGTGGCTCCGGCCAGCACCAGCAGCCAGAAGCAGACGACGACGACCAGGGCGGCGCCGAAGACCACCGCTGGGAATGCGAGTGCCGCGGAAAGGAATTCGTTCACCCGGATCCACCCCCTGTGACGCGGCGTCGCCGCGCTCCTGCCGTGCCGTCCTCGCACCGCGCCGCCCTCGGGCGGTGCCGTCCTCGTACCGTGCTCGTGCCGCCCTCGGGCGGTGCCGTCTTCATGTCCTGCGGCGCGGTCGTGTCCGCGCTCCGCGGGACGGAATTCCGTGGGGGAGCGGGCGGCCGGGCGGGGCCCCGGCGCCACGGAACCGCGAACGGTCCGCGGCGGCCGGGTTTCTCCCCGTATCCCCCGGTGTTCCCCCGTATCCCCCGTGTTTCCCCCGTGTGTTGCTGAAGTGATCGTGCCAGTGGGAGGGGGTCCGGCGCATTGCCGGGATCCGGCAAACTTGGCGCTGTCCGGTTGCCGGGCACCGGCAGGGCTTTCGAAGCGTTGCCCTGATGACATAGCTGTTACATACAAGAAGAGGTGACCCGTGGCCGAGCCGGAGATTCCGGACGACGTCCTGGGGGATTACGCCCTGATCCTGGAACAGGCCGCGGCGACCGGACGCAGGCTGACCAGGGAGGAACTGGAGGAGCACCGGCTGCTCGGCCGTGAGGCCGCCGAGGCGGGATTCCAGCTCCGGGCCCTGGTCCGGCGGCATCTGACGGCGACCCGGGAGTCCTGGCCCGCCGCCGCGGCCCGGGGGGACCAGACCGCCGTCGCCGCCGTACTGGCGGCCGTGGAGCAGACGGTCGACGCCTTCGCGGAGGGTTTCGAGCGTGCGCAGCGCCTGACCGTACGCCGTGAGGAGGCGGCCCGCCGCGAGTTCATCGACGATCTGCTGTACGGGCGCAGCGACATGGGCCGTCTCGCGGAGCGCGCCACCCGGTTCGGGCTGCGGCTGTCCCGCGCCCACGCCGTCGCGGTTGCGGCGGGACCCGAGGCGTACACCGAGAGCGACGCGGTGCCGCGCACGGTGGAGACGGCGCTGCTCGCCCGGTTCAGCGGCCGGAAGATCCTGCTGACCACCAAGGACGGACGCCTGGTGTGCATCGCCCCGGGCAGCCAGCCGGACGTCCTGCGGTACTTCGCCAAGCAGGCGCACGCGGCGACGGAGGGCGGCCAGGTCGCGGTGGGGCGCCCGCACCGAGGGCCGGGCGGTGTCGTCCACTCGTACGACGAGGCCCTGGACGCCCTGGAGATGGGCCGTCTCATGGACCTCGACGACCCGGTGCTCTACGCGGCCGACCTGCTGGTCTACCCGGTCCTCACCCGGGACCGGCAGGCGATGGCGGACCTGGTGCGCAGCGAACTGGGCCCGCTCCAGAAGGCCAGGGGCGGCGCGGAACCGCTGCTGGAGACGCTCTCCGTGTACTTCGACTCGGGCTGTGTCGCAGCCGAGACGGCGCGCCGGCTGGCGCTGAGCGTCCGGGCGCTGACCTACCGGCTGGAGCGCATCCACCAGTTGACGGGTTCGGACCCCTCCGACCCGATGCACCGCTACTCGCTCCAGACGGCGGTGATCGGCGCCCGGCTGCTGGACTGGCCGGCGAAGGAGCTCTGAGCGGGGCCGTCCGGCCGCCCCGGGGGGCGGGGCGGGCAGGGGGGAGGGGTGGCCGGGGGCGCACAGGGGGTGGCGCCCCCGGCCTGCCGGGCGCGGCGGGGTGGGTGGGTCCCTCCGCGGGATCCGGCGGTCCGACGGCCGGTGGTGGCCGGTGAACCGTCGGCCGTTGACCTGCCGGCCGGTGGCCTGCCGGCCGGTGGTTCGTCGGCCGCTGACTTGCCGGCCGTTGACCCGCCGGCCGTTGGTCCACCGGCCGTTGGTCCACCGGCCGTTGGTCCGGTTCCGGCGGGCTCCGGGGGCCGGGTGCCCGGCGCCCGGACGCCGGTTCCCGCCGGCTCGCGGCGCTACAGGTCGAACTCGTGCGGCGGCAGCCCGAGTGCGAAGCACGCCTCGCGGACGACGGCCTGCTCGGAGGCGTCGAAGTCACCGTCGGCGCCACCGATGACGATGCCGATCTGGATCACGGCACGCGCCTCCGCCGGCTTCTTCTTCGCCTTGGCGATCTCCTGGAGCACGGCGACCTTGCCGAAGGCGAAGTCGGCGGTCAGCTTGTCGACGTACTCGTTGAAGCGCCGCTGGAGGTCCTCCGCGGGGAAGTTCCGCAGGACGTCGTTGCCCGTGATCAGGGAGGCGACGCGCTGCCGCTCGGACGGGTCGACGGAACCGTCGGCGGCGGCGACCAGGGCGCAGACGGCCATGCTCGCGTCCCGGAACGCCCCGCTCTTCAGGTCGTTCTTCTTCGCCTCCAGCTGCTGCTGCATCGTCGAAGCGGATTCCTTGATCCGGTCCCAAAGGGCCATGACGTCTCCATACGGTGAGTACGTGAGGTGCCGAACCAGGGAAACTCTACAACGGTGTAGAAGTAACTGGGTGCGCGGTCCGCGCGAACGCGGGCCGGAGGCGGCTGGAAGGCGACCGGAGGGTGGCCGGAGGTGGTCGGCGACGGCCGGAAGCGGTCGGAGGTGGCCGGAAGGCGGTCGAAGTGCGTCGGGAAGGCGTCAGGAGAGGTCCTCGACCAGAACGACGAACGGGATCGAGGCGCCCGCCCGCCGGTAGTCCTCGGCGCTGCCGTCGACGGGGAAACCCATGAAGGCGCACAGCCTGCGTGCGGTCCTGGGGTGCCGGTCCGCGTACCGCGCCATCAGCTCCCCGCCCTCCTCGGGCGCCGGGAAGCGGGCGGACACCGCGTGGTAGCCGCGCCCGGCCTGGACCACGGCCTGCGGGGTCCGGCGGAGATTGCGGTACCAGTCGGCCCGGGGCCCGAAGCCGGAGGCGAGCGTCCAGGTCCTGCGCCCGCCCATCTCCCCGGTGCCGACGACCTCCAGTACGGTCCGGCGCGGCTCGCCGGTGAGACGACCGGTGTGCACGAGCAGCAGCAGACGCCCGCGGAACAGCGGTCCGATCCCCATCCGGAACAGGAGGACGGGCATCCGTGCCGCCGAACGCCTCCAGCCGGTGAGCGGCGCGGGGCGGCGGGGGCCCGGGGCGGCGGGTTCGGGAGGCTCGGCGGACGGGTGCGTCACGGGGCGGCTGGCCCTTCTCCGGCGGCGTACGGCATGCGGCGCGGCGGCGTACGGGGTGGACGTCTGGTCTGGTGGTCCGTGCAAACGTTTGGACAGTGCAAACGTTGCCTTGTCCCTGTCGCTCGTGCCACATTCCCCGGGTCCCGAAACGAGATCGGCTCGGCTTCGATTCGGGTTCGGCGGTCGGAGGGGGGTACAAAGAGGCATGCCAGAACACTCCGCCGCCGCCTCCGAGGACGAGGGCCCGGCCCCAGAACCGGAACCGGACCCAGAACCGGGCCCGGACCCAGAACCGGGCGAGTCTCCGGCCCTCCACGGTGCGGGAGGGAAGCCGGAGGAAGTCCCGGACGACGTCGATGCCGTGACCCACGCGGTGCTGACCGCCTCGCGACTGCTCGTAGCCGTCGCCGCCCGCTCACTCGCCGCCGTCGAGGACCGGGTGACCGTCCCGCAGTTCCGGCTCCTGGTGGTCCTGTCCTCGCACGGCGACGCCAAGCTGGTCGACCTCGCCGAGTGGCTCGGGGTCAACCCCTCCACCGCGATGCGGATGGTGGACCGGCTGATAGCGGCCGGCCTCGCGAAGCGCACGATCAACCCGGACAACCGGCGTGAGACGGTGCTGCGGCTGACGCCGGAGGGCAGCAGGATCGTCGCCGACGTCACCGCGCGCCGCCGCCGGGAGATCGCCGGGATCGTGGAACGCCTCGCCCCTCAGCAGCGTACGGCGCTGGTCGACGCGCTGACGGCGTTCACCGAGGCAGGCGGTGAGGCCCCCGCCCCCGCCGCCTACCCGCTCGGCTGGACCTGACCCGCCACCGGCCGCCGTACGGAAAGCGCCGGTGCGGAAAGCACCGGCACGGGGAGGCACCGGCACGGGGAGGCACCGGCACGGAAAGCACCGGTACGGAAAAGCGCCGGCCCCCCGCCCAGGAGCAGAAACGGGTGGAGGACCGGCGCTTTTCCGTAGCGGCGGGCCGTCAGTCGGCGTCGCGTCCGGCGTGTTCAGGCGTCAGGACGTCGTGCGAGGGCATGTCCTTGCCGTCGTCGGTCCCGGCGGCGGCAGTCCCGGCAGCGGCACCGTCCTTCCCCGCCTTCCCCGCCTTCTCCTCCGCCTTCCCCGGCAGGTCCCCGCCCGGCTTCCGCGCGGCCCCGTCCTTGCCCTTCCCGGTGAGCGCGGCCTGGATCCGGGAGGCGACCGGCTCGGTCCAGCGGGCGGTCAGCGGCCCGGCGATGACCAGGATCAGCACGTACGCGGTGGCGATGGGCCCGATCCTCGGCTCGGTGGCCACGGCCAGACCGGCGATGACGATCGAGAACTCACCGCGCGCGACCAGGGTGCCTCCGGCACGCCAGCGGCCCCGGGGACCGATACCGGCCCTGCGCGAGGCGTACCAGCCGGTGCCGATCTTCGTGAAGATGGTGACGACGGCCAGCAGCGCCGCCGGCAGCAGGACCGGCGGGATCTCGGCCGGGTCCGTGGACAGTCCGAAGAACACGAAGAAGACGGCCGCGAACAGGTCGCGCAGCGGTGTCAGCAGCTTGCGCGCGCCCTCGGCGACCTCACCGGACAGGGCGATGCCCACGAGGAAAGCGCCCACGGCGGCGGAGACCTGCAACTGCTGTGCCACACCGGCGACCAGGACGGTCAGACCGAGGACGACGAGGAGGAGCATCTCCGGGTTGTCGGAGGACACGGCCCGGCTGATGAGCCGCCCGTGACGCAGCGCCAGGTACAGCACGAAGCCGACGGTGCCGAGGGCGATCAGCAGGGCGACGCTGCCCCCGGCCAGACCGACACCGGCCAGCATCGCGGTGAGCAGCGGGAGGTATATGGCCATGGCCAGGTCCTCGATGACGAGGACACCGAGAATGACGGGCGTCTCCCGGTTACCGAGCCGCCCCATGTCCGTCATCACCTTGGCGATCACGCCGGAGGACGAGATCCAGGTGACACCGGCGAGCGCGACGGCCCCGACAGGGCCCCATCCGAGCATCAGTCCGGCGATGGCGCCGGGCGTCGCGTTCAGTACGAAGTCGACCGCACCGGAGGGATATTGCGTCTTGAGGCTGGTGACGAGCTCGGAGGCGCTGTATTCCAGTCCGAGCAGCAACAGCAGGAGAATGACGCCTATCTCAGCACCGATCGCGGTGAATTCCTCACTTGCGCCGAGCGGTAGCAGTCCGCCTTCCCCGAAGGCCAGGCCGGCCAGCAGATAGAGGGGAATCGGCGAAAGTCCTATCCGCCCGGCGAAGCGTCCGATGATGCCGAGCCCCAGAATGACGGAGCCCAGCTCCACCAGCAATGCGGTCGTGTCGTGCACGGTCAGCCCTCCGCGATGATCTCGGAGAGCGTGTCCACGCCCTCACGGGTTCCTACAACAACGAGCGTGTCCCCGATGGCGAGCCGGAAGTCCGGCCCCGGGGACGGATGCGCACTGTGCGTGCGCAGAACAGCCACGATCGAGGCCCCGGTACGGGTCCGTGCCTTCGTGTCCCCGAGCAGCCGCCCGCCGTACGGAGAGCGGGAACCGAGCGGAATGTGCTCGGTGACGAGGTTGATGCCCTCCGTCCGTACGGCGTCGATCGGCGCGGCGTCGATGAGATGCGCCAGCGCCGTCGCCTCGGCGGTGGTCAGGGGTACGGAAAGGCGGCACGAATCTGGGTCGTCCTTTTCGTAGAAGCCCAGGAACCGTCGTCCGTCGTGGTGCACGACCACGGAGATGTGCTGTCCCGACTCGGTGGTGTAGTCGTACTGGACGCCGACTCCGGGCAGCGATGTGCGGTGGGTTCCCATGGCTTCCTCCTGAGGAGCGCGGCGGTGTGTGACCCTTTTGATCAACTCTTTAGACGGCCATTACCTTATCGGTCCACGTCAATACCCCCAGGTGGCGACCGTAGGGTGGGCACATGACCGACAGCCGGCGTGTCCGCCGTCTCGTGGCCGGTGAAGAGACCTGGTTCTGGTCCGTGTCCCACCGCCACCCCGAGTGCCGCGAGGTGCTCTCCCTCCGCCGTGAGGGCGGGCCGACCGCCCTGCGCATCGTCTTCCGGGAGGGCCCGGGGCGCATCGTCTCCGGCGGCTACGCCTGGCACGACGGCCTGGTGGGCACCGCCCACGGGCCCGACCTCAACCTCCACGAGCCGGGCGTGGTGCGCCGGTTGCTGGACGAGGCGAAGGCCCGGGGACTGGTGAGGGAGGGCCGCTCGGACCCGGAGGCGGACGGCTGGCCGCTGCTCGACGCGGTGGCGGAGGGCCGGGCGCCGGAGTGACCGGCGGAGGCAGTGGCGGTGCCGGAGCCGGAGTCGGCAGACAGTAGGCGGCGGAGGCGTCGTGGAAGCCCGCCGCGGAGACCGGCGCGGAACTCCCTGGAGAAGCGGCCTCGCCCCGTGCTTGCATGGGCTCCATGGTGTCTGCCGACCGCTTGCTCGCTTTCGCGGCCATGTCGTTCCTGCTGATCGTCGTCCCCGGCCCCAGCGTGCTTTTCGTGATCGGCCGGGCGCTGGCGCAGGGACGCCGCGCCGCGCTGACCACGGTTGTGGGCAACACCCTCGGTGCTTACGTCCTCGTCGTGGCCGTGGCGTCGGGCATCGGGACCGTCGTGGAACGCTCCGTCCTCCTCTTCACCGCCCTCAAGCTGACCGGTGCCGCCTATCTGGTGTACCTGGGTGTCAGGGCATGGCGGGGGCGCGGCTCGCTGCACGCCTCGTTCACCGGCGGCGACGGGGCCGGGCGGAGTGGTCTGCGTACGTTCTGGGAGGGCTTCGCGGTCGGGGTGTCCAACCCCAAGACCATCGTGTTCTTCGCGGCTGTTCTGCCGCAGTTCGTCGACCGCGGTCAAGGACACGTCATCGTCCAGATGCTCGTGCTCGGCCTGGTCTTCAACGCCATCGCGGTCGCCTCCGACTGCGTATGGGGCCTGACCGCGGCCACGGCACGCGACTGGTTCGCCCGCTCACCCCGCCGGCTCTCCATGGTCGGAGGTGTCGGCGGGCTCGCGATGATCGGCCTTGGCGTCACGGTGGCCACGACCGGACGCAAGGACTGAACCACCCGTGAGGCGCCCGCCGTGAAGGTTCGGCTGCTAATCCACCCTTATGGCTGATGTTTCCGCTGTGTGGCGAGTGCGGCTTTTCGGCTGCGTTACGGTAAGCGGGTCATCACGCTCCGTGCGCATGTGTGTGCGTATACGGAGCGGTCCCCGGACGTGTGTTAGCACCACAGCCCGAGGACCTTCACCGCCAGTGGGCACTACCTCTACGAAGGAACCACCGGGATGCTTTGGCATGCTACCGCGCTGTCTCGCGCCTATACGAAGGCCGCGAACGACCTTGTGCGTACCCCGCGTTTGAGCAGTGACGCGAAGATTCTTCTTCTGTATGTGCAGGGGCTTCCCGCTGAGCGCCGTGCTGTGGCGTTGAGCGAGCATGCGCGGAAGCTGGGGATCATGGGCCGGGCGTATCAGAAGGCGAAGAAGCTGCTGGTCGTGCACGGTCATCTGTATGAGTGGCGGCGGCAGGACGAGCGGGGTCATTGGGTGACCGAGCAGTTGCTGGCCAATGTGGCGCTGGATCCCGCGGAGGCGTCGGAGCTGCGGGCGGCGGGGGCCGGTGTGGTGATTGCCGACGTGGTTGAGGTGTCTCCGGGTGAGCGGAACCCGACGGTCGGTGGGCCGGGAGGCCGGGCGGCCGGTGGCTATACACCGGTAGATGAAGAACGGGAGAAGAACTCTTCCCACCCACCCACCGAAACCACTTCGACGAAGCCGGAGCCGGAGCCGAGTTCGGGACCGGGGTCGGAGCTGGGTTCGGGGTCGGTGGTGGTGGGTCCGTGGAGTGCGCAGGAGGCTGAGGCGGAGCGTGCTCTGTTGGGGTTGTGGCGGGTGCATCGGTCGTTGCGTCTGGGGGTGGTGGAGGTTCGCAGGCTGGTGGGGTTGGCGGTGGAGTGGTTGCGGCGGGGTGTGTCGGTGGAGGAGTTGTGCCGGGTGCTGGGCAGTGATCTGCCGTCTGCGGGGGTGCGTTCGGCGGTGGGGTTCGTGCGGTGGCGGCTGGTGCAGAAGCTGCCGGAGGCTCCGGCCTGCCCTTCCGGCCTGACGCGTTCCGGAGGGGCGGGTGTGGGGCTGGTGGGCCGGGGGGAGGGTGTTCAACTGCCGCTTCAGGTGGGGTGGGTGACGTGTCAGGGTCCGGGGGATGAGCATGTCTTCCGGGGTGGTGAGGGGGACACTCATTGCGGGCCTTGCCGTCGTCAGGTGGCCTGGGAGGTCTGGGAGCGGAAGCGGGCCGTCCAGCTGGCGGAAGAGGCGGCGGGCGGGACGGGTGCGGCTGCTTCTGTGCCTTCGCTGCCCGAGCTGTCCGTGAGGCCCGCGGTGGATGACGAGGACGACGTCTATCGGCATGTTCCGTGGCGGGAGCGGGTCGCGGCTGTGGAGGCGCAGCGCGTCGTCAGTACGTGAACGGTGTTCTCGGTGGTGGGGTGAGGGCCTACCCTGGGCCGGGCGGCAAGGGGCGTACCTGGTGGCTTCCCTGTGCCCCCTGGGAGGTAGGTGCGAAATGTCCGAGTCGGTGAAGTTGGTAGAAACCGCTGCTCCCGCCGGATAAACCCGCAGGTCAAATAGACTGCTCCCCGCGCACGCGGGGATGACCCCGTCAGCTCCCGGATCCCGCACCCTCCGCTGTGCTGCTCCCCGCGCACGCGGGGATGACCCCTTCCCCGCCGCGGTGACGGTCTCCTCGTCGTACTGCTCCCCGCGCACGCGGGGATGGCCCCTGTCTGCTCCTCGTGCCAACGCGTACAGCAGACAGTTGCACGCAATGCCCAGCAGACTCCGCACCTGCCGCAATCCCGCGCAACCGGTCCCCGCGACACCTTCAGGACCAGCATGCTGATGTTCCACCCGTAAGAACGGAGCCCCCTGTGACGCTCAGGTTCCTCGGCACCACATCCGAGCACGGCAACTGCCCCACCCTGTACGAGATCGTTGAAACCGGCGACATCGTCGTCCAGGGCGACCTGCTCACCGATCCCGAGCATCTGGCCCAACTCCGTGATGTGAGTGAACACGAGGGATTCGTCGTGATCCCCCGGGGCCTGCTGACCCGCTTTGCCCCCGAGGAGTGACGTGTCACCGCTGATCCCCTTCGAGGAGACCACTCATCTGTTCACGGACTTCCAGCACACCGCGTTCCGGCTGGAGACCCGCCGCGGGTACGCCACCGACCGGGCCGGAGCCAGGTTCCAGGCGTTCATGCGCGGTATCGACCCGCAGCCGGAACCCGAACACCCATGGAATGTCAACGTGCGGGAAAAGGCAGCTGAGGGTGCCCGGTTCTCCCGGATCCGGATCATTGATGAGCCGCCCACGGACGGGCAGCGGTTCCTCATGGCCACTGCGGCCGGCAACGTGGCAGCAGGTGAGGACATCCGTGTGCTCCCCCGCGCGGCCGCAGAGCGCCTCGCTCTGCCCGACTACGACCTGTGGCTCTTCGACTTCCGCACCCTTGTCCGTATGCACATAGACGACACCGACCTCACAATCGGCGTCGAACTGATCAACGATCCAGAACAGGTATTCGCCGTGTGCCGGGCGAGGGATGCCGCATGGTCACTCGCTGCTCCTTCTGCGGACGTCTGGGCGCGGGTACGTTAATCGGCGTGAGCACGGACTTCCAGAGCGCGAGGGAGGCTCTCGGTGCGCGCTTGACCGAACTGCGCACCGAAACCGGCCTTACTGGTAAGGAATTCGCCGAACGGCTCGGCTGGCAGCGCTCGAAGGTCTCAAGGCTGCAGAACGGACGGCAGACCGCCACCGCCGAGGACCTCGAAGCATGGGCAGCGGCAGCCGGCTGCCCGGATGTCGCTTCGGAACTGTGTTCGCGGCTACGAGGGCTGAAGACACACAACCGGCACTGGCGGCGGCAACTCGCCGCAGGGCACCGGCCGGTACAGGACCGGTACGTCGTCGAGTACCGGCAGACCAGAACGGTGCGAGGGTACGAGGCGTCCGTCATCCCGGGCCTGTTCCAGACACCGGATTACGCCCGGCACCTCCTGGCGCAGAACGCCAGGTTGATGCGATCCCTCCCGGACACCGACGCTGCGGTGGCCGCTCGCATGCGCCGGCAGGAAGTGTTGTACGAAGCCGGTCGGCTCTTCCGTGTCCTGGTGTGGGAGGGGGCTCTCCACGCGCTCGTATGCCCCCGGGAAGTGATGGCCGCCCAGCTTGACCGGCTGGCCGGGTTGATCGGGATGAGCACGGTGGAGTTCGGCATCGTCCCGCTTGGCACACCTATGGAGCTCACCCCGAAGCATGGATTCTGGATCTTCGACGAGAGCCGCGTCGTAGTCGAGACGATCAACACCGAGCTGTCGTTCGACTCCACCGATGACCTCGCCCTGTACGGACGAGCATGGGACGGGTTGGACGAATCCTCCGTGTACGGCCCACAGGCGCACCGCCTCATCATGCGGGCTCGGCATCTGTTCATGAAGTCCTGAGCAACCCGGCCCAACCCGGCCGGCACCTCGCGCAATCCGGCACAATCAGCAGGCCCCTCCCCGATGCCCGCGTCTACGTTCAGCGGTACAGCTCACCGGATGCGACGGGAGACCCACACATGCCGATGACGTCGAAGATGTACGAGGTGGACCGCTACGCCGGTGCCCGGGCGGTGCGTGAGGAGCAACAGGCTGTCGCCCTCGGCACGGTGGAGACGATCGGCTGCTACCCGGTGTGCCAGAGCCCCCGCTGCTTCACGGGGGCATCCTCGTGACCGAGGCCCGTATGACCGAGCTGGCCGCCACGTACCGGGCCTACATCATCCACATCCAGGGCTGCGACGCCGGGTGCCGTTCCGTCGACACGGCCTGCCCCGAGGGTGAGGAACTCCGGGCCGCGTACCGCGCGGCGGATAAGGGATCCGGCGAATGACCGGCAAGAAGCCTGCCTCTCCTCCCGCCCCACGCCGGGGAAGATCACCGCTCTGACCGCGCGGCAGAAGGCCGCGACGACCACCGAGGACCGGCCGGGTACTACGGGGCCGCGCCTCCCTGCTCCCCATGCGGGAATGGCCCCGTCCGGCGCGGCCTCGTCCGGATCAGCCTCGCTGATCCCCGCACACGCGAGGATCCACCGAGGTCAGCCCTTATCCGCCCGCGTGACAGCCGTGCGCAGCAACTCGGCCATCGACCGGCCGGCCACTCGCAGCGGCTCCGGATCGCGGGAGGCCCGGCTGAGCATGAACGCCCCCTCCAGCATCATGACCATCGAGCAGGCGAGTGAGCGCGCTGCCGCCGGTTCGGCCACCCAGTGGCCGAACCACTGCGCCGCAGCGTCGACCCACTCCTCGAAGACTTCCGCCGTGGCGGCCCGCAGTACTTCGTTGCTGCTGGCAACCTCCAACGCCACTGTCCCGATCGGACACGCGTCGGCGTAGTCGGCTGCGGCGAGGTCGTCTGCGGCGGCGTCGAAGGCGTGCACGAGGGATTCGGCGGGGTCCGCCACGCTGTCCAACAGCGCCAGCACCATGCGGCCGTACTCTGATCCGGATGTGCGGATCATGTCCTCGGCCAGTTGCTGCTTGCCACCGGGGAAGAAGTGGTAGATCGAGCCGAACGGCGCCTCTGCTTCGGTCGCGATCCGCTTGAGACCGGTGGCCGAGTAACCGTGACGGCGGAACAGCGTCGCGGCTGCGCCTTGGATTCTGACCCGTGTGTCCGACTGTCCCATTGCCCTCCGCCCTTCCTGCCCCCAAGATACAGTAGAACGATCTATCAAATAGGGGGTTCGATGCCGGAGATCGAGCTGTCGTCCGGGCCGGTCGACTACCAGGACACCGGCGGTGAGGGGCCGGTCCTGGTGTTCGGCCACGGCATGCCGATGAACGAGACCCAGTGGCGCAAGGTGGTCCCGTTGCTGGACGGATACCGATGTGTCTTACCTACGCTGCCTCTCGGTGGCCACCGTCGGCCGATGAACCCGGACGCCGACCTGACCCAGCGCGGGGTGGCCCGGCTCCTGGGCGAGTTCATCGAACGGCTCGGCCTGGACCAGGTGACCCTTGTCCTCAACGACTGGGGCGGAGGCCAGTTCCTGGTGTCGGAAGAGCAGGGCCGACGGATCGCGCGCCTGGTGCTGGTGGCCTGCGAGGCATTCGACAACTTCCCACCCGGACCTGCCAAGGCGATGGCCCAGGTGTGCAGGATTCCCGGCGGTGTCTGGCTCCTGACCCGGCTCATGGGTGTTCCCGCGTTCCGGCACAACCGGGCCGGATACGGTGGGATGAGCCTGCGTGGCATCCCTGACGAGATCATGGACGACTGGTTCGCTCCCGCCACCCGCAGCAGGGCCATCCGCCGGGACCTGGCCAAGTTCGCCACCGGAGCCCCCAACCGCAAGACGCTGCTGGCCTGGAGCGAGCGACTGCGTGAGTTCGAGCGTCCGGTACTGGTCGTATGGGCGACCGAGGACAGGCTGATGCCACGTGAGCACGGCCCGCGCCTGGCCGAGTTGTACCCACAGGGTCGTCTGGTCGAGATCGCTGACTCGTCCACCCTCGTCCCCGAGGACCAGCCCGAACGGCTTGCCGAAGTGCTGACCGACTTCCTTGCCCGTACTGGGGCGGAGCCGGCTGGAGGCGCCAGTTGAGCCCGAGAGCGGAACGCCTGTCTCGTTCATGCCCCGACTGCTGAAGCGTGGGGCCCGGAGGGTGCCCATGCCGCTCTGTGGCCGGGGAGTTGGCCTCGGTGTCGGCGTAGGCTCTTGGTGGGCAAGTGAGGATTTGGCCCTGAGTGGGTGGCGGGAGGGTGCACATGATGCCCGCTTTGAGTTTTTCAGGGAATGTGGGCGAAATGTCCGAGTCGGTGAAGTTGGTAGAAACTGCTGCTCCCGCCGGGTAAACCTGCAGGTCAAATAGACTGCTCCCCGCGCACGCGGGGATGACCCCCTCCGCCACATCGACCAGCACCTCACCCAGACCTGCTCCCCGCGCACGCGGGGATGACCCCACCACCGGTGTGAGGGCGGTGTAGATGCCGAACTGCTCCCCGCGTACGCGGGGCTGACCCCGTCATGAACTCCATGGCCTTGCAGTCGTTTCGGTTCCCGGCGAGCGGCCGACAGACCACGACGGCCGGGCGGGTGTCGGCGTCGATGACGACCTGGTGGTTGGTGGAGTACTGGTAGTTCTTCGACCGCTCGGCAATGGTGTGGTCGCAGGTGGGGGCCCAGGGTGCCGTCCACGATGAGCACGGTCCCCTTGGCGAACCTCTTGCGGGGTTGAAGCGCGAGCATCGGCCCGGGGTGGTCGATGATGCGGTCCGCCGCCGACTTGGGCACCCCGAACAGCGGGGCGAGTTGTCGCATGGTGAGGTTCGTGCGTCAGTAGGCCGCGACCAGCAGAGCCCGGTACTCCAGCGGAAGGCTCCAAGGCCAGCTCTTGCGGGCGCCGACCCGGGCACGGCATGACCCTCAGTTTCGTGGGACCACGGAACAGCGCTTAGGGCCTGCCGGGGAACAACATGCGGGCCGGCAACACGCTGACCTGCGAAACCAGGCCGCAAAACCCACAGGTTAATTTCCGGCAGACCCTTAGCGAGGTGCCGCGAGTGCGTCCTGGAGTACGTTCTCGAGCGTGACGCGTGCCAGCTCGTCTCTCAGGGTCTTCTCGATGCCGTCGTAGATGCCTTGCATCGCCGGCTGGATGCCGTGACCCACCACGCATCCCTGGTCCGGGGTGGTGCGGTGCATCGCGAACAGCGGGGCGGGTTCCACTGCCTCGTACACATCGAGCAGGGTCATAGCCCCCAGCTCGCGCGCCAGTGACCAGCCCGCGCCCGCACCCCGCCGGGACTCCACGAGCCCGGCCCGGCGCAGCTCGCCGAGCAGCCGCCTGATCACCACGGGGTTGGTGTTCGCGCTGGTCGCGATCTGCTCGGAGGTGGCGACCTCATGGCCCTGGCGCTGGTAGAGGCCGATCCAGGCAAGCGCGTGGGCGGCGATGGTCAACCTGCTGTTGGCACTCATGAACCCCTCCTTTCGGCCGCAACGCTTCATGTTACGACAGTGTTGTCGTAACAGCGAAGGTTGCAACAATCTGTCGTAACAATTAACGTTGCGACTGCCGGAAAGGGTCAATCAACGAGGTGAGAAGAATGAGCAAGCTACTCGCGGGCAAGGTCGCCCTGGTCACCGGGGGGTCGCGCGGACTGGGAGCCGCGACCGTACGGCTGCTGGCCGAGCAGGGCGCCGACGTCGCCTTCACCTACGTCAGTTCCGGGAAGCAGGCGCAGGCTGTCGTCGACGAGGTGCGCGGCAAGGGGGCCAAGGCCGTCTCCTTCCAGTCCGACCAGGCGGACACGAGCCGGGCACCGGCGCTGATCGACGACGTGGTCACGCACTTCGGCGGCCTGGACATCCTCGTCAACAACGCGGCGGTCTCCGTGGCCGGCGCGGTGGACGACCCGGACGCCGACACCGCCGCACTGGACCGGATGCACGCCACCAACTACCTCGGCGTGATCGCCGTCACCCGGGCCGCCTCTCGAGTGCTGCGCGAAGGCGGCCGCATCATCACGGTGAGTTCCGGACTGGGCTCCCGGGTCGGCGCCCCCGGCCTTGCCGACTACGCGGCGACCAAGTCCGGGATCGAGAGGTACACCATGGGCGTCGCACGCGACCTCGGGCCCCGGAATATCACGGCCAACGTCGTGGAGGCCGGACTGATGGAGGGCGGCATGCAGCCGCCGGACCCCGAGACCCTCAATGCCCTGGTCAGCTCGCTGTCCCTGCAACGCATGGGGCACCCCGACGAAATCGCCGCGGCGATCGCCTTCCTGGCGAGCCCCGCCGCGTCGTACGTCACGGGCGCGGTACTGGACGCCCACGGTGGCTACAACGCCTGAACCCGAACCCCTGCAGTGCGCCCCGAAGGACATCGCGTCTTCGGGGCGCGCACGGCCGACGACCCGCGACAAGGCGTACTGCTCGAAGGCTGTGCGCATGAGATGCGACGCCGCCGCGTCCAGGCTCTGATCTCCCGCAAGGGCTCCCCGAACATCAAGGGCCTGGGCAAGCTCCGCTAGTCGTCGAGCAGCCCCTCGCCCTGCTCCACCAGCTCAAACGCCTCGCGGTCCGCTGAGAACAACGTATCGAACTCCACGACGCCTTCGTCTCGTTGGGTTGCAGCCTCATCTGCTCCACACGCCTCAAGAAGTCCCGGCCGTGATCGCGTTACGAGCCCCTGAGGGTCTGCCGGAAATTAACCTGTGGGTTTTGCAGCTTGGTTTCGCAGGTCAGCATGTCGCCGGACCGCATGTTGTTCCCCGGCAGACCCTAAGGAGAGCGGCTCCTGACGAACGATCTTCTTCGCGGACTGCCGCCCACGACCAGACTGAGCCCCCCGAGTACGGGTCACACCAGCCCCTTGACCTGCGACTTCAAGTTGGCGGAGTCTCCGGGGAAATAGCACCTCCGTGCTGCTCCCCGCGCACACGGGGACGACCCTGGGTACGGTCGCGAGCTGGCCGGAGGTACGCCCTGCTCCCCGCGCGTGCGGGGATGACCCCGCCCTCTACGGGCAGTGCGACCTGACCCGCCCCTGCTCCCCGCCTGCGGGGATGCCCCCGCCGGCGTCGGCCACACCGCCGGAACCCTGGCCTGCTCCCCGCGCGTGCGGGGATAGCCCGAACCCGCAGCACTCCAAGCCTCCATGGACCGTCTGAGCGCTCAAGCCCTTACTGGTCGCCCTTCTGCCCTCGGCCGACTGACGGGCAGGGGCCGGAGGCCCAGTTGTTGCGTTGGTTGTCGGCGAGACGCTCCGCGCGGGTCTCTTGGAGCCAGATGAGGTTCGCCAACACGTCCTCCGGGTCCAGCGCGTTTCCTGGTTGCTGTACGGGTGTAGGAATGGGCTGCTGCTCAGATTCGGTCATGTGCAGGGCCTCTTCTCCGCTGCCTGGTAAACGGCTCGCAGGTCGGCGCCCTCGGCACAGTTCGTCCCGGTGGTTCTGCAAGTCGCACAGCCCTGGATGTGAACGATGTAAGCCCGGTACGCAGCCTCCAGGACAGGAGACGGCGGAGTGGTCATGACGCCACTTCCACGAGGCAGAGAGGGCACCTGCACACCGGGTAGCAACTGGTCGTCTCCACTGTGTCCTGCGGGGCGACCTCGGTTTCCTCGCGCAACACCCGGAGGGTGCCGTCACGGCCTACCTTGTACACCTTCATCGTCATCGTCATGCTCATCGTTCCTGGTCGTCGGACAGGTGTCCCCGACCGTAGGAACGCAGACAAGGAACGAGGGGCAGGATTCCTGCCCCTCGTTCACGTGCTCGATTATGCGGCGAGCAGTCTGAGACGTTCAGCCAGTACCGCAGCCCGTTGCCGTCGTGCCGGGACCCTGGATTCCGTCTCCTCCAGCACGATTCGTCGCGCATACCCGTTGTACTTGATCGTTTCGGGGGCGGCTTTGTGAGCCTTCTCCAGGGTGGCGAGGGCGGTTTCGGCCTGGCCGTCGAGTTGGTAGGCGCGGGCCTCCTCGATGCGATGCCGGGCCAGTCGAGGACGAGACGGGATCGCGGTCGAGTCCGCAGCCACGGCCTGCCGCACGGACTCGCCGCCGGCGCGCAGCTCAACCGCCACCGTCACCGCGTGTGCGCGCATGATTGCCCTGCTGAAGCTCGTCACTGGGTGGTAGTACCCCTCGTGCAGCTTCTTCGCGGTCTTCTCCGCTTTGTCCCACCATCCCCACGCGGCACCACTCTCGCCACGTCGGGCTGCTGTGTACGCTGCCTCGAACTGGAGCGCTCCGACGATCGCGGTAGTGCGGTCGTCGGCACCGGGGAGGTGCTGTTCCAGGTGGGCCAGCGCCCCCACTGTCATGTTGTCCGCAGCATCGAAGTGCGCGGGGCCGCTGTCCCGATGCGCCTGAGCAGCCAGCCACGCGGCCACACCGATCGCGTGTGGGTCTTCGGACTCCTGCGCGGCGACCATGCCCCGCTCGGCTACCCGCCACAGCAAGGCGCTGTCAGGCTGGTATGCGATGAAGAACTGTGAGAGCGAGTAGACCTCGGACAGGATTGCCTGTGCTGTCCGCCGGTCCGCCGCCGTGTCGGTCCGTCGTACGGCGAGTTGCGCATCTCGGATCAAGTCGGGGAGGAGCCCGCCGATGACCTCCCGGTGGTTTGCTGCCCGGTGCCGCGCCGCCCAGGCTGTCACCAGCCGGGCTCTGAGGTGTGCCACGGACGGACCCTCTCGGTCTCCGTCGAACACCAGTGAGTCAACCGCGTCTCGGACTGCCTGAAGTCGCGGGTGCCCCGGTCCGATGAACAGGTTCACAGGCGCAGACTGATCTCCCGTCAGGTCGGTCAGATCCCGCACCCGCAACAGTTCCGCGATCCGCAGTATGGTCGGGAGCTTCGGCATGCCGATCTCTCCTCTCTCCACCTGCTTCACCCACGAGGGCGACATGCCGAGCAGACCGGCGGCAACGGATCGGCTGAGACCTCGGCGGGTTCGGAGGATCTGCATGCGCTGCCCGAATCGAATCGGGTCGGTGTACGGGTCGGGGGTAGCGTCGTCCGGCATGGCCTTTCCCCTCTTCTGTTCAGTCCGTCCCTGCCAGGGTATGGGGCAAGGCCCTTCTTGACGGGGTGCGTTACTGATGCCGAACATGACAGAGCGTTCCTCCGGCCGTTGTGATGAGAGTGGGTGGCAAGACCGCTCCCCGCGCGTGCGGGGATGACCCCGGGTGCCGGTAGCAGATGACCTGGCCGACCCCCTGCTCCCCGCGCGTGCGGGGATGACCCC
The DNA here is from genome assembly GCF_008704555.1 of Streptomyces nitrosporeus. NCBI lineage: Bacteria > Bacillati > Actinomycetota > Actinomycetes > Kitasatosporales > Streptomycetaceae > Streptomyces > Streptomyces nitrosporeus. The sequence goes on from NZ_CP023702.1 coordinate 3,963,034, forward strand.
CGCGTTAGTCGACTAGCGTGGAGCTGATTGCGCTGCTTCCCGCGCGTGCGTGGATGCTTCACACACCCCTTGCCATAATGAAGCGCGATGCTCTGCTCCCCGCGCACGCGGGGATGATTCCGCGCGGCACTGCGAGGAAATCATTCGCTCTTCGGTTCCCGCGCGTGCGGGGATGACCCCGAAGGCTTCCCACGGTGGAAGAGCAACGTCCTTCTGTATGCATGCGGAGACGAGTCGAGTTGCCGATGTCGGCGTATCGGATCGCCATAGTAGTGATGATGAGCGGAAGCGGGTCTGATGACGAGTGCTCCGGACTACAGTCAGGGCGTTGACGCTGAACGCGCCCTGAAATTCGCTGTGCAGCGTATCCGCGGGGAGCGTGTGCAGATCATCGAGGGGATCATCGAGCCGGTGTCACCGACCTGGGACCACGAGCGCGTCGCCAGACTCGTACGGCGCCAGATCGAGAACCGGGTGGACGAACTCGGCTGTGTGGAGGGGTCGGGGAATCTGGACCTTCCGGGTTCCTCGAACTGGTACGTCCCTGACATCGCCGTGGTGCCGGAGGAACTGGCGAAGGGTGGCGGTGCTCTGCTGCCTGAGCAGACCCTGCTGATCGTGGAGGTCACCTCGGAGTCGAACGCGGAGACCGACAGGGTGGTGAAGCGACGCCGGTACGCGGAGTACGGGGCTCCGCTCTATCTGCTGGTGGACCGTATCGAGGGCAGCGTGACGCTCTTCTCGGAGCCGGGGGGACTCGGGTACTCCAAGGCGGACGGGCCGCATCCGTTCGGGGCCGTGCTGCGTCTGCCCGATCCGTTCGATGTGGCCATCGACACCGGCGGGCTCTCGGCCGTTTGAGCCGGTGGCCGCCCGGCAGGCGGCCGGCGGCCGGGAAGAGGCCGTACCGGACCGCTCCCCGCGTACGCGGGGATGACCCCGGGATCGAGTTCGGCCGGGACGGCGACGACCCCTGCTCCCCGCGCACGCGGGGATGACCCCGCCGGCTCGACGCGCGCCCTCGCACGGCACCGCTGCTCCCCGCGCGTGAGGGGATGATCCCGGCGGCCGGGTGCTCGTGAACCCGGCCCGCCCGAGCCGTCGCGTGGTGCGGACGCGACGCCCGGGGGAGGGGCTTCAGCGGTGCAGGATCGTCTCCCGGCCCATGTGCGACAGCTTCTCCGGGTTGCGTACGGCGTAGAGGCCCGTGATGAGGCCGTCGTCCATGCGCAGCGCCACGACGGTGTCGAGCTCGCCGTCGAGGTGGATGACCATGGCCGGGTGGCCGTTGACCTGCGCCGGTGCGAACGAGACCGCGCCCGGGACCTTGACCAGCCCGTTCGTCAGCAGGCGGGCCACCTTGTCGGCGCCCATGACGGGCCGCAGGACGGCCTTCTTGATTCCGCCGCCGTCGCCGAGCAGGACGACGTCCGGGGCCAGGATGTCGAGCAGGCCCTGTAGATCGCCGGTCTCGGTCGCCCGGCGGAAGGCGTCGAGCGCGGTCCGGGACTCCGACCGGGAGACGGTCTCGCGCGGGCGGCGGGCCGCGACGTGGGAGCGGGACCGGTGCGCGATCTGGCGTACCGCGGCCGGGCTCTTGTCGACGGCCTCGGCGATCTCGTCGTACCCGAGGTCGAACACCTCACGCAGGACGAACACCGCCCGTTCGGTCGGCGTGAGCGTCTCCAGGACCAGCAGCATCGCCATCGAGACGCTGTCGGCGAGTTCGACGTCGTCGGCCACGTCCGGGGCGGTCAGCAGCGGTTCGGGCAGCCAGGTACCGACGTAGGACTCCTTGCGGCGGCCGAGCGTACGCAGCCGGGTCAGCGCCTGGCGGGTGGTGACCCGGACCAGGTAGGCGCGCGGTTCGCGTACCGTCCCGTGGTCGACGCCCGCCCACTTCAGCCAGGTCTCCTGCAGGACGTCCTCGGCGTCGGCGGCCGAGCCGAGCATCTCGTAGGCGACGGTGAAGAGGAGGTTGCGGTGGGCGATGAACGCCTCGGTGGCGGGGTCCGTACCTCTCCCGGCTCCGGGGCGTCCACCGCTGTCCTCACCGGGGGCCCCGGCCGTGCCGCCCGCGTTCTCCGGGTTCACCGGGTGCTCGCTCTCCACCGAGTTCTCCTGTCCGTCAGCTCTCCGCACCATGTCCGTCACGCGCACAGGACGCCGGCCGCCCCGGTTCTGTGACAGCCCGGGTCGATGGTCTACGTCACACGGGCCGGTCTGTCACAGGCGGTGGCCCGGCGGCGTCTCGTGTTCGTCAGTACGACGGCGACACCACGAGTGAGGACGACATCATGGAGACCCGGTTCAACCTGTTCGAGAACGAGATCGGCTCGAAGTTCGCCAAGCGGTTCGCCAACGCGGGCATGGTGATCCAGCAGTCGTCGCTGCCCAGCTCCACACAGGAACTGGTCGCGCTGCGTGCCAGCCAGATCAACGGCTGCGGTCACTGCATCGACATGCACACCAAGGAGGCGGCGGCGGCCGGTGAGACGGCGGTACGGCTGCATCTGGTCGCGGCCTGGCGCGAGTCCACGGTGTTCACGGAGGCCGAGCGGGCGGCGCTGGCGTTCTCCGAGGAGGGCACCCGGCTCGGTGACGCGAACCGAGGCGTCTCCGACGAGACCTGGGCCGAGGTGCGCAAGCACTACGACGACGACCAGACCGCCGCGCTGATCGCCTCGGTGGCCCTGATCAACGCGGCCAACCGGATGGCGGTGATCACGCACCAGCAGGGCGGATCGTACGAGGCGGGCATGTTCGCCGCCGCCCTCGGCTGACCGGCCGGCGACGCACCGCCCCGCACCGCCCCGCTCCCTCGCAGGCCCGTCCTGGGAGAGCGGGGCGGTGCGGCCTTGTCGGTGGGGCGTGCTTTCATCCCCGCATGGCTGAGTTCAAGGACTTCAACTTCAAGCTGGCGGTCGTCGAGACCCTCATGTACATCGACGGGACGCTCACACCCGTGTTCCGCATCGATGAGCTGCTCCGCGCCAAGGGCGCCAGTGACGTCTACCGGTACGTCTACGACAAGGGACTCGCCTACACCGTGCTGGACGAGTCGCGGGCCTACTTCGAAGCCCTGGAGATCAGCGACGAGTTGCTGGCGTCGGTGGAGGAACTCGTCATTGACGGCGGTAATCAGGTGAACCACGAGTGCGCCCCCATCTGGGACGGGGAGGACGGCCTCTTCGACGTGCGGTCGCTGGACGATCTGGATCTGCTGCCGAATCTGAAGCGGGTCCTGGGCGAGGACATGATCGACGTGCCGGACATGATGGAACGTTTCGCGGCGCGGGGGATCACCGTCGACTGATGAGGGTGAAGCGCGTAATCCACCCTTATGGCTGATGTTTTGGCTGTGTGGCGAGGGTGGCTTTTCGGCTGCGCTACGGTGAGCGAGTCATCACGCTCCGTGTGTGCACGCGTACATATGCGTATACGGAGCGGTCCCCGGACGTGTGTAGGAAGCACCGGCCGAGGACCTTCACCGCCAGTGGCTGATTCCAAGGAGACCACCGGGATGCTTTGGCATGCTACCGCGCTGTCGCGCGGCTATACGAAGGCCGCGAACGACCTGGTACGCGATCCGCGTCTGAGCAGTGACGCGAAGATCATTCTTCTCTATGTGCAGGGACTTCCCGCCGAACGCCGCGATGTGGCCCTCAGCGAGCATGCGCAGAAGCTGAAGATCACGGGCCGGGCGTATCAGAAGCTCAAGAAGTTGCTGGTGGCGCACGGTTACCTGCACGAGTGGCGAGTGCAGGACGCGCGGGGGTTCTGGTCCACCGAGCAGTTGCTGGCCAATATGCCGCTGGAGCCGGAGGAGGCGTTCAGGCTCCGGGAGGCGGGCGTCGGTACCGCTGGTGCTGGTTCTGGTGGTGAGGTGTTTCCGAGTGAGCGGAATCCGACGGTCGGTCAGCCGGGATGTCCGGAAGCCGGTGGCTATACACCGGTAGATGAAGAACGGGAGAAGAACTCTTCCCACCCACCCACCGAAACCGCTTCGACGAAGCCGGAGCCGGCGGTGGGGCCGGGACCGGGACCGGGACCGGGGTCGGGTTCGGTGGTGGTGGGTCCGTGGAGTGCGCAGGAGGCTGAGGCTGAGCGTGCTCTGTTGGGGTTGTGGCGGGTGCATCGGTCGTTGCGTCTGGGGGTGGTGGAGGTTCGCAGGCTGGTGGGGTTGGCGGTGGAGTGGTTGCGGCGGGGTGTGTCGGTGGAGGAGTTGTGCCGGGTGCTGAGCAGTGATCTGCCGTCTGCGGGGGTGCGTTCGGCGGTGGGGTTCGTGCGGTGGCGGTTGGTGCAGAAGCTGCCGGAGGCTCCGGCCCGTCCTCTCGGCCTGACGCGTTCCGGAGGGGCGGGTGTGGGGCTGGTGGGCCGGGGAGGGGGTGCTCGGTTGCCGCTTCAGGCGGGGTGGGTGACGTGTCAGGGTCCGGGGGATGAGCATGTCTTCCGGGGCGGTGAGGGGGACACCCACTGCGGGCCTTGCCGTCGTCAGGTGGCCTGGGAGGTCTGGGAGCGGAAGCGGGCCGCGCAGTTGGCGGAAGAGGCGGCGGGCGGGACGGGTGCGGCTGTTCCTGCGCCTTCGCTGTCCGGGCCGCCGGGGCTGTCTGTGGGGCCTGTGGTGGATGACGATGATGATGTCTATCGGCATGTTCCGTGGCGGGAGCGGGTCGCGGCTGTGGAGGCGCAGCGCGTCGTCAGTACGTGAACGGTGTTCTCGGTGGTGGGGTGAGGGCCTACCCTGGGCCGGGCGGCAAGGGGGTGTGCTTGGCGGCTTCCCCGTGCCCCCTGGGAGGTAGGTGCGAAATGTCCGAGTCGGTGAAGTTGGTAGAAACCGCTGCTCCCGCCGGATAAACCCGCAGGTCAAATAGACTGCTCCCCGCGCACGCGGGGATGACCCCCGTCTACCAGCTCGCAGAGAATGTTTCACCAGCTGCTCCCCGCGCACGCGGGGATGACCCCTCCTGACGGCCGCAGTCACCATCACCGCGCCCCTGCTCCCCGCGCACGCGGGGATGACCCCATCGAGTTGAGCTGGTCGCGGATCTCGGTGTTCTGCTCCCCGCGCACGCGGGGATGACCCCCCGTCCGCAATCAGGGCTTTGACCGCCTTGGACTGCTCCCCGCGCACGCGGGGATGACCCCTACATGGCCCTGACCGGCGGCAAGCTCACCATCTGCTCCCCGCGCACGCGGGGATGACCCCGGCGCGAAGTCCGCCCACTACTGCTGGACGGACTGCTCCCCGCGCACGCGGGGATGACCCCGGCGGTGGCAGCAGAGGCAAGTACCGGGCCGACTGCTCCCCGCGCACGCGGGGATGACCCCGACCCGGCCGCGTCGGTCACCGTGCGCTACCGCTGCTCCCCGCGCACGCGGGGATGACCCCCAGCGTGTGTCGCAGCTGGCGCGTGAGGACCCGCTGCTCCCCGCGCACGCGGGGACACCCCAGGCGGCCGGGCCGCGCCAGGCCCGCCCCGCTCGCGTTTCGCCCTGCCTCGCCCGCCCCGCCCCGCCCCGCCCCGCGACCCGCACCCGGCCCGGCCCGGCCCGCACCCGGCCCGCCCCGCTCCCGGCGTGGGATGGCTCCTACCTCCCCTCCACCCGGGCGGCATAGGGTGATCGCATCGGCGCGCGGCCGATCGCCGTGCGCAGCCGCGGCACTCATGTGGTCACTGCTTCGGCGGCGGGGAGACGCACGGAACTGGTCGCCGCGGGCCACTTCACGTGAGCGGAGGCGGATGTGTTGATCACTGTTGCGGACGTGGAAGCCGCGGCCGAGCGGATCGCCGGGCATGTCGTACGGACCCCGACGGTGCCGAGTTCCGGGCTGTCGGCGTTCCTGGGCGCGGATGTCACCGTGAAACTGGAACTCCTCCAGCGCACCGGTTCCTTCAAGGCGCGGGGTGCGACGGCGAAGCTGCTCGCGCTCGGCGAGGACGAGCGGGCCGCCGGGGTCGTGGCGGTGAGCGGGGGGAACCACGGCATCGCGACCGCCGTCATGGCCGGTGCGCTGGGCATCGAGGCGACCGTCGTCATGCCCCGGTCCGCCCCCGGCCGTGCCGTGGACATCGCCAAGGCCGCAGGGGCGAACGTCGTCCTCGCCGACACGATGGACAGAGCCTTTGCCCTGGTGGAGGAGCTCCGTTCCGGTGGCCTCACCCTGGTCCACCCCTTCGACGACCCCGTCGTGATCGCCGCCCAGGGCACGGTGGGCCTGGAGATGGCGGAGGACGCCGGGGAGCTGACCGACGTACTCGTCAGCATCGGCGGTGGGGGGCTGATCGCCGGGGTCGCCGCCGCGCTGCACGCGTGCCGTCCCGGGATACGGGTCTGGGGCGTGGAGACCGCGGGTGCGCGGGCCATGTCGGAGGCCCTGGCCCAGGGAGGTCCGGTGCCGGTCGAGCTGTCCTCGATCGTCTCGACCCTGAGCGCTCCCAGCGCCTCGCAGCTCACCTACGAGCATGCCGCGGCACTGGTCACCGATGTCCTCACGGTGACCGACGCCGAAGCCGTGCAGGGCATCCTGGACCTGGCCGAGCACGGGAAGGTCTGGGGGGAGCCCGCCGCAGGGTGCCTGCTGCCCGCAGCGCGCCGGGTGCTGGAGCGGGTCGGTGACGGGGCCAGGCTCGGCCTGGTGGTCTGCGGCGGCAACGCGACCATCGCGGACGTGACCGAGTGGGCCGATCGCTTCGGCCTGCGCTGACCGTGCGAACCCTGGCAGACAGACTCTGATGGACACGGCCCGGCAGGCGGGTGCCGGGCCGAGTACGGCGCTCGCGCCGCTTTCCGCCGAGACGCGAGCGGCGTACTCCACCACCGTCGCCCCCGGGCAGAGCCGGCGCGGCGTCAGTCCTGGTGCTTGGCGAACTCCACGAGGCCGGCGAAGCCCTCACGGGTGAGGGTGAGGTGCGGACCGGCCGGGTTCTTGCTGTCGCGGACCAGGAACTCACCTGTCGTACGCGCGTGACCGGGAGCCCACTGCACGCAGTTGCCGCCCTGGCCGTCGCTGTAGGTGCTGCTGATCCAACGCATGCCACGCGGGTTCGACGAGTTACTCATTCGCGTGTTCCTCCCTTATCGACCGGATAAGACGCAGTGACCGGGTCTCGGACTCGGCCGAGGCGCGCAACCGCTCATAGGTGGCCGTCCAGTGGCGTACAGCCGTCGTGGAGTCGTTCACCTGCCCCTGCCCTGTCGTCTCCGAGTACAGGACGGATGTCCCGTCGGCTTGCGTAAGCAGGATAAACGGGAGCCCTGATGAGGGAGCACCCGCTGCGAACTGCATTACCTGTAGGGAGACATGGGGGTTCGCGGCCATCTGGAGCAGGTGGTCCAGCTGCCCGGCCATGACGGCGTGGCTGCCGACGACCACGCGCAGTACCGCTTCGTGAAGGATCACCCACAAGAGGGGCGGATTCTCCCCCTCAAGGATCTCCCGCCGACGTAGACGGAGCTCGACCCGGTGCTTGATCTGCGCGTCCGTCTCGCGTGGGTGGGCCGAGCGGAACACCGCTTCGGCGTACTCGGAGGTCTGCAGCACCCCCATGACGAAGGCGTTCGAGTAGTCCTCGACCTTGGCCGCCGTCTTCTCCAGCTCGATGTACGGGATGAACCACTCGGGGTGCCCCTGTTTGCTCAGCTTGGCGCGCAGGCGGGCGTACACCCCCGGTGTGCCGGCGGCGCGGTCCATGGCCTCCGCGAAGGAGGCCGACGCCAGGACGGTGCCGCTCTCCACCTTGCTGACCTGTGCTTGCCGGTAGTGCAGCCGGTCCGCGAAAGCGCCCTGGGAGAGGCCCAGCGTCTCCCTCAGGGCCTTGGCCTCCGCGCCGAAGTACGCGGCACCGTTCGTGGGCCCGTACTCCCGTTCGGCTTCTTCGTTCACCTGTTCAACTCCCCGCTATTCCCCACGCGTTGGAATGGCTCCAGACCTGTTGAGCGTACGCACTCCGAGTCCATGGTGTGAGGAGGCAATCACACAGAGCAAACGAAAGTGAACGGTCGATGACGTACGGGATGTCAGGCATGGAGACGGCGGGACGGCAGCAGATGGCGGACGCTACGGACACTGCGGGTACGGCGGACGTCGCGGACACGGCGGCGGGCATGGCGGACGCGGTGGAGGAGGCCGAGAAGGTGAGCGCCGACCTGCGCGACGCGCTCAGCGCCGCGGGCGTGAAGCTGCCGTCCCTCGGGCTGGACGCCGTGTCGTGGGCCGGTACGGCGCCGTTCGTACTGGTCGAGCTGGGGCGCTGCAACGTGGACACGGCCCGCAAGCTCGCTGCCGCGCTCCGACTCGGAACGGGCGTACACCGGCCGGACGCGGAGGCGTGACCCGGCGCGTTTCCCGACGCGTTTCCCGGCGTGTGCCCCGACGGGCGATCCGGCGCGTGAACCGTCGCACGCGCCGTTGTCTCCGGGCCGCAGGCTCCCGGGGCGCCGTGTCCGCGCGGGCTACGGCGGTACGGGCCGGAGGCGCGCGGGCCCACGGGAGCGGGGCGTGCGGACACAGGGCGTACGGAGGCAGGGTGTGATGTCCGCACCGACCACCGGGTACCCGTGGCGTGACGCGTGGCCTCCCGTCGCGCGGCCCGGCGACGGCGGGGCGTGGGTGGCGGGCGCCTGCTGGCTGTACTGCCGTCGCGAGGACGTGGCCGTCCTGTGGGTCGGCACGGTGACGACGCCCGGAGCGACGGGCGACGTCTACGCCTGTGGCCCCTGCCTGGTGGAGCTCGGTCAACTGGTACGGGCCCAGGCGCACGCACGGGATGTGCGGGCCGTCCCCGCCGGGCCGTACGCCACGGTCCGGCCGGCCGGGGCCCCCGGCCCGATCGGGGGTTCCGGTCCGTCCAGAGGGCTGGTGTGTGAGCACCGGCGGACCGAGCGGCGCGGCGGCACGACCTACTGCCAGGGCTGCGGCCGCCAGCTCTACCTGTGAACCGGCCGGGCCACCGGGGCGGCCCCGCCCCGGACGCGGCGAGTCCCCGCCCGGACGGTGGTACGCCGGACGGGGACTCGCCGGGCCTCCCCGGAGCTTCCCCGGGTCTCCCCGGACTCGCCGTGCGGAGGTGCCGGGCCGGTCTCAGCCCTCGATCTCGATCGCCTCGGATCCGGCCTTCGTCCTCGCCTTCACCTTCGCGGGAGCCGGTACCGGGGCAGGCGCAGGGGCCGGTACGGAGGCGTCCGCGGCGGGCTGTGCCGTACGCGCCTTGAGGTTGCCCAGCAGCGCGGCCAGGTCGACTCCCGTGGTGGAGCTGAGGAGTTCGATGCCCTGGGCCACGTTGTCGGTGACCGTACGGGACAGCCGGCTCGCGCCGTCCGTCGAGATGACGGTCATCTTGTCGATGGCGCTCAGCGGTTCGGCCGCCTTGGCGACGACGCTCGGCAGGACCTCGACCAGCATCTGGAGCACGGCCGCGTCACCGTAGCGGTCGAAGGCGTCGGCCTTCTTCTGCATGGCCTCGGCCTCCGCCGACCCCCTCGCGGCGATGGCGGCGGCCTCCGCCTCACCCTCGATGCGTACGGCGTCGGCGAGCGCGGAACGGTGGAGCTTCTCACCCTGACCGGTGAGACGGGCGCGTTCCGCGGCGGCCTCGGCCTCCTTGACCTGGGCGATACGGCGGGCCTCGGCCTCCTGCTCGGCCTGGTAGCGGGCGGCGTCGGCGGGCTTGCGGACCTTGGTGTCGAGTTCGCGGTCGGTCAGGGCGGCCTGGCGCTCGGCGACCTTCTCCTGCTCGGTCAGGATCTCCTGGCGGCGGGCCGCCTCGGCGAGCGGACCGGCGGCGTTGGCCTTGGCCGCGGCGGCTTCCGTCTCGACCTTGATCTCGGCCTGCTTGAGGTAGAAGGTCCGCTCGGCGATCGCGATCTCCTCGGCGGCCTTCAGCCGGGCCTGCTCCGAGGCGCGCCGGGCGATGGCCTCGGCGATGTCGGCCTCCTGTTTGGCGCGGGCGGCCTCCGGGCGGCCCAGGTCCTCCAGGTAGGAGCCCTCGGTGGTGATGTCCTGGATCTGGAAGGCGTCCAGGATGAGGCCCTGCCCGGAGAGGCTGGCCTCGGCCTCCTCCGCGACCTGGGCGGCGAAGGCGGCACGGTCCCGGATGATGTCCTCGACCGACATCCGGCCGACGATGGCGCGCAGGGCACCGGAGAGGACTTCCTGGGTGAAGCCGACGATGCCCTTCTGCTGTTGGAGGAAGCGCTGGGCGGCCGCCCGGATCGCGTCCTCGCTGCCGCCGACCTTGACGATGGCGACACCGTCCAGGTTGGACTTGATGCCCCGCAGGGTGACGGCGCCGCGCACGGCCACGGGGATGTGACGGCTGGAGAGGTCCAGGGTGAACCTCTGCTGGACGAACGGCACGACGAAGACCCCGCCGCCGACCACGACCTTCTGGCCGCTGTTGTCGATGCTGGTGCGCCCGGTGACCGGGTCCACGGACTTCTTCCCGCGACGGCCGGTGATGATGAATGCCTGGCTGGGACCGGCCACCTTGTAACGGGTGATGACCGCGAGGGCCAGGAGTACGGCGAGTACGACGACGCCGGCGACGGCGATCACTACTGGACTCATGAGACGTGTCCCCCCTGCCACCCTGGGGATGGCAGCTTGCTCCAACTGTGCGGAGTTCTCTGACTGTTCGGACGCTCGGATCGTTCGGACGGTTCGGGAGAGTGCGGGCGGGTGCGAGGGAATGAGGGGCGCCGCCCACGCGGGGTGCGGCGGAAGTGACGGGTGCGACGGATACGGCGGGTGCGGCGGAAGCGGCGGGTACGGCGGGCTCGTGTGCGGTGAGGCCGGGACGTGGTGGGGCGGGGCGGGACGCGGTGGAGTGGGCCGGGACGGGCCGGGGCGTCAGCGTTCGACGGGGCGGACCGTCACGGAGGTGGAGGACAGGGTGCCCTCGACCCAGATCTCCGTGCCCCGCGCGACGGGTGCCGCGCTCTTGGCGGAGTACTTCACCGTCTGGCCGGCGAGGCGCAGCAGGACCTCGCCGTAACCGTCGGCGGGGATGGGGGTCACCACGGAGCCCGACGTGCCGACGAGGTCCTCGCCGCGCGGGGTGGCCGTGGTCTGGTCCCGCATCAGGGTCTTGCTGAACTTCCAGGTCAGCCAGGCGGCGACGAACCCGGCGGCGGCGCCGGCCGCGACGGCCGCGGGTGCGCCCAGACCGGTGGTGCCGAGGACGATGGCGCCGCCGAAGCCGAGCATGGAGACGAAACCGGCGACGACGGGCAGGGAGAGCAGCCCGTCGAAGAAGCCGTTCAGCATTCCGCCGAAGGCATCCCCGAAGAGCCCTTCGAGGATGCCGTCGAAGATCAGTGACAGGGTGAGGAGAACGATTCCGGCTATTCCGAGACCAAGGAATATGGTCATGTGATCAAGCCCCCGACTTTCGACTTCCCCCGAAGTGATGACGTCGAACTGGCCGAATGATCCCATACGCGCCCGCCGAGGGGTACTGCCTGAACTCGTCTGTCTTTACCCGTTCTTGATGTCGGAAAGGTGTTCGGCCAGTGTGCCGAGCGACTGGAAGGTGGCGCCGAGCAGCGCGACGTGCTTCCAGCGCAGCACCCCGTCCGGACCGATCAGGAACACGGACCGGCGCACACCGATCCCGGGGGCGGCCACCTTGTAGGCGCGGGCGATCTCGCGTCCGGTGTCCGCCAGGAGCGGCATGCGCAGGTCGTGGGCGCGGGCGAAGGACTCGTGGCTGTCCACGTCCTGCGGGCTGATCCCCCAGACCTCCGCGTCCAGCCCCTCGAAGGTCTCCAGCCCCGACGAGTAGGAGCACAACTGCCTGGTGCAGACAGCCGTGTTGTCGCCCGGGTAGAAGGCGAGCACCACCGCCCGGCCGCGTGCGGCGGAGAGCGTGTGGTCGCGCCGCACGAAGCCGTCGTCGGTCAGTGTTCCGCCGGGCAGCGTGAAGTCGGGTGCGACTGAGCCGATTTCGGGTCCTGATGCCATCGGGGGAGCTCCTCGGTTTCGGTACGCGGACGGGTCCGGGCCTCGTACAGTGAACGCCACTTCTGACGGGCCGGTGTCCCCGGCCCCACCCGTGCGGCTCCCGCCGGACGGGCAGGAGCCGCACGGGGCGCCGGTCCCCGTGTCCCCGCGCCCCCGGCTGGAGGTCTGTGTGGTCCGTCGTCCGCCGTCGGCAGCGGTGCTCGTCCTCCACGGCGGCTACGAGACAGGGCTGGCACCCCCCGCACCCGGACCGCTGAACCTCCCCGGCCTGCGGATGCTGCCGTTCGCCGTGGGGGTGGCCCGGGCCGTGCGCGGCGAGAAGCCGGTGAGGGTGTGCCGGGTCCGCTACACGCACCGGGGCTGGAACGGCACGCGGCAGGACCCGCTGCACGACGCCGTACGGGCGCTCGACCGCCTGCGCCGCGAGGCGGGGGACATCCCCGTCGTCCTGCTCGGCCACTCCATGGGCGCACGTGCCGCGCTCCACGCCGCCGGGCACCCCCTGGTCCGCTCGGTGGTGGGCCTCGCGCCCTGGTGCCCGCCGGGCGACCCGGTGACACAGCTCGCCGGACGTGACGTCGTCCTGCTGCACAGCTCCCGGGACCGGGTGACGAGCCCGCTGGCCTCCCAGTCGCTGACCGCGCGGGCCCGCCGCGCGGGCGCCCGCACCTGCCTGGTGACGGTCCCCGGGAGCGACCACGCGATGCTGAGACGCGCACCGGCCTGGCACCGCCTGACCAAGGCCCTGGTGGCGGGACTGCTCGGACTGGCCCCCGTGCCGGACCGGATCGAGGCGGCCTTCGCCCTGCCGCCGGACGCCCCGGCCTTCGACGGCACGCTGGTGCTCACCGGGGCGGAACTGCGGGGGCCGGGCGGCGGACGCGGCCACCCCCAGGGAGTGCCGGGCGCGCGGGGAGTACCGGGCGGGCCCTGACCCGGGCGCCGGGCCGGTGCCGCACGGCGGATGCGGCATGGCGCGGATACGGCGGGGACGGGGCGCGGGCGCGGTGCGGCGGGGGCGCGGGCGCGGCGCCGCGCGGAGGGGATGCGGCGCCGCTCGGGGAGGCAGACGATGGAAGACCGGGACGGGGCAGGTCCTCGGCCCGTCCGTCCGCCCCGCGCCGCCGCGCCCCTATCCCCGGAGGCCCCGTTGCCGGCCGAAGAGCCCGCCGCCCCGCCCGCGCCCTTCGATCTCGCGGGCACGAAAGCCCTCATGCACGGCAGCCCCGCGGGCATGGCCCTGCTCGACACGGAACTGCGCTACCTCTATGTGAACCCGTCACTCGAACGGCTCAACGGCATCCCCGCCGCCGCGCACCTGGGCAAGGTCATCACCGAGGTGCTGCCCGACGTGGACATCCGGACCGACGTACTGAAGGAGGTCCTGGCCGACGGGAGGCCCCGGCAGATCGTCTCCGGAGGCCACACCTGGGCCGAATCCCCGGAGGGCAAGCGCCACTGGCAGGCGGCCTACCACCGGCTGGAGGAAGACGGGGTGGTACGCGGACTGGTCGGTCTGATCATGGAGATCGGCACCACCCGGCGCCAGCAGGAGGAGGTCGAGCGGACCAGGAGCTACCTGGCACTGCTGGACACCGCCTCGGCCAGGATCGGCACCACTCTCGACATGGACGTGACATGCCAGGAGCTCGCCGACTTCGTGGTGCCGGCCCTCGCCGACGCGGCCACGGTCGACGTCTTCCCCTCGGACGTGGGGCACGAGGTGCGCAGACCGCCGGCCGGAGTGCTCCGGATGCGCCGGGCGGCCCTGGCCACGAGCCCGGTGCTGGAGGTCGACGCGGAACGGTTCGGCGGACCGGGGGACTACCTCGACTACCAGCCGGACGCCGCCGTCGCGCGCTGTCTGTCGTCGAACCGGCCGGTGGTCGAGAACTTCCTCGGTGAGGAGGAGATGAGCCGTTCCATCTCCACCCCGGACCGGGGCGCCGCCTACCGCTCCGTCGGACTGCACTCGGTGGTGACCGTCCCGCTCGCGGTGCGCGGGCGGCCGGTGGGCGTCCTCGGACTGCTGCGCGGCGGTGACTCCCCGGCGTTCACCGAGGCGGCGGACGTCGTGGTCGCACGGGAACTGGCCCGCCGCGCCGCCGTCGACCTGGACCACGCCAGGCGCTACGCACACGAGCACACCATCGCCAAGGAGCTCCAGCGTTCCCTGCTCTCCAGACCAGCCGTCCCGCACCCCCACGTCCAGGTCGCCAGCCGGTACCGGCCCTCGGACGAGGGGGCGCTGGTGGGCGGCGACTGGTTCGACGTCATCCCGTTGCGGGACGGCCGGCACCTCAAGGCGATGGGTGACGTGATGGGCCACGGGGTCGAGGCCGCCGTGGCGATGAGCCACTACCGGTCGATCCTGCGTGCCGTGGCCGAGGACGACATGGAGCCGCACCGCATCCTGGAACGCCTCGGCGAGGCGGTGGTGCGCTCCGGCGTCGACCGCGCCGCCACCTGTCTGCTCGCGGTGGTCGACCGGTTCCGCCGGACCTGCCGGCTGGCCAGCGCCGGACACCTGCCACCGGTCTTCCTCGACCCCGGGGCGCCCCGGGGCCATGTGGTGCGGATGTCGGTCGGTCCGCCGCTCGGGTCCGGCTTCGACGGGTACGTGACCACGGAGGTGCCGTGCGGTCCGGGCACGGTGCTCTTCATGTACACCGACGGGCTGGTGGAGCGGCGCGGAGAGGACATCGACGTGTCGGTGGCGCGGCTGGAAAGCCTCTCGATGCCGGCGAGCGGGCGGCTGGAGGACCTGCTGGACCAGGCCCTGGACCGGTTCGCGGAGGACGCGGAGGACGACATCGCGGTGCTCGCCACGCGGGTCCGCGAGGGCGTGGCCTTCGGATCACAGGGCTGAGCGGCACGGCTGCCCCGGGGCGGCGCCGGGCCGGGTGCCACGGCCGTTCCGGGTCTCACGGCCGGGCCGGGTCTCACGGCCGTGCGGGACGGTCCGTGGGGCCCGGGGCGGAGTGCGCGGGCGGGCCCGCCTTCCCTCGGGGCACCGGCGTTGTCAGTGGCGCCTGCGAGGATCGGCGGCATGGAATCCCATGGCATCGAACCTCTGCTCCTCACCGACATCGAGGCTGCCATCCGCAGCAGTTGGGACGCGGACACCACCACACCCGTGCACCGGCCCCGGTGGAATCCGGGGAACCCCGCCCGCGACCAGTGCGGGGTCACCGCCATGGTGGTCAACGACCTGCTGGGGGGCGAGCTGATCCGGGGAGAGGTCCTGGTCGACGGCGAGCGCGTCGACTACCACTGGTGGAACCGCCTGGGCATGGGCATCGAGATCGACCTCACGCGCGAGCAGTTCGAGGAGCACGAGAAGGTGTCCGGCGGTGTGGTGATCGAGCGCCCGGCCGAGATCGTCCGCCTGCGCGAGGAGTACGAGCTCCTCCGCGACAGGGTGCTGGAGCGGCTGCGCGGGCGCATACGGGTCCCGGCGCAACGGACCGCCGACTGAGGGAACCGAGCACCCGTGGGCGCCGGCCCGGCGCCCACGGGCCCCCGGCCGGGTGCCCACCGGCCCCCGGCCGGATGCCCGCCGGATCCCGGACGGGGCGGATGTCAGCCGAGTTCGAGGCTGGTGATACCGAAGACCCCCGCCCGGTCGAAGTCCGGCACAGGGCCGGTGTACATCCGGGCCGTGTCGAACGACGGTGTGAGCCCGAGCTGTTCGGCGAGCGGCACGGCAGCCGGGTTGACGTCCGGTACGTCGATCGCGACGGGCGTGTCCGGGTCGGACGAGGCGAGCGCGCTCACGAGTGCCGCCGCCACCTCCGCCGATTCCGCGTGCAGCGGACCGATGCGGGAAGCGGCCCGGCAGGCGCGCAGGACGGCGAACCCCACGATCTCCCCGTCCCGCACGGCGGCCAGGGCGGTGTGCCGGGGCGCGGTGGCCCAGGGGGCCAGAAAGCTGTCCCTCGGCTCGGGGAAGAAGCGGCGGTCGTAGGCGGTGAGCCGGGCGAAGGGCAGTGAACGGGCGTCGACGAGGGACACACCGGCGGGCGGGGCGACGTCCCTGGGCGCCAGCCCCTCGTAGCGCGCGTTCCCCCAGGCCGTACGGAAACCGGACCTGCGGTAGTTGTCCTGCTGGGCGGGGACGCCGTCGAGGCCCACGGTGCGCCCGGAGAGCCGCGCCGTACCGGCCCGCCAGACCTGGATGCCGTAGCCCCGGCCGCGGAGCGAGGGGCGGGTCAGGTAGAAGCCGAGAAAGCCGAAGGAGGTGCCGTACCGCATCACGGAGACCGAGGACACCGGTTCGCCGTCGAGGCGCCCGATGAGGAAACCGCAGGGGTCGGTGGCGAAGAAGACCTGCCCGTCGGTGAGTCCGGGATTCCACCCCTCGGCATGGGCCCATTCGCCCAGCACGGTGATGTCGTCGGCGCTCGCGGTGGTGATCTCGAAAGTCGGCATGGACCGGTCCTGCCCGGCGCGGGTCCGGTTCACGTGGACCGGCACGGGGGGTTCGGGAGCAGAGCACCGGCGCGGAGCACGGGCCGCGCGCTGATGTAGCCCTTCACGACGGGGGATGCGTGAAGGGCTACCCGTGCAGTATGGCCCCTTCGCAGGTCGTGCGACAACTGACCGGCCGGTCAGCCTGGGTGGCTGCGGACCGGCTGCCCCGCCGGTCACGGGGATTCCCGGCGGGGCAGACCGCCGGGAACCGGTGGAGGCCACCCGGCTCGGGCGGGCCGGGGCCGGGGTCGGCGGGGGGCGAGGGAAGGGGGCGCGGCCCGGCGGGGCGGGGGCGCGAGGGGACGCGAGAGGAGTGGGGGCGACGGGAGGAGACGGGACGTCGCACCGGGGGCGTTCACCCCAAAACGCCCGTAATCGTGCTATTGTTCATCGGCGTCGCCGTGGTTCTTCCCGTGGGCTTTCGAAGGCCCTTCTCTTTTTCACCCGGGTGGGCGCGCTTTTGTATTTCCGCTCCCTTCCGGTCGGGGCAATTATGTGCGCGATGTAGGGATCGCACAGTGCGGACCCACGGGCAACGCCCCGAAGGAGAAAAAACATGGCTTCCGGAACCGTGAAGTGGTTCAACTCGGAAAAGGGTTTCGGCTTTATCGAGCAGGAGGGCGGCGGCGCTGACGTCTTCGCCCACTACTCGAACATCCAGGCCCAGGGCTTCCGCGAGCTGCAGGAAGGCCAGAAGGTGACCTTCGACGTCACGCAGGGCCAGAAGGGCCCGCAGGCCGAGAACATCACCATCGGCTGATCACGTCGGGCACATGACACGGTCGGGGCCCGCATCTTCGGGATGCGGGCCCCGGCTCGTCCCCGGCCCGCGTACCATCCGCCCGTCCGGCCTCCCGGCCGGACCCCGCAATCCGCTGTACTCACCGGCTCGTATCCGGCGATTCCCGGCGTCGTATGCCTGACCGGTCAGCCGGAGGGGCACACGCCCGGACGGAATCCCTCGACACGCGCCATTCGAGGGAAGGTTCTCCATGAACCGCGAACGTACGAACCGCCCGGACGGCGCGGCCGACGGCATAGCGCCCCCGGCCCCCGGCACCCCGGCCACCGACAACCCGGCCCCCCGCGCCTCGTCCGCCGATATCCCGGCCGCCGGCACCCCGGCCCCCCGCGCCCCGTCTGCCGATATCCCGGCGCCCGCCGCAGTCGCGGGTTTCGAGGAGTTCGGTCTGCCGACGCCTCTGCTGACGGCCTTGGGCTCCGAGGGCGTGAAGGTGCCGTTCCCCATCCAGGCGGCCACGCTGCCGGACGCGCTCGCCGGCCGCGACGTGCTGGGCCGTGGACGCACCGGCTCGGGCAAGACGCTCGCCTTCGGCCTAGCCCTGCTCGCACGTACCGCCGGACGGCGCGCCGACTCCCGCCGCCCGCTGGCCCTGGTGCTCGTCCCCACCCGGGAGCTGGCGCAGCAGGTCACCGACGCGCTCACACCGTACGCGCGGTCCCTGAAGCTGCGGACGGCCGCGGTCGTCGGGGGTGTGTCGATCAGCCGGCAGGCCGGGGCGCTGCGGGAGGGCGCCGAAGTGGTCGTGGCCACCCCGGGACGCCTGACGGACCTCGTCGACCGCGGCGACTGCCGGCTCGACCGGGTCGCCGTCACCGTGCTGGACGAGGCCGACCGGATGGCCGACATGGGCTTCCTGCCCCAGGTCACCGCACTGCTCGACCAGGTGCGCGCGGGCGGCCAGCGGATGCTGTTCTCGGCCACCCTGGACCGCGACGTGGACACGCTGGTCCAGCGCTACCTGCACGACCCGGTGGTCCACTCCGTCGATCCGTCGGCCGGCGCGGTGTCGACGATGGAGCACCACGTGCTCTACGTCCAGGGCGCCGACAAGTACGCCACGACGACCGAGATCGCCGCCCGCGAGGGCCGGGTGATCATGTTCCTGGACACCAAGCACTCCGTCGACCGGCTCACCGCCCACCTGCGCGGCAGCGGCATCCGTGCCGCCGCGCTGCACGGCGGCAAGTCCCAGCCGCAGCGCACCCACACCCTGGAGCGGTTCAGGACCGGCGAGCTCACGGTGCTGGTCGCCACGAACGTCGCCGCCCGTGGCATCCACATCGACAACCTCGACCTGGTCGTCAACGTCGATCCGCCGGCCGACCACAAGGACTACCTGCACCGCGGCGGCCGTACCGCCCGTGCCGGGGAGTCGGGGCGCGTCGTCACGCTCGTGCTGCCCGACCAGCGCCGTGACGTGGCCCGTCTGATGGCCGACGCCGGGATCACCCCGCACACCGCCCGGGTCCGGTCCGGCGAGGCCGAGCTCAGCCGTATCACCGGGGCGCAGGCGCCCTCGGGCGTCCCCGTGCCGGGCGCGGCCCCCTCCAAGGAGCGGACCGGGAAGACCGACGAGGCCCCCCGCCGCAGGCGCGGCAGCGCGCCCCCGCAGGGCCGCCGCTCCAACGCCGGCACGGTGACCGCACAGGCACGGGCCGCCGCCGCCCAGCGCCGGGCCAACCGGGCCCGCTGACCCGCCCGGACCCGTACGGAACCGGCCCCGCCCACGGGCCCGTACGGAACCGATCCGCACACGGCCGCACCCCGGGTCCCTCCCAGGTCCCGGGGTGCGGCGGTGGTGCGGCGAGGGGCGCTCAGGTGGCCGACGGGCCGGGCTCCCGCTTCCTCGCCCAGGCGAGCTTCGGCTCCACGAGGAAGCGGAGCGCCCGCCGTACCGGCGGACTGCAGAGCACCGTGATCATGACGGCCGCCAGCACCGACATCAGGACGCGGCCGGCCGGGGTGGCGAACACCTCGACGTCGTAGAAGCCCGCCCGTTCCGCGCCCCGGATCACGAAGCCGTGCAGCAGGTAGCCGTACATCGTGCCCGCGCCGAGCGCCGTCATCCACAGCTTGCGGTTCGGTACCCAGGCCAGGAAGCAGGCGCTCAGCACCACCGCGCAGCCGAACAGCAGCAGCGTCACCGGCGCGCCCACCCAGGCCGGCTCGCCCAGCTGCTCGGCCCCCGCCTTGTGGAACAGCCACGAGTGCGAGAAACGCGGCTCGGCCCAGTAGGCGGCGGCCAGGGCGATCAGGCAGACGGGCACCGAGGCGACGCGCACCGCCCGGCGGCGTACGAGGTCGAAGTGCTCGGGCCGCAGCTTGAGGCCCAGGACGTAGAACGGCAGGAACTGCAGGATCCGCTGGAGCTGGAGGTCGGTGCCGATGGTGCTGTTCATGGAGCCGATGCAGGCGATGACCAGCGACAGCGACAGCGGCCACCGGACCGTCTGCCAGAACGGCGTGGTGATGCGCCAGAGGAAGAGCGCCGGCAGGAACCACAGGAGCCAGTACGGGGCGAGCGGGCTCAGCTCGTAGCCCGGGGTCTTCGTGAGGCGTTCGAAGACCGTGTACGCGACCTCGAAGACCGCGTAGGGCACCAGCACACTGGTGACCAGCTTCCACATCCGGTCCGGCCGGGCGTCGAAACTCCGGGAGAAGTACCCGGAGACCATGATGAAGACCGGCATGTGGAAGGCGTAGACGAACATGTAGCACGTCTCGACGAGGCGCCCGCTGTCACGGAGCGGCTCCCAGGAGTGCCCCAGCGCGACGAGGACCATGGCCAGGTACTTGGCGTTGTCGAAGTACGGATCGCGGGCGCGGCGGGGTGCGGCGGGTGCGGCGGCTCCGGTGGCGGCGGCCCCGGCGGGGCCCGGGGGCCGTGAGGTCAGGGAGGGCATCCGGCCACGATAGAAGACGGCCCGGGGTTCCGGTTCCCCGGTACCGCCTCCTCCCCCGGGCCCGGGTGGCCCCCGGGCCCGGCCCCAGGTCAGCCGCCCCGCCCACCCCGGCGTTCCGCTTCCCCGCCGCCGCGGCACCGCGCGGCCCCCGTGCCGTGCCGCACCGCACCGTCGGTCCGGTCCGGCCCGGTTCGGTCCGTGACGGCGGCGGCCGGCGGCCGGCGGGCGCTGCCCGGGGGACGGGCCCGCCTGCCCCAGGGGCACGCCGGGGGAAGGCCCCACCGCGGTCGGCGGGACTGCCTCATGGGCAGCGGGTGAACCGCCAACCACCCTGTGTACATGACGACTTACGCCAGAACACGCACCGCACTGCTGCTCGCGGCGGTCACCGCCGCCTCCGCGCTGACCGCCGTGGCCTTCGCCCCGGCCGCGGGGGCCGCCGGTGCGGGCGGCACGCCCGCGCTCGTCTGGGGGCCCTGCGAGCCGGCCGGGGGCCCCGCCGGCCGGGAATGCGCCCGGCTCCCCGTACCGCTCGACTACAGCGACCCCTCGGGCCCGCAGGTCACCCTCGCCGTCACCCGGCTCAGGGCCCAGGGGCCGGCACCCCGCAGGGGCACCCTCCTGGCCGTCCCCGGCGGCCCCGGCGGTTCCGGGGTGCAGCGCGTCACGGAGCGGGGGGAAGCGCTCCGGAGCGAGACCGAGGGCAGGTACGACATCGTCGGCTTCGACCCGCGCGGTGTCGGCGGCAGCACCAAGGGCTCGTGCTCCCTGGCCGAGGAGGACCGGTACATGCTGACCCTGCGGTCCTGGCCGGCCCCGGACGGCGGCATCGACGAGAACGCCACCCGCTCCCGCCGCGTCGCCGCAGCCTGCGCCCGCAACGGCGGCCCGGTGGTACGCGGCTTCACCAGCGAGAACCAGGCACGTGACATGGACCGGCTGCGCCGCGCCCTGGGCGAGCGGAAGGTCTCCGTGTGGGCCACCTCGTACGGCGCCTACACGACCGCCCTCTACGCCCAGCACTTCCCGCGCCGTACCGACCGGCTGGTGCTGGACAGCAGCGGGGACCCCGACCCGGACCGGCTGGCACGCGGCTGGCTGGCCAACATGGCCCGCGGCGCCGAGGACCGCTTCCCGGACTTCGCGGCCTGGGCCGCCGACCCGCCGGCCGGACACCGCGGCCTGCGGCTCGCCGAACGCCCCGAGGACGTCCGCCCGCTGGTCACGGACCTCGCGGCGCGTCTGGACCGGGCACCCCGCCGGGCCGTGAACTCGGACCTTCCGCTGAACGGCAACGCGCTGCGCCAGGCCCTGCAGAGCGCCCTCTACGGAGACGGCGCCTTCGCCGGCTTCGCCGCACTGGTCAAGGAGGCCGCCGACCCCGACGGCAGCCCGGTCCTGCCGCCCGAGCTCGCCGGGCCCCTGCCCGACACGGACGCCGCCGTCACGATCGCGGTGATCTGCAA
Source organism: Streptomyces nitrosporeus (assembly GCF_008704555.1). NCBI lineage: Bacteria > Bacillati > Actinomycetota > Actinomycetes > Kitasatosporales > Streptomycetaceae > Streptomyces > Streptomyces nitrosporeus. Next base: position 3,984,646 of record NZ_CP023702.1, read on the forward strand.
CGACGTACGCTGGCCCGCCTCGGTCGAGGGGTACCGGAGCGCGGTGGCCGCCGACCGCGCCGCCCACCCGCTCACCGCGGGGATGCCCGCCAACATCACGCCCTGCGCCTTCTGGAAGGACGCCCCCACCGGCAGGGCCACCCGGATCACCGGCGAAGGACCGTCGAACATCCTGATGATCCAGAGCCTCCGGGACCCCGCGACCCCCTACACGGGGGCGCTGAAGATGCGCGCGGCCCTCGGTGACAAGGCGCGGATGGTCACCACGGGCCGCGGCGGGCACGGGGTGTACGTACCGGGACGCGGAGCCTGCAGCGACCGGGCCGTCGCCGCCTTCCTCAACGACGGGCAGCGCCCCGCCCACGACACGCACTGCGCGGACTGACCCGGCACCGCTCAGGCCGTCCCCGGGGGCGGGCCGCAGCGGTCCTCCCCGGGGACGGTGGAGCTCAAGGGCCCCGAGGCCCCGTGGCCCCGCGCCCCGAGGCCCCGGGGGCCTCGCTCAGGCCGCCGGCCCCGGCCCGGAACCCGCTTGAGCCCCCGGGAACCCGCTCAGGCCGCCGGGGCCGGTCCGGTGCCCGCTCAAGGTCGCCGGGGCCGCTCTGGCACCCGCTCAGACCACCGGGCCCCGCTCCGGCACCAGCTCAGACCGCCCCCGGGCCCCGCTCCGGCACCAGCTCAGGCCGTCCCCGGGACCCGCTCAGGGCCTCAGCACCACCTTGCCGACCGTCCGGCGCGCCAACAGGTCCTCATGGGCCCGCCGGGCGTCGGCGAGCGGGTAGGAAGGGCCGGTCACCGGCTTCAGACGGCCCGAGGCGACCAGCCCGAAGAGCTCCTTCAGCGGCCCGGCGACCGCGTCGGGCGCCGCCAGCGCGGCACGCAGCCAGAAGCCCGTGACCGAGGCGCTGAGCCGGCCGAGCCGGGCCGGATCGACGGGGGTGAAGCCGTTCCGGGCGGCGTTGCCGTACGTCACGAGCCGGCCGAAGGGCGCCAGGGACTCCAGCGCCCGGTCGAAGAGCTCCCCGCCCACCGCGTCCAGCACCACGTCCGCCCCGCGCTCCAGCGGATAGGCGGCCACCCCGTCCGCCCCCAGCTCCAGGGCCAGCCGCTCCTTGTCCGGGGTGGACGCCTGGGCCAGCACCCGGCCCGCCCCGAACTCCTTCGCCAGCTGCACGGCCAGGCTTCCCACCCCGCCCGCCGCCGCGTGCACGACGACGGTCTCCCCGGGCCGCACCCGGGCCGCCGTACGCAGCAGGTGCCAGGCCGTCAGCCCCTGCATCATCAGGGCCAGCGCCTCGGCGGCACCGAGCTCCTCCGGAAGGTCCACGAGCGAGGACTCCTTGGCGGCCACCAGCTCCGCGTACCCCCGCGACACCCGGGCCAGCACCCGACGGCCCTCCGGCGTACGGCCCACGACCTCACTGCCCGGGACGAACGGCAACGCGTCCGCGGCCAGATAGGAACCGTCCACCTGATGGGTGTCCGCGAAATTCACCCCGGCAGCCTCGACGGTGAGCAGTACCTCGCCGTCCGCCGGTACGGGCGCGGGGAGTTCGACGGGCCGCAGGACTTCGGGACCGCCGAAACGGTCGAACTGGATAGCGAGCATGCGGCACGGTACCGCGCACGGCGCCCCTGTGGCCGGACGGCCCGTTCGCCCTCGGGGGAACCCCGTCCCTGGGGTATAAAAAAACCGTTCGGACGGTTTGTTGAGGGGCGGCCGCCCTGTGTGCGCCGGGCCGGGGAAGGCTCCGGGGCCGGAGAGCGCGCCTGTCCCGGACCGCCCGGTACGGCTATGGCGCGGACCGGCTCGTTCCGGTGGGATCCACCACTGCCAGACTGCCGCCATGAGTGATCTCCTCAGCGGCAAAGTCGTCCTCATCACCGGGGCGAGCAGTGGCATCGGCGCGGCAGCGGCACGTGTGTTCTCCCAGGAGGGCGCCAGGGTGGTCCTGGCGGCCCGGAGGGAGGACCGGCTGACCGAGCTGGTCGACGAGTTGAAGGCAGCGGGCGGCGAGGCCGCCCACGTCGTCTGCGACGTCACCGTCGCGGCGGACGCGGTCCGGGCCGTGGACTTCACGGTCAGCACCTACGGCAGGCTGGACGGGGCGTTCAACAACGCCGGTGTCGGCGGGGACCGGACCCCCCTGCACCTCATGGGGGACGACGTCTACGACGCGGTCATGGACACCAACGTACGGGGCGTCTGGAACTGCATCCGCCCCGAGATAGCGGCGATGCTCGCCCACGGCGGCGGCGCGATCGTGAACAACAGCAGCGTGGGCGGCCTGGTGGCGATACCCGCGGCCTCCGCCTACATAGCGGCCAAGCACGCGGTGGTCGGCCTCACCCGCGCCGCCGCCGACGAATACGCCGGACAGGGCATACGCGTCAACGCCGTCGCCCCGGGAACCACCCGCAGCGAGATCACCGCCGACTGGTTCGGGCGGAACCCCGGCCTGGAGGAGATGGTCAACAGCCGCACTCCGCAAGGGCGTACGGCCGAACCCGAGGAGATAGCCTCCGCCGCCGCATGGCTGCTCAGCGACCGCTGCCCCTTCCTCACCGGCACGGTCCTCCCGGTGGACGGCGGCTTCATCAACCAGTGAAGACCGGCGGCTGACCGGGGTGTGCGGCCGGGCGGGGCCGCCCCGGTCAGCCGCACACCCCGGTCAGCCGCCCCCGGAAGACCACCGCCTCGTCCTGCACCCCGGTGACCAGGACCGTGACCCGGTCCGAACCGGCGGCGGGCACCACCTCGGCCTCGATCAGGCAGGGACGGCCGAACTCGACGTACCGCTCGAACGAGGCGGCCACCACGCCCGCCTCGAAGGGCATCGGATGGACGGCGGCCCGCGCGGCCTGGTCGGCGGCCTCCATCAGTACCAGCCCCGGGACATGGTCGACCGGGTGGTCGTACAGCAGATGGTTGGACGTGTCGTGGCGGAGCCACCACCGGCGCGGCCGGCCGCCGGGGGCCAGGACCACGTCCCCGGCCCGGTCCCTTCCCACGGTGCGGGGCTCCACGGGGTCCGGGAGCGGCCAGTCGTCCCACGCGGCCGTGAGGCTCTCCCCGCGCAGCCGCCGGTACGCGCCCGGCGAGACCCAGCCGAACTCGGAGTCGGCCCGCGCGACCATGGTGTCCCCCTGGAACACGCGGACGTCCATGCCCAGTGAACTGACCGCCTTGCCGGCCTTCTTCGGCGCGGACACGGTGACCTCGACGCCGAGGGAGGCGGATTCGGCCGGATGTACCCGCAGATCCCCGTTTACGGTGAAGTCGAAGTAGTGCAGGAGGGTTTGGTGGGACAGTGGGACCCCGTACGCCGCGTGTGCCACCACCAGGCCGCTCTGACGGATGGTCTGGGTGAGCACCCGCGGGTCGTACCGAAGGCCCCGCGGGGCCGCCGGCCACCGGGCGGTGAGCGAGAACTCGCCATCTTTCAGGCGGCGCCATCCGGTGACGAAGACCGACTCGTCCCGGCTGAGGTGAACATATGTCCGCGGAACCGCCTGTTCGCCCCAGGCGGGGGCGGGCAGAGTGTGCGGAAAAACAGGTACCTCGGGCACGGTCCCCCCGGACATGGCGCAAATTGGCAAGCCTGGCGCTGATATGATACCGGTTTGCCGGTATTTTTTGAAGAAGCGTCAGATCGAGGTCAAGGGGAGCGCGAGTTGGCGAGGCAGCAACGGGCGATCCGTACGCGCCGAATCTTCCTGGAAGCCGCAGCCGAGGTGTTCGACGAACACGGTTACGACGCCGCCACGATCGCCGCGATCCTCGACCGCGCCGGCCTCACGCGGGGCGCGCTGTACTTCCACTTCACCTCGAAGGAGGAGCTGGCCCGCGGTGTCCTCCAGGAGGCCGTGACCTCGGACGGCGTCTCCCCGCAGATCTTCAAGCTGCAGGAATGGATCGACATAGCGCTCCTCCTCGCCTACCGGCTGCCCCGGGAGCCGCTGCTCAGCGCCTCGATCCGGCTGTCCGTCGACCCCCGGGCACGCGGGCTCTTCGGGACCCGCTGGCCGGACTGGATCACGCTCGGCACCGAGATCCTCACCGAGGCCAAGGAGCGCGGTGAGCTGCTGCCGCACGTCGATCCCGGTGCGACCTCCCGGCTCTTCGTCGGGGCCTGGACCGGTGTCCAGCTGATAACGGAGTCCATGCCCGAGCCGCCGGACCTGGTCGGCGAGATCTCCGCACTCCTCGAACTGATCCTCCCCAACAACGCCGTCCCCGGCGTGCTGGCCCGGCTCGACACCTCCCCGCACCGGCCCGAGCGCATCCTGGAGGAGAACCGGACGGCCGCCGCGTCCTGACCGCCGCGTCCTGCGCCGCAGCGCGCAGGACCGCGCCGCGCACCGGGCCCCCGCGCACCGGGCCACTGCTCCCCGGCTGCCGCGCGCGGGTCCGCCGGGAGCGCGGGCGCACCTGGCGGGGCCCGGCGGCGTCACCCGAACGGGCGGGCGGGGCCTGCGAAGCCGCTGGTCAGCGGGCAGGCTGGCCCCATGTGGCTTCGCCGGTCGGTCCTGGCCGCCGCCTTCGTACCGCTGGCCTTCCTGGTGTTCCGGGACGAGCCGGTGCCGCTCGTCGTGCCCGACGAGGCCACCGCGCGCCCCGAGACCCCGGCGGCCCCCCGGCCCGCGATCGTCAGCCGGGCGCAGTGGCACGCGGACGAGAGCCTGGTCAAGGAGGACGCGACCTACACCGGGGCGGTGAACGCGGTCTTCGTGCACCACACGGGGCACCCCAACGACTACGACTGCGCCGACGTCCCCCGCATGCTCCGGGCCATGGAGGAGGACCACGTCAGGAGCGAGGGCTGGGACGACATCGGCTACAACTTCGTGGTCGACCGCTGCGGCACGGTCTACGAGGGCCGGGCCGGAGGCGTCGCCCGCGCCGTGCGCGGCGCCCACACGACCGGGTTCAACTCCCACAGCGTGGGCATCGCCGCCGTGGGCAACTTCGCCCCCGGGGTGCCGGTGCCCGAGGCGCTCATCGAGGGCATCGCGAAGGTGGGCGCCTGGAAGCTGCGCCGGGGTGTCGACCCCGAGGGGACCGTACGGATGGTCTCCACGAACGACGACAGCCTCTTCCACCGCGGGCAGGAGGTGTACCTCCACGCCGTGTCGGGTCACCGGGACACCTTCGAGACCAACTGCCCCGGTGACGCCCTCTACGCCCAACTCCCGGCGATCCGCCTGGAGATGGTGCGCCTGCGTTCCTCCGGCGGGGCCTCGGCGCGGGACGGCGGCAGCAGCCCCGCCCCGCTGCCGGGCGGGTGAAAAGCAGAAGATCCGCCGCGTCAAAGCCCTGTGAAAGCCATATCGGCGGTTTATCTGGTCGAGCCCGAGCCAGACCTTCTGGAGCACAGCGGAGGAATACCGTCATGCCGGCATCACCCCTCGCCAAGCGGCCCGTCGAAGCCGTGTTCGCTCTTCTGCTCGTCCTTCTGGGCGCGTTGGGCCTGGCCGGCCGCAGCGTGGCCGCCGACCGTACCGCCCCCGCGCAGGCCACCGCCGTACAGGGGGCCCCGGCGCAGGCGGTCCCCGCCCGTACCGCCCTCGGGCCCCACGTCACGGCGGGTACCGACTGGGACCGCATCGCCGAGTGCGAGAGCGGCGGCCGGTGGGACATCAACACCGGCAACGGCTACCACGGCGGACTCCAGTTCGCGCCCTCCACCTGGCAGGCGTACGGCGGCACCCAGTACGCGCCGCGTGCCGACCTCGCGACCCGCGCGGAACAGATCGCCGTCGGTGAACGCGTCGCCCGCTCGCAGGGACTGTCCGCCTGGCCGACCTGCGGACGCCTCGGAGCGAACGGCGCACCGGACTCCTCCGCCGCCGCCCCCGCCCCCGCCCCCGAACAGCCTTCCGCCACCGACCGCCGGAGCAGCCCCGGAAACCAGGGGAGCTCCGGCGGTTCCGTCGTTTCCGGAAGCACGTCGGACGACCAGGGCGACCGGTCGTCCCGGAGCACGGCGTCCGGCGGCACCGATGACCTCGTCGGTGCCGAGACCTACGTCGTCGAGCCGGGCGACTGCCTGTCCGTGATCGCCGACCGGGCCGACGTCCCCGGGGGCACCGACGCCCTGTACGCACTCAACCGCGCCCTGCTGGACGAGGGCCCGGATCTGATCTACCCGGGTCAGCGCCTCCGCCTCACCGCCTGACCGTGCTCCCGGGCCGCCCGGCCCCCGGCCCGCTCCTCACCCGTCCGCTCCTCGTCCTCCGCCACATGGACGGCGCACTCCGGGTTCCGGCAGGGGCCTGGACCCCGGTCGGGGACGAAGACGCCGAGGGTCTTGTGCCGCCCCATCACCGTCTCGACGGGGTGCTCGCAGACAGGACAGACGTAGGCGGCCTGCCCGTCGTACTGATGACGCTCGGTTCCGGCCATGTATTCACGGTAGCCCGGTACCAGGGCGAAACGTAATCTCTCCGACTATTCACCCGGGAGTCCGGTCATGGCAGAGGTACTGTCGCCGGCCGCGGGTCTGCGATCCGTTCGCGCCGTCGTCTTCGACACCGACGGAGTGATCACTGATTCGGCCCCGGTGCACGCGGCCGCCTGGAAGAAGGCGTTCGACGCCTGCCTCGCGTCCCACGAAGGCCAGCGGCCCTTCGACGCGGACGAGGACTACCGCCGCTACGTCGACGGCAAGGCACGGCAGGACGGCGCGGTGTCCTTCCTCGCGTCGCGCGGGATCGACCTCCCCGAAGGCACCCCGGACGACCCGCCCGGCACGGCGACGGTACGGGCCGTCACCGCCCGCAAGGACGAGGAGTTCGTACGGAGCCTGCGTGAACGCCCCGTCGACGTCTGGCCGGGCACGGTCCGGCTCCTGCGCGTGCTGCGCGAGAGGGGCGTGCCCTGCGCGGCGGCTTCCGCGTCCCGGCACGCGACCGAACTGATCTCAGGGGCGGGGCTGCTGGACCTGTTCGCCGCCGTCGTCGACGGCAACGAGGCCCGCCGGCTGGACCTGCCCGGCAAACCGGACCCGGCCCTGTTCACCGAGGCGGCCCGGCGCCTGGGCACACCCCCGGACGACACCGCGGTGGTGGAGGACGCGCTGGCCGGTGTCGAAGCGGGCCGGCGCGGCGGCTTCGGCCTGGTGATCGGGGTGGACCGGTCCCGGAGCGCCGCCGGCGCCGCGGGGCTGCGCCGCCACGGCGCCGACATCGTGGTGCCCGACCTCGGGGACCTGCTGGCCGAGGAGGAGACCCGATGAGCGCACCGTCGGCCCAGCCGGCGCCGCCGACGGCGGCGGAGCCGTGGACCTGGGAGTACGAGGGCTACGACCCGGAGAAGGAGCGGCTGCGCGAGGCCCTGTGCACGCTGGGCAACGGCTACTTCGCCACCCGCGGCGCCGCCCCCGAGACCCACGCGGACACGTCCCACTACCCGGGCACCTATGTGGCGGGCGTCTACAACCGGCTCGTCTCCTCCGTCCAGGGCGGCCGGGACGTCCAGAACGAGGACATGGTCAACCTGCCGAACTGGCTGCCGCTGCGCTACCGCGTCCGGCCCACGGGCGGCACCCCCGGACCCTGGCTGCACCCCGACCACTCCTACCTCGTGGAACACCGGCAGTGGCTCGACCTGCGCGGCGGCACCCTGCTGCGGCGCAGCGTCTACGAGGACGGCGCGGGCCGGCGGCTCGTGGTGGAACAGGAACGCCTGGTGCACATGGGCGACCCCCATCTCGCCGCGCTGCACACGGTGTTCACCGCCGAGGGCTGGACCGGGGAGCTGGAGGTGGTGGCCGGCATCGACGGCGACGTGACCAACAGCGGCGTCGCCCGCTACCGGGACCTGGCGAACCGCCACCTGACGGGCTGGGAAACGGGCGTGGAGCGCGGTTCGACCGTCTGGCTGCGCTGTCGCACCGTGGAGTCCGACATCGGGCTCGCCCTGGCCGCCCGCACCGTGGCCACCTTCGGTACGGCGGAGAGCGGCGGTGACCACCACGCGCACCCCGAGCAGCTGCCCCGGGGCGTCCAGCAGCACCTGCTGGTCCCGATGGGACCGGGCTCCCCGGCCGTCGTCGACAAGACGGTCGCCCTGTACACCTCGCGTGACCAGGCCATCGGCAGCCCCCAGCGGGCCGCGGTGGGCGCGGTGGCCCGGAGCCCGGAGTACGGGGAACTGCTCGCCTCCCACCACCGGGCCTGGGGGGACCTGTGGCAGCGGGTCCAGGTGGAGGTGCCGGGCGAGCCGGGGCACATCCTGCGCCTGCACCTCTTCCACGTGCTCCAGACCCTCTCCCCGCACACCGCCGACCTCGACGCCGGGGTGCCGGCCAGAGGGCTGCACGGGGAGGCATACCGGGGCCATGTGTTCTGGGACGAACTGTTCGTCCTGCCCTTCCTCAACCTCCATCTCCCGGAGGTGTCAAGGGCGTTGCTGGACTACCGGCACCGCCGGCTGCCCGCCGCCTGCCGGGCGGCCCGCGCGGCGGGCAGGCGCGGCGCGATGTTCCCGTGGCAGAGCGCCGCCGAAGGCCGTGAGGAGACCCAGCAGGTCCACCTCAACCCGCGCTCGGGCCGCTGGCTGCCCGACCACTCCCACCTCCAGCACCATGTGGGCTCGGCCGTCGCGTACAACGTGTGGCAGTACTGCCAGGCCACCGCCGACACGGAGTACCTCTACGGCAACGGCGCCGAGACGCTGCTCCAGGTCGCCCGCTTCTGGGCCGACAGCGCCCAGTGGGACGACGGGCTGGGCCGGTACCGCATCCTCGGCGTCATGGGCCCCGACGAGTACCACGACGCCTACCCGGACGCCGGCAGGCCCGGACTCGACGACAACACGTACACCAACGTGACCGCCGCCTGGGTGCTGGCACGCGCGGGCGAGCTCTGCCGCGACCTGCCCCGGAGCCGGTACCGGCAGCTGCTGGAGGACATCCGGCTCGACCCGGCCGAGCTGTCCCGCTGGGAGGACGTCTCGCACCGGCTCCACGTGCCCTTCCACGACGGGGTCATCAGCCAGTTCGCCGGATACGGGGAACTGGCCGAACTCGACTGGAAGGGCTACCGCGCCCGGTACGGCAACATCCGGCGGCTGGACCGGATCCTGGAGGCCGAGGGCGACACCGTCAACCGCTACCGGGCGTCCAAGCAGGCCGACGTGCTGATGCTCGGCTACCTTTTTTCCCCCCGGGAACTCGCCGCCCTGTTCAGGAGACTCGGCCACGACATCGACGACAGCACCTGGCACCGCACGGTCGACTACTACGAGACCCGCACCAGCCACGGCTCCACCCTCAGCTCCCTCGTCCACGCCTGGGTGCTGGCCCGGGCGAACCGGGACGACGCGTGGCGGTACTGCGAGGAGGCACTGACCGGGGACGTGGCGGACCTCCAGGGCGGCACCACCGAGGAGGGCATCCACCTGGGGGCGATGGCCGGCACCCTGGACCTCGTACAGCGCGGGCTGACCGGACTGGAGACCCGCGACGACGCGCTGTGGCTCAGCCCGGCCACCCTGCCCCAGCTGCCGAAGTTCCGGATGCGCCTGCGCTTCAGACGGCACTGGGACGTCGACCTGAGGCTGCGGGCCGAGCGGCTCAGGATCGCCGTACCGGACTCCGGCCGCCCCGGGGTCAGAGTCGGGCTGGACGGGCAGCGGTACGTCGTCGAACCGGGTACGGCCCAATGGCTGGAGCTGCCCGAGGACGCCTGACGGACGCGCCCGCCCCCGGGACGGCACCGGCCCCGCGCCCCTCACCCGCCGGCGGCGGGTGACGCCAGCAGTTCGCGTACCTCCTCGGCTGTGGTCTCGGTGAGTTCCTCGCCGACGAACAGCCACCGGGTGATGCCGACCGACTCCAGGAAGGCCAGGTCGTGTCCGGCGATCACCAGCGCCCCCTCGTAGGACTCCAGGGCGCCGGTGAGCCGGTGGACACTGGCCAGGTCCAGGTTGTTGGTCGGCTCGTCGAGCAACAGCAGCTGAGGGGCGGGCGCGGCGAGCATCACCGCCGCGAGGGCCGCCCGGAAGCGTTCCCCGCCGGAGAGGGTGCCCGCGAGCTGCTCGGCGCGCCTGCCCTTGAAGAGGAACCGGGCCAGCTGGGAGCGGATCTGGTTGTCGGCGACCCCCGGCGCCAGCCGGGCCACGTTCGCCGCGACACTCAGTCCGTCGTCCAGCACGTCGAGCCGCTGCGGCAGGAAGCGCAGCGGCACGAAGGTCCTCGCCTCGCCCTCCTCCGGGTCCAGCTCGCCGGTCAGGGTGCGCAGGAGCGTCGTCTTGCCGGAGCCGTTGCGGCCGATCAGGGCGACGCGTTCGGGGCCGCGCACCTCCAGGTCGGCCCCGCGCAGCGAGCCGAAGCGCGGCCGCAGTCCGCGCAGACCGAAGACGGTACGGCCCGCCGGCACCGCGGTGTGGGGGAGGCTCACCTTGATCGTGTCGTCGTCGCGGATCGCGTCCGCCGCTTCGTCGAGCCGCTCCCGGGCCTCCTGGAGCCGGTCCTCGTGCAGCCCCTTCAGCTTGCCCGCCGCCTCCTGCGACGACCGTTTGTGCGCGCCCGCGACGATTCTCGGCGCGCGCCGCTGGGCGTCCATCTTCTTGTTGTGCCGCTGCCGGCGGGCCACCTTCGTCTGGGCCTCCTCCAGTTCGCGTCGCTGCCGGCGCACATCGGACTCGGCGGCACGCAGGGTGCGTACGGCGGCCTCCTGCTGGGTGGCCAGGGCCTCCTCGTACGCCGAGTAGCCGCCGCCGTACGAACTCACCGACCCGTCACGCAGTTCGATGATCCGGTCGACGCGTTCCAGCAGGTCACGGTCGTGGCTGACGACCAGGAGGATGCCGGAGCGCCAGGAGGCGACGGCGTCGTACAGGCGGCGGCGCGCGAAGACGTCCAGGTTGTTGGTCGGCTCGTCGAGCAGCAGGACGTCGGGGCGCTCCAGGAGGAGCGCGGCCAGGCGCATCAGGACCGTCTCACCGCCGGACAGCTCACCGACGGTACGGTCCAGGCCGATGCCGTCCAGGCCGAGCGAGCCGAGGGTGGCCAGGGCGCGTTCCTCGACGTCCCAGTCGTCACCGACCGTCTCGAAGTGCTCCCCGGCGACGTCCCCGGCCTCGATGGCGCGCAGCGCCGCCCGCTTCCCGGTGATCCCGAGGGCGTCCTCGACCCGGCGCCCGGTGTCGAGGGTGACGTTCTGCGGCAGATAGGCGAGGTGGCCGCCGACGGTCACCGATCCGGCGGAGGGCCGGAGCCCGCCCGCCAGCAGACGCAGCAGGGTGGACTTGCCGGAACCGTTGGCGCCGACGAGGCCGGTACGGCCCCGCGGGACGGTGAGCGACAGCCCGTCGAAGACCTCGGTGCCGTCCGGCAGGCGGAAGGACATCGCGGACGCGGTGAGGGAGGCGGCGGGGGCGGAGGGCTGGGACATGGTGATTCTCGCAGTCGTATCCGTGGGATCAGGGATTCGTGTGCGAGCACCACGCGGCGACCGGCCGGGGAGAGAAGGGTGTCCTGTCCGTACGGGGGACGGCGGGTGCACCGAGGTCGCATCCACGCGGGTCACGGGGCGGCGGAAAGCCGACTGCTGCGTGACGGTTACGGCGACGGCCGTACCGCGTGATGATCGCGGGCCTCAGATGCGCAACGTCCACCTCTATCGGAGACAACAGGACGCTTCGACTGTAACGCAGCCGGGGGCCGGCCCGGAAGGTTTTCCGGGCGGGCGGCGCGGGCGGCGTGGGCCGCCCGCGCTGTATGGGCTGCACGGGTCGTGCGTGCCGCGTGGGGGAGCGGGCTGCGTGGGGGCACGGCCGTGTGGGCGGTACGGCAGGCCGGTGGCGCCGGCCCCGGTCGTCCCTGCTCGTCCTCGGCCGTCTTCGGGTGTCCTCTGGTGTCCTCGGTCGTCCTCGGCGGTACGGCGGCCGGGGCCGGGATCGAAAGAGCGGCGCGTGGGCATCTCCCGTCTCCCGTCAGGGCGCGGTCCCGGGAAGCGGCCGGACCCGACGCATGAGCCAGGTTCTTTGGGACTCAGGCCGGAAACCGACCCTCCAGGAGCTGCGGAAAAGCGTCTGACCTGCGTGAACGGGCATGCGGCAGGGGGGAGGCGCCCTCTTGACGGCTCCCCCTCGCTTTCCCTACCGTCTGCTCGCCCGATCGGTGGTGAGGGCGAAAGTTTCGGAACGGGCCGGTGACGGAACGCCCTCGCGGCGGAGCCACGCGGGCGTTCCGGCGACGCGGTGAGGGGGCGCCGGGCACCGTGGGCCGGGTGCCCCTTCCGGCCGGAGCCCTCACCGCTCACCCCCGCCCCTCGTGGGCGAGGCCGTCACCCGGACTGGAGAGATCCGTATGAGTCATCGCTTTCCCGCCGTCCGTCCACGAGGCGCCGGCCGCGGGCTGGCAGCCGTGGTCGCCGGCGCCCTGCTGCTGACCGTGGCCCCGGCCGCCTCCTCCTCCGCCGCCCCCTCCGCGTCCCCTGGCGGTGGCCGTGGCGCCGCCTGGACCGGCACCTGGGCGACGACCCCCACAGCCGCCCCGGCCTCGGACACCACCACCTTCGAGGACCAGACGATCCGGCAGACCGTCCGGGTCAGCATCGGGGGCGACCGGGTGCGGGTCCGGCTGTCCAACGAGTTCGGCACCGGTCCGCTCACCGTCTCGGAAGCCCGCGTCGCCCGTGGCGCCGACGACGGGCCCGCCTCCCGGATCGATCCCCGCACCGACCGCCGGCTCACCTTCGGCGGCCGTACCTCGGTGACGATTCCGGCGGGAGCGCCGCTGGTCAGCGACCCGGTGGCCCTGCGGGTGCCCGCCGGGACCGACCTGGTGATCAGCCTCCACCTGCCCGTGCGGACCCCGGGGTCGACGCTGCACGCGTTCGCCCTCCAGCACAACTTCGTCGCCGAGGGCAACGTCACCGGGCGTACCGACATCACCCCGAGCGCCACCATGGACCGGTGGTACTTCCTCACCGGGGTGAGCGTGAGCACCGACCGGGGCCCGCGCGGCCGCGCCCCGTCGGCGTACGGCTCCGCCCCCTCGGCGCACGGCCGGTCCTCGGCGGTCGTCACCTTCGGCGACTCCATCACGGACGGGGCCGAGACCGAGGCGGACGCCAACCACCGCTGGCCCGACCGTCTCGCGGAGCGGCTGCGCCGCGCCTACGGCCCGGATGCCGTGGGCGTCCTCAACCAGGGCGTCAGCGGCAACCGGCTGCTGCACGACCCGAACCCGCCCGCCGGCTCGGACGCCGAGGGCTTCGCCGCGTACTTCGGCCAGAGCGCGCTGCGCCGTTTCGACCGTGACGTGGCCTCCCAGCCGGGGGCCGAGCACCTGATCGTGCTCCTGGGCGTCAACGACCTGGGCCACCCCGGCACCGTCGCCCCGGAGTCGGAACGGGTCACGGCGGCCGACCTCATCGGCGCCCACCGCCAGATCATCGCCCGCGCCCACGACCGCGGCCTCAGGGTGTACGGCGGCACGATCCTGCCGTTCAAGGACGACACCCTCGGCTTCTACTCCGCGCGCAACGAGGCCGCCCGGCAGGCCCTCAACCACTGGATACGCACCAGCGGCGAATACGACGGGGTGATCGACTTCGACAAGGCGCTGCGCGATCCGTCCGACCCCGGGCGTCTGCTGGCCCGTTACGACAGCGGCGACCACCTCCACCCCGACGACGAGGGCGCCGAGGCGATGGCGGCGGCGGTCCCGCTCCGGCTGCTGCGCTGACGGCGCTCCCGGAGCCCGGGCACCGGACGCGCCTCGTCCGGTGCCCGGCGGGCCGGACGCCGGGACGCGGGATCCGGGCCGGAAAGGTGACGGAAGGTGTCCGGTTTCCGCGCGACGATGCGTGCCGTCGGCCCCGCACGGCCGACGGCACAGTGCAACGCGGACCCGGAAGGACACACGCATGTCAGCACCGCTGGACGGCAAGGTCGCTCTCGTCGCCGGAGCGACACGGGGAGCAGGCAGAGGAATCGCGGTGGAGCTCGGCGCGGCCGGGGCCACCGTCTACGTCACGGGTCGCAGCACCCGGGAGCGGCGCTCGGAGTACGACCGCCCCGAGACCATCGAGGACACCGCCGACCTGGTCACCGCCGCCGGGGGCCGGGGCATCGCGGTGCCCACCGACCATCTGGAGCCCGCCCAGGTCCGTGCTCTGGTGGAACGGATCTCGGCGGAACAGAACCGGCTGGACGTGCTGGTGAACGACATCTGGGGCGGCGAACACCTCTTCGCCTGGGACGCCCCCGTCTGGGAGCACGACCTCGACAAGGGGCTGCGGCTGCTGCGGCTCGCGGTGGAGACCCACGCGGTCACCAGCCACCACGCCCTGCCCCTGATGCTGCGTCACCGGGGCGGGCTGGTGGTCGAGATGACCGACGGGACCGCCGAGTACAACCAGGACCACTACCGGCTGTCCTTCTTCTACGACCTGGCCAAGACGTCCGTACTCCGCATGGCGTTCGCCCTGGGCCACGAACTGGGGCCGCGCGGTGCGACAGCGGTGGCCCTGACGCCGGGGTGGATGCGGTCCGAGATCATGCTCGACCACTACGGCGTGACGGAGGAGAACTGGCGGGACGCCCTGGAGCGGGAGCCGCACTTCGGTATCTCCGAGACCCCGTACTACGTCGGCCGGGCCGTCGCGGCCCTGGCCGCCGACCCGCAGGTGAACCGCTGGAACGGCGCGTCGCTGTCCAGCGGCCGGCTGGCCCGGGTCTACGGCTTCACCGACCGCGACGGAAGCAGCCCCGACGCCTGGCGTTACCTCACCGAGGTCCAGGACCCGGGCAAGCCCGCCGACACCACCGGCTACCGCTGATCCCTCCCGGCCCGCGACCGCGCGGCCGTACGGCGCTCCGTCCGGGGGCGGGGGACGGCGGCGGGGTCCTCGACCGGTGTGCGGAGACCGCTGCTTTTTCTCGGTATGGGCGCAGAGAACTTTGGATGCGTCTTTTGTTTGCCTTGTCCCTTTCTTGCGTGGTTCCCGTGCCGTAAGCCCGGCCGGCTTCGCCGACGATAAGGAAACGAAGTCGGCCGGGCGGCCCTTAAGGGGTGCCCCCGGAAGGAATTAACCGGAGGCCGGCCGTTGTCGTCGCGGACGGGAAGGCGTGCGTAATGGGAAGAGGGTGATCCTTTTCGTGGTAGAGTCTTAATGAATTCGCAGGACGCCGCGATTAAAAGGGGAATGGCGTGAATACCGAGAAGGTCACGGCTCGACGTCTTACGGCCGAGGAGATTTCAGAGTTGGGCCCCCAGGACGGCATCTTCGTCTCGGCAGGGACGGATGGCTTTCCTCTCGACTGCTACGCCCCGGCTCTCCTCACGAAGCCGGGCAAGAACTTCGAGGGGGGTTCCTTCGAGGTGAAGACGGTCTTCGGTGAGGAGTTCCACGTCCTCCCGGACAACACCGAAGAGGCCGGGGTCTGGATCGCCGACAAGGCGGGGGAGGAGATCGAGGTCCTCCGGAGCGCCGGTGTCCTTCTGAACCTCGCCCTCTTCGTGCCCGGCGGCAGCAAGGAGTCCCTGGACTCGCTCTACTCCGCCGCGCGGGACGCGTTCGGCGCGGGGATCGTCCAGCGCTGGGACGAGGAGGTCGTCGAGGTGCCGGACGTCAAGGTCGACCTGTACGAGGAGCCGGCCCGGGCGCGGAAGGGCGGGAACAGCCAGAACCGCGACCGTCGCGCCCTGGACATCTACCCGACCCGGGTGAGGTTCCTGGAGCCCAGCGAGGGCTGGAAGTTCGTGGTCGAACCGCACAAGGAGATCGTCGACGACACGCCGACGATCTGACCCGGCGGCGGCCTGGTACACCCCTCCGGGCGCCGCACCGGAAGGGCCATTTCCTTCCGGTGGTGAATTCAGGAGGGAATGGGCGGCCCGCTGATGTGGTTGCCGCCGACAGCGCAGTCGAACGCCCGGCCGGATACTTCCGGCCGGGCGTTTCGCATGGGTTTTCCGCGCGGACGCCGCGCATGGGTGTCATGCGCGGGAGCCGCGTGTGAGCGTTGCGCGCGGGTGTTCCGTGCGAATGCTCCGTGCGAACACTCCGTACGGGCGGGTGCCGAATTCCGTGGCGCAGGAATCCGGGCGGCCGCAGCTGCCGAAGAGGAGAGGCGGAGAGATGGATCGACGGGTTCTCCGGGAGCGGTGACAGGAATCCGCATCGTGCCGCTGTCCCGGAAAGCACCGCCGCCCGGTCCCCGGGCCGGGAACCGCCCCCGCACCACCGGAGGACCACCGGAAGGCCGCCGACAGCCCGCCGGCAGCCCGCCGTGACGGCTGCCGGTGAAGACTCGTACAACCAATCGGCATCCTCGCCGGTCTGTTCGGAGACGTCTGATCGACATCTGTCGCCGAACAGGACTGAAGGACTTGATGAACCCAGCCAGACGCACTGTCGCCACCGCCCTGGTTCTCGCCACGGCGGGCGGAGTGCTCCAAGCCGCTGCCGTATCCGCCTCCGCGGCGGTGAGCTGCGCCTCACCCGTCTTCAAACGGCAGTTCTTCGCGAACACCACGTTCTCGGGCAAGCCGAAGAAGACGGACTGCGACTCCGCGATCTCCCAGAACTGGGGCAAGGGCGCGCCCGCCTCCGGCCTGCCGTCCAACAACTTCGGCGTCCGCTGGACGGTGACGCGTGATTTCGGATCCGGTGGCCCCTTCACGTTCACGGCCTCGGCCCAGGACGGCATACGGGTCTACGTCGACGGCGTCCGCAAGGTCAACCTGTGGAAGAACGTCTCCGCCACCGTCAAGAAGACGGTCAACGTGACGATCCCCCGGGGCAAGCACGAACTCCGCGTCGACTTCGTCAACTGGACGGGCACCGCGAACGTCACGTACGCCTACGCGCCGCGCACCACCGCCGGCGTCGACAAGGTCAAGCCCCTCACCCCGACGGGCACAGCCGTCTCCTACAGCACCACCACCGGCGCGGCCAAAATCACCTGGGCCGGGAACAAGGAGATGGACCTCGCGAAGTACCAGGTCCACCGGCGGCTGAAGGGCTCGCCGTACACCGGCAAACCGCTCGCGACGACCACCGCCAGGTCCTACACCGACAGCGCCCTGCCGAAGACGGGCGCGTCGTACTACTACGAGGTACGGGCCGTCGACAAGACGGGCAACACCTCCGCCGGCAGCACCGACAAGCTGGTCACCACCGTCGACAGGACACCGCCCGCCGCGCCGTTCGTCGAGTGGGACGGATGCCCGGACGGCCGGCCCTACGCGGCCCCGCAGCTGGTCACCACCGCGAAGAACGCCGCCGACATCGTCCGGTACGAGATGCAGCGGCTCGACGCCGCCACGAACCGCTGGAGCACCGTCTACTCCGGGAGCAAGGGCGCTATCTGCGACACCGGTTACCCGGCCGACGGCAGCAAGGTCACCTACCGGGGCCGGGCCCGGGACGCCGCCGGGAACTGGTCGGCGTACTCGGCCGCCACGACGTTCACCACCCCCGACCGGACCCCGCCGGCCGCCGTCGCGCAGCTCCGCGCCGAGTACCGGTCGGGCGTCCCGCACCTGGTGTGGTCACCCGTCACCGGGGCCGCCTCCTACCAGGTCCTCCAGTACGACCCGGCGACCGGCGGCTACACCGGCGCCCTGCCCGGGGAGAACACCACCACGCGGACCGACGTGGTGCCGCTCCAGTCGGCCGCCGTCGCCCACAGCTACCGGTACGCGGTACGCGCGCTGGACGCCGCGGGCAACGCCGCCGCGCCGGTGGAGACCACGCTGGAGATGGCCGACAGGCCGGAGGCTATCGCCCCGTTCAGGACCACCGCCCACGCGTTCGACGAGGGCGTGATGATCGAGTGGAGCGGCGTCGACCCCTGGACCGTCGACGAGAGCCCCCTCCCCACGTACCGGATCCTCCGCACCGACACCGCGACCGGGGAGACCGGGACCGTGGACGGGTGCAAGCCGTTCACCCCGTGGGACGAACCGCTGGAGGACCCGGAGACGTACTGGACCTGGGCGGACGACGACGCCCCCCTGTCCGCCCGCAAGCAGGTCAACGGCACCTGCTGGGACGTCCAGGGCGCGTCGGAGACGGCGTACGAGTACCGGGTCGTGACCATCGACCGCTACGGACACGCCTCGCAGCCAGGCCCGGCCGCCACGGAGACCACCCCGGACACCGAACGGCCCGCCCCGGTGAAGGACCTGACGGCGGAAACCGTCCCGCTCGGTGTCCGGCTGACCTGGACACCGCCCGACGACACCGACGTCAGCGGCTACCGCGCGTGGCAGGGCGTCACCGACCCGGACAGCGGCGAGACGGTGTGGAAGGACAACTGCTGGACCGGAAGTTCCCTGGCCGCCACCGAGATCCTCTGCCCGACGGTCCCTGACGGCGCCACCCACGTCTACAAGGTGGCCGCCATGGACGACTACCGCCACGACGAGCCGCTCGACGCCCTCCACCCCGCCGAGGTGTCGGCCACCCTGCCCGACACCCGGCCGCCGGGCTGGACGGGGACCGAGGTCCGCCAGGACCAGTACCCGGAGCTGTACGTCGGCTGCTCCGAGAGCTCCGGCCTCGGGGACTGCTCCCGCTTCGCGAGCTACCGGGTGGAGCGCTGGGACCCCGTCACCGCCGCCTACACCACCCTGGCCGAGGGCACGACGGACGGCGCCGGGTACCACATGGACACCACGGTGCACGAGGACCTGCTCGGCCTGTACTACTACCGCGTCGTGCGCCTGGACGCCTCAGGCGCCGAGGCCGTGACCCGGTCGTCGGCGTACGGCATCTGGGAATCCTGGCTCTGACCGGACGTGAGGGGGCCGGGAGGAAACACCGGCCTCCTCGCACCCCCGTGAGCGCCGGTCCGGGCCCCTCGTACTTTGTGAGCGCCGGTCCGGCCGTCCCGTGCTCCTCGTGAGTGCCGGTCCGGCCGCCCGGGTTCCGGAACACCGGGCGGTCCGCCCGGCCGGTACGGGACCATGTGTACGCCGGTGAACGGAGCAGCTCTCAGGGGGTCAGGGTGGTTTCGGAGATGTGGACTTCGGTCCTCTCACTCACGGGTGTCGCGCTCGGCGGAGGGCTGACGGCCTTCTCCCAGCGTGCCACCCAGCGGTCCGCGGAGCGGGCCGAGGAACGTCGGCTGAGGGCGGCGACGAGCGAGGCACGCCGGAGCGAACAGCTCCAGGCGGTCAAGGAGTTCCTCGTATGCGCCCAGGCGGCCGAGCGCGCGGCTTACAACCGGCCCGAGGCCTGGGGCGATGACGACGACTGGCGCACACGCGCCGGTGACGCCATGACGGCGCTCTGGGTCGCCGAACGGCACCTCGTGCTGCTGTGCGACCCGGTCCTGCACGGCCCTGTCCACACGTACGGGCGTGCGCTCAACCAAGCGGTATGGCGCGAGATCGGCGACACCGAGGTCAACGAGCACCTGGAGGAGCACAAGGCCGCCTTCATGACCGCGGCCCGCACGAGCCTTTCCGCACTGCCGGCCCGGACCCCGTGAGCTCCGGGCCGGTGGTGGTCCCCGCAGGACTCGTCGTACTGGTGGGGCCACCGGCCTCGGGCAAGACCGCCTTCGTCCGTGAGCTGATCGCCCAGGGCCGCCTCGACCCGGAAGCCGTGGTCTCCAGTGACGGCATCCGCGAGGAGTTCTTCGGGAGCGGGGCGCCGGACGCCACCTCCGACGCGGCTGACGCACGGGTCTTCGAGGAGCGTGACCGCAGGATCACCGCCAGGCTCGCCGCGGGCCGGACCACGGTCGCCGAATCGACCAACGTCACCCCGCGGGCCCGCGCACGCCTCATGGCCGTCGCCGGACGGTCCGGCGCGCCGGTGGCCGTGCTGCGCTTCCCCCAGGACGAAGCGGTCCTGCTCGGGCAGAACGAGGAGCGGGAGAGGAACGACGTCTCCGCCGAGGACGTCATGGCCTGTGCGGCCGTCATGAGGCGGTACGCGGACGAGGCCCGGCTGCGCGCGGAGGGCGCCGCCTTCGTGTGCGACGTCCCCGGGCGGGGGCAGGGGACCACACCGGCGGAAGCCGCCCGGCGGTTCACGTTCCGCCGGGCCTGGGACGCGCCGGGGTGAGCGGACCTCGCGGGTGGGTGAGGGGCCCCGCGGGTGGGTGGATCTCACGGGTGGGTGAGCGGATCTCGTGGGCTGGTGAGGGGTCCTCGCGGGTGGGCGGGCGGATGTCGCGGCGGGGGTGTCCGGGGCGGGGGTGTCCGGGGCGGCACCGAGGGCCCCGGACACCCTCCCGGCCGGAGCCCTTAGGGTGCGGGGGGTACCCCCGCCGCCCCGCCTCGGAGACCCACGCCCTCATGGAGAACGCCCCGCCGGATCCACTGGTCCGGCGTCACCGCAGGGCACTGCAACTGTGCTTCGCGATCCCCGGACTGTCGCTCGCCACCTGGGTGACCCGGACCCCCGACATCCGGGACCGGCTCGGTGCCTCCACCGCCGAGATGGGCCTGGTGCTCTTCGGTATGTCGATCGGCTCGATGCTCGGCATCCTGGTGGCCGCCGCCCTGGTGGCGCGGTTCTCGACGCGCCCCGTCATCGTCGCCGGCATGTGCCTGGTGGCGGCCGGTGTGGGCACGATGGCCCTGGGCACGACGGTGGCCTCGGCCCCGTCGGTGGCCTTCGGCCTGCTGCTCCTCGGCGCCGGGGTGGGCCTCTCGGAGGTCGCCAGCAATGTCGACGGCGCCGTCGTGGAACGGGAGTTCGGGCGGCCTGTACTGCCGGCCCTGCACGGTTGCTACAGCCTCGGCACCCTGATCGGGGCGGGCCTCGGGGTGGCCGGTGCCGCGAGCGGCTTCCCGGTGCCCTGGCACCTGGCGGCCGTACTGCTCCTCGTGGCCGTGCTGCTCGCCTTCGCGGTACCGGGACTGCGCCCCGGCATAGGCCGCTCCCGGCCCGCGGACGCCGGGTCTGCGGGTGCCGGGTCTGCGGATGCCGGGACGGCGGGTGCTGGCTCTGCGGATGCCGGGCCTGAGACCGCCGGGTCTGCGGGTGCCGGGCCCGTCGTCGTGGAGCAGCCCGCCACCGGAGGGGTCCGGGAACGCCGGCTGTACCTCGACCTGCGGCTGCTGATGATCGGCGGCGTGGTGTTCGGCATGACGCTGGCCGAAGGCGCCGCCACCGACTGGCTGCCGCTGCTGATGGTCGACGGCCACGAGATGCCCTCCGGCCTCGGGTCGTTGGTGTACGCCGGTTTCGCCGCCGCCATGGCGGCCGGCCGCTTCGCCGGAGGGCCTGTGGTGGCCCGCGTCGGCCGGCCCGTGGTCCTCGGCGGCGGCGCGCTGCTGACGGCCGTCGGTATAGCCCTGGTGTCCTTCGTGGACTCCCCGGTGGCAGCCGGCTGCGCCGTACTGCTCTGGGGGCTCGGTACCTCCCTCGGCTTCCCGCTGGCCCTCTCCGCGGCAGGCGAGTCCGGCCCGGACACCACCGGCCGTGTCGCCCTGACCTCCCGGATCGGATACGTCGGGCTGCTGGTGGGTCCGCCGGCACTCGGCTTCCTCGGCGAGCACCACGGGCTGCGCGCCGCGATGGTCCCGGTCCTGCTGCTCATGCTCGTCGCCGCCGCGCTCTCACCCGCCACCGCGCCCCGGCCCCTCCGCACGGGAGAGCCGGGGCGCGGGGACGACGCGCGACCGCTGCGGACGGACGGGGCGGCCGGCCGCGAACCGGTGCCCTCCCGCCCGGACCGGCCCTGACCGCTTCGCCCGCCGCGAAGGGCACGGGCCGGGCCCGGCAGACACCCGGCCTCGAAGGCCCCATGCCGTAACCCTTCGTTTCCCGTACCCGGGAGCTCCCCGCCCGCGTGGCTGGGGCGTGCTCCGGGGAGCCTGAGCGGCAGGGGTCAGCGGGCCGAGGTGTAGGCGGTGAAGAAGGGGGCCTTCACCGGCGCCCCGCTGGGTGCGAAGCAGTTGACGTAGAGCCGGACGGAACCGCTGCTCCGGTCCCACGGCGCGTACAGGCCGCAGTACTCGGGACCCTTGCCGTAGGCGGTGGTCTGGGCGGTGTCGGACGGGACGGCGATCGACGGCATGGTGACCACGAAGGGCGCCCCCGAGCCGCCGAAGGTGTTGGTGGCCCCGCTGGAGTTGTAGTTGGTCAGCGTGGGCAGCGACCCGTTGTACCAGAGGTAGCCGAACGCCTTCGGGGGGAAGGCCGGTCCGTGGACCGCCCGCAGGTGGGAGTAGCTCAGCGTCCACCTGGTGTCGTACGGGGAGCCGGAGGCGTCGTAGCAGGCGACCAGGACGGTCTGCCCCGCCGTGCCCGGCGCCCAGTCGGACACCTTGCATCGTGCACCCTGCCTGGCGTCGACCGCGGTGACCTGGAGGTTTCCGGCGTGGCTGGACAGTCCGAGGCCGGGCAGCCAGGCCTTCCAGACACCGGTCGCGCCGTGGCTCGCCGAGTTGACCGCCCCCGTGGAGTTGTACTGGGTGAGAGCCGTGCCGCTGGTGTCCGAGTAGAGGTAGCCGTACGAGCCGGAGGGCGTGGCGGGGGTACCGCTGCTGCTGGTGTAGAGGACGGTGAAGGTGGAGTTGTCGGGCGCGCCGCCGGGGCGGTAGCAGTCCACGTAGACGTCCTCGCCGGACCCGGTGTCCTTCCAGTCGACGGCCTGGCACCAGCGGCCCGTGCTGTCGACCGCGGTGACGTGGGCGATCCCGTCAGGCCCGCCGATCATCGGGAAGTGCACCACGTACGAACCGAGGCCGATCTGGTCCACCTTGACGGGGTTGGCGGACGGAGAGGCCCAACTGCCCCACTGGCGTGAGGGGTCGGGTGCGTAGCCGGGCGGCGGCGTCGGGTTGTCCAGGTAGGCGAAGCCCCAGCGGTCGGGGACCGCGGCGTGGGCGGTACCGGCGGAGGGAAGGGCTGCGGCCAGCAGTGCGGCCAGCATGCCGAGGACGAGCAGGACGGCCCGTACGGGTCTGCTCGACGGGACTGCGGTGCGGACGTGCATGGGCGTGCCTCCTGTGGACGAGGTGGGTGCTGCCTACGCGATCCGGTGCTGTGGTGCGGACGTCCCCGGCGTGCGGTGCGGGCGGGCGCGGCTCTCCTCCGTCATGGCACCGCACGACCACGGCAGTGCGGAGCAGACTCCTCCACGCTCCGCGGTGCCCCGTACGTGCGGGACTCGGCGCGCTCACTGTTCCAGAAGCACGGTCCGGTGTGGCGTTCTCGGCCAGCCGTTTCCGGCCCCGTCACCTCCGGCGCAGGTGCATCAGGGCCCACACGGTCCTCCTGGGGCGCGGTGAGGATCAGTGGTTCCGGCCGCTGCTCGGAGCCGAGTCACCCCTTCTCTGCACTTCCTTCACCTCCTCTCCACACGCACCACGGTCCGGCGTGTCCGGAATCCGCCTGCCGCCTTACCCGCCTGCCCGCACCCCGTATCCGGAACCGGCGTTGTCGCCGACGCGCGCCCCGCCCCGCCCTGGCGGCCGGGGGGAGCGGGGCAGGCCGAGACAGCCGCCCGGTACCGGGCCCTGACCCGGCTGCGGGACGTGTCCGCCGAGGAGACCGCGCCATCGGACGCTCCTGCGTGGAGAACGACGCGTGGCACCCCGCGTACGAGGCGATCACACCGGGGCTGGCCGCCTACCAGCGGGACGCCGTCGAGGCGTACGCCGTGACCCGGCTGAACCGACCCGGGACCGGGCCGGACCCCGGCGGGCGCCGGCCCGCGGAGACAGCTCCGGCCCGCCGCACCGCCGGGCTCACCTCGCCCGGCTTCCCGGACGCCGGGCGAGGTGCTGCCCGTTCGTTCTCACGGACGCCGAGCGCGGCTCCGGACGGCACCTCCGGACGAGCACGTCTGCGGGGACATCTCGGCTGACCAGTGTGCGCAGTGTGGGCCACAGGCCGACGAGAAGGCCCCGGTCGAGGTACTGGACCAGGTCGTCGTGCCGGTCCTCGGTCAGAACGATGCGGTAGCGGTTCATTCGCAACCGGGACTGGCCGAGGTCGGACGTGGTCGGTCCCGACCGGCGGCTGTCCTGCCAGTTGCGAAGCCGTCGGCAAAGAAGCTCCCGGCCGTTGGCCTGGGGCTTTTCCATGGAGCGGGTGGGGCTTTTCCACGGAGCGGGTGACGAGAATCGAACTCGCGCTCTGAGCCTGGGAATCAGCGGTGCTTGATTCGCTGGACAGGACCTGAACCGCGGATTCGCGTGGGTCAGGTGGAGGGCCCCGGCCTCCGGAAGCCACAGCTGACCCACGCCCCGATCACCAGGCCGGCGCCCATGCCGTAGAGGACCTGAAGCACGCGAGGATCTTGCGGCCCTACGCGATCCAGGCGGAGCGCCCTTCCGAGTCCAGGACGACGGTTTCGATGCGCTCGCTCACGAGGCGTCCGCGTTATCGGAGGAACCGGCGCCACCGAAGATCTTCGAGCGGGCCTCGGCGAGCTCCTCGTCCCTGAAGGGCCCGTGTTCTTCCTCATGGCGGCGGAGGTCGTCACCCAGGAACTGGTGCCGGATCCGGCGGGCTACGGCCTCCACCACGCAGCCGGAGACGTTGTCCGTGAGCTTGCGGAGCTCCGCCACCTGGCCGCTGGGGAGCGTGACGGCGATGCGAGTCGTCGAGGGCATGAGTTCGAGCATTCTGGAGTATGCGCAGAGGTGCATGACTGCTGCGGAGCTTGAGGTGAGAGGGGTGCGGCAGTCAGGAGAGGAGGATCATGATCAGCCGTCCCGGAATCAGGTACAGGGTGACAGCCGTGCTACCGAGAAGGAACGGCAGCCCGACGAGAACGCGGAGAGGAAGCCAGACGGGGGACCAAGCGCTCAACGCCTTGCCTCCGCCATCCGCCTTCGGTAAGCACCAGACGGTCCGGGAGGGCACGGGGATCGCGGCCCCGCTGCTCGCCCTCTGTATGTGCTCATGCCGTCGGCCGGAAGCGTCGATGGCCACGTAGACGTGTTCATGGGTCCCGTGCCGACCGTATGCCGACTGGACGAACGTCGCCCGTGCCCGATGGCCCTGGCGTATCAAGGCCCACAGATCGACCGATGCGCTGAAGACGAGAAGTGCCGAGAGAAGGGCTACTCCGCCGGCAGTTCCGCCCGCGGTGACGGACAGGATCGCACCCGTCATGTCGCCCACGGACATGAGGGCCGTCGCGTAGCCGAGGAGCAGCACGAACAGTCCGATCAGCCACGGATCGGAAAGGCCGTCCTTGGGGAGCCGGGATGGACCACCAGGCTCTTCGGACGACGTGGCATACGCGCTGGGTAGCAGGGGAGAACCCTCGCGGAGCCGAATCGCATCGGCCGCGCACACGGCTACGAGGCGTTTCGCGCCGCCACGGGGAGCCCAGCTGGCCTCCGTGGTCGACTGCCCGTGGCGCGGGTCGAAGAAGCAGGGGGAAACCGCCTGGAGCACCGGCGAGCCGGCAACACGGGCCTCCAGGTCGACCAGGGCGGTCTGCCCCTCCCGCAGTAGATGCGGAACGATCTTCTTCCGTCTGCGGCTGTGCAAGGCACGAGAAGCGGCGTCGTACGCGTCGAGGGCGCGCTCCCAGTCATCCAGTGCCTTGGGCGGTGTTCCGGGTTTGCCCGGAACAAAGCTGTGCTCGGCCAACACCTCCCCGAAGGCCGTCACTTCGGCCTCAAGCTCCCGCTGCCGATCTCGTCGCCCTGGTCTGAGCACTCCCACCCCCACCACGCGATGCTCCCTGGAGTTTAGGCGCCTCGCGCGCCCGGGGGCGCTGCCTTCCTCGCACTCTTCGCAGAGGCCGTAAGAAGGCCCCCGGCACGCCGGGCCGGAGGCGGTGCAGCGGGTGGGCGGCTTCCTGGGAAGGCAAAAAGGCCCCGGTCGTTGACCAGGGCCTTCATCAAAGAGCGGGTGACGAGAATCGAACTCGCGCTCTGAGCTTGGGAAGCTCATGTTCTACCATTAAACTACACCCGCGAAGCATCCCGCCGTGACGGCGGTGCATCGTCGCACACTCTACCCCATCGCAGGCCCCCGGCGTTCCCGCCGCGGGGTCTGCGTGGTGTGTCCGGGTATGGGTGCCGGGTGGACGCGGTTGGTGGGGAGGGGAGTTGGAGGCGTAGCGTGAGGGGGCGGAGTGCCGCGTGGAGCGGCGTCCTCTTCATCCCCTAATGTGGCGGTCTCGTCCACAGCAGGTTGGGGAAGGGACTTGATGGATCAGATGGAGCGCACCGTCGTCCGCTGTGCCGAAGGGCATGTTTTCGCTACCTCGTCGTTCCCGATGCAGCAGCTCGGGGCCGGCCGGATCGGGCCGGGGAGGTTGCTTCGCTGCCCCCGGTGTGCGCGGTTGAGGCATGCCGTGCCCGTGGAGTCCGGGCAGCGGTAGCAGGTGACGGCAGCAGGCGCGCGGGCGGTCCGGTTGGGGCGGGCTCGCGCGTTCTGCGTATCCTCGGGGCGTGCTTCTCTCAGACAAGGACATCCGGGCCGAGATCGACGCCGGACGTGTACGCATTGATCCGTTCGATGCGTCGATGATTCAGCCATCGAGCATCGATGTGCGGCTCGACCGCTATTTCCGGGTGTTCGAGAACCACCGCTATCCGCACATCGACCCCGCGGTCGAGCAGACGGACCTGACCCGCACGGTCGAGCCGGAGGGGGACGACGCCTTCATCCTGCACCCCGGGGAATTCGTGCTGGCGTCGACGTACGAGGTCATCTCGCTCCCCGACGACCTGGCGTCGCGGCTGGAGGGGAAGAGTTCGCTGGGCCGGCTCGGGCTGGTGACGCATTCGACGGCCGGGTTCATCGACCCCGGGTTCTCCGGGCACGTGACCCTTGAGCTGTCGAATCTCGCGACGCTGCCGATAAAGCTGTGGCCCGGGATGAAGATCGGGCAGCTGTGCATGTTCCGGCTGAGCTCGCCTTCCGAGTTCCCGTACGGTTCCGAGCGGTACGGGTCGCGGTACCAGGGGCAGCGAGGGCCGACCGCCTCGCGTTCGTACATGAACTTCCATCGGACTCAGGTGTGATCGGTATGGCTGGTGAGGAACGGGAGAACCTGACGTACGACGCCTTCGGGCATGCCGTGCGTGAGCTGGCGCAGACGGTGGCCGACGACGGCTACGTGCCGGACGTGGTACTGAGCATCGCGCGCGGCGGGGTGTTCGTCGCCGGTGGTCTGGCCTACGCGCTGGACTGCAAGAACATCCACCTGGTGAATGTCGAGTTCTACACCGGGGTGGGGACCACCCTGGAGATGCCGGTCATGCTGGCGCCGGTACCGAACGCGATCGACTTCACCGAGAAGAAGGTCCTCATCGCCGACGACGTCGCCGACACCGGTAAGACGCTGAAGCTGGTCCGCGACTTCTGTATCGACCATGTCGCCGAGGTCCGCAGCGCGGTCATCTACGAGAAGCCGCATTCGCTCGTGAAATGCGAGTACGTGTGGAAGAAGACCGACCAGTGGATCAACTTCCCCTGGAGTGTGGAGAAGCCCGTCGTGCGCCGGCAGGGGCAGGTCCTGGATTCCTGACCGGCCGGGACGGCGTCACGCCCGGACGGTACGAAGGCCCCGGAACCGCGAAAAGCGGTTCCGGGGCCCTTTCACGCGGTACGGATGTCGCCGGTGTGGTCGGACCGGGCGTCAGATCGTGCCCAGCTTGATGATCGAGAGCAGGGCGACCAGCTGGATCGCGGAGGCGCCCAGCGCCTTCGGCCACGGCAGGTCGTGCGACTTGCTCACCATCGAGGTGAACAGCGCTCCGGCCGCCAGCCAGGTCACCCAGCCGAGGATCTGCACCAGGGCGTTCTCGCCGCCCAGGAACAGGGCGAAGACCAGCCGGGGCGCGTCCGTGACCGACATGATGAGCATGGACAGGCCCACGGTCGGCTGCCAGGAGCCCGTGCCGCCGAGCTGGCGGGCCAGGGTGTGGGTGACGGCACCGAGGACCAGGCCGCCGATGACGAAACCGATCCCCGTGACGATCACGTACGGGGCCGCGGTGGAGACCTCCGCGTGGATCGCCTCGTCACGTGCCTGGTCGAAGCCGAACAGCGCGAGCAGGCCGTAGACGAACGTGACGACGAGCGCGGGACCCCAGACCGGGTAGTCGCGCATCTGCCAGAACGTCGGCCCGGGGCGCAGCACCAGGCCGCTCAGCAGCTGCTTCCAGGGCAGCCGCGGGCCCGAGGGCTGTGCGGGGGCCTGGCCGGCCTGGTAGGTGCTGCCGTCGCCGTACGGGTCCTCGTTGATGCTGAACGCCTGGGTGTGCCCGGGGGCGTTGGCGTACGGGTCGTGGTGGGGCGGGGGCTGCGGGCTGGTGTACGGGTCGCCGAAGTACTCCGGCTCCCCGTGGCCGCCGCCGTGCCCCTGTCCCTGCTGCCTCCCGTGCCCGCCCGTGTACGGAGCGCCCTGGGGGCCGCCGTAGGGTGCGCCGCCCCCGGCCGGAGGCCATGCCTGCCGGCCGTACGGCGGCGAGGGTGCCTGCGCGCCGTACGGAGGTTGCTGCTGCGGGTGTTGTTGCGGTGTGCGGTTGTCCCGGCCGCGTCCGATCCTGAATCCAGCCACCCGTCGAACGTACCTGGTCCATGCGGGTGAGGGGCGGGGCCCCGGCGAACAGGGGCGCCATTGCGGCCTAGCTGTGACATCCCCTAAGGGAGACCCCTGGCGGGCTTTCCCCACCCCGGTCCTCCGGTGTGCTCCCCGCCCCGGTCCTCCGGTGTACTTTCCGCCCCGGCTCCCGGTGCTTCCTGTCCGCGCTCTCCGGTGCCCCTGCCCCGGCCCCCCGTCCCGGCCCCGGCCCCCGGACACACGGAAGCGGCCGGTCCTGCCCCCGAGGCAGGTCCGGCCGCTTCCGGTCACGGCGCCGGTGCGATCCCTACTTCACGGGTTCGGGCTCCGGCACGCCGGCGTCCTCGGTGTCGCCCGCGGGGTCGGCGGGGGTCTTCACGGAGTCCAGGAGGAGCTGTGAGACGTCGACGACCTGGACCGACTCCTTGGCCTTGCCGTCGTTCTTCTTGCCGTTGACCGAGTCGGTCAGCATGACGAGGCAGAACGGGCAGGCGGTGGAGACGATGTCCGGGTTGAGGGAGAGGGCCTCGTCGACGCGCTCGTTGTTGATGCGCTTGCCGATCCGCTCCTCCATCCACATCCGGGCGCCGCCGGCGCCGCAGCAGAAGCCGCGCTCCTTGTGGCGGTGCATCTCCTCGTTCCGCAGGCCCGGGACCTTCGCGATGATCTCGCGCGGAGGCGTGTAGATCTTGTTGTGGCGGCCCAGGTAGCAGGGGTCGTGGTAGGTGATCAGACCCTCGACCGGGGTCACCGGGACCAGCTTGCCCTCGTCCACCAGGTGCTGGAGCAGCTGGGTGTGGTGGATGACCTCGTACTCGCCGCCGAGCTGCGGGTACTCGTTGGCGATGGTGTTGAAGCAGTGCGGGCAGGTCGCGACGATCTTCTTCGACGACTTCGGCTTCTTCGTCTCCGGCTCGTCGTCATCCTCGCCGAACGCCATGTTCAGCATGGCGACGTTCTCCTGGCCGAGCTGCTGGAACAGCGGCTCGTTGCCGAGGCGGCGGGCGGAGTCACCGGTGCACTTCTCGTCGCCGCCCATGATCGCGAACTTGACGCCCGCGATGTGCAGGAGCTCCGCGAAGGCCTTCGTGGTCTTCTTCGCCCGGTCCTCCAGGGCGCCGGCGCAGCCGACCCAGTACAGGTAGTCGACCTCGCTGAGGTCCTCGACGTCCTTGCCGACGATCGGGACCTCGAAGTCGACCTCCTTGGTCCACTCGACGCGCTGCTTCTTGGCCAGCCCCCAGGGGTTGCCCTTCTTCTCCAGGTTCTTGAGCATCGTGCCCGCCTCGGACGGGAACGAGGACTCGATCATGACCTGGTAGCGGCGCATGTCGACGATGTGGTCGACGTGCTCGATGTCGACCGGGCACTGCTCGACGCAGGCGCCGCAGGTGGTGCAGGACCACAGGACGTCCGGGTCGATGACGCCGTTCTCCTCGGCCGTGCCGATCAGCGGGCGCTCGGCCTCCGCGAGGGCGGCGGCGGGGACGTCCTTCAGGGCCTCGGCCGGGGCCTTCTCCTCACCCTCCATGTCCTTGCCGCCGCCGGCCAGCAGGTAGGGGGCCTTGGCGTGCGCGTGGTCGCGCAGCGACATGATCAGCAGCTTGGGGGAGAGCGGCTTGCCGGTGTTCCAGGCGGGGCACTGCGACTGGCAGCGGCCGCACTCGGTGCACGTGGAGAAGTCGAGGATGCCCTTCCAGGAGAACTGCTCGACCTGGGAGACACCGAAGACGGCGTCCTCGGCCGGGTCCTCCCAGTCGATCTCCTTGCCGCCCGTGGTCATGGGCTGCAGCGCGCCGAGCGCGACCTCTCCGTCGGCGTTCCGCTTGAACCAGATGTTCGGGAAGCCGAGGAAGCGGTGCCAGGCGACACCCATGTTGGTGTTGAGCGAGACGGTGATCATCCAGATCAGCGAGGTGCCGATCTTGATCATCGCGGTGAGGTAGATCAGGTTCTGCAGGGTGCCGAGCGAGAGGCCCTTGAAGGCGAGGACCAGCGGATACGAGACGAAGTACGAGGCCTCGTAGCCCTCGACGTGGTGGATGGCGCCCTCGAGGCCGCGCAGGGCCAGGATCGCCAGGCCGATGACCAGGATGACGTACTCGACGAAGTACGCCTGCCAGGCCTTGGAGCCGGCGAAGCGGGACTTGCGGCCGGCCCGGGAGGGCAGGTTGAGCAGTCGGATGGCCATCAGCGTGACGATGCCGAGCACCGTCATGATGCCGATGAACTCGATGTACATCTCGAACGGCAGCCAGTCGCCGACGACCGGCAGCATCCAGTCGGCCTGGAAGAGCTGTCCGTACGCCTGGAGCAGCGTCGGCGGCAGGGTCAGGAAGCCGATGGCGACGAACCAGTGGGCGAAGCCGACGATCCCCCACCGGTTCATCCGGGTGTGGCCGAGGAACTCCTTGACCAGGGTGATCGTTCGCTGCTTCGGGTTGTCGGTGCGACTGCCTGCCGGCACCGGCTGCCCGATACGGACGAACCGGTAGATCTGCGCGACGGCTCGGGCGATGAGCGCAACGCCGACGACGGTCAGCACCAGCGACACGATGATCGCGGCGAGTTGCATTGGGGGCTCCTCGGGCCTGCGAGGGTGGGATCCAGCGCGTACAAGGGATTACTAAGCAGTAACTTAGTTAGTCTGTGCTGACACTATCCACTTATTCCGCCCCGCTGTAGCCGGGCAGGCGGTGATCTGTGTCGCTCAGGCGAGCCTTCCCCGGACGGATCGCCCGCAGGCCCTCGCGCAGTCGGAGATGCGCGGTCCGCGCGAGAATCGCCAGGTCCAGTCCTGTTCCATGATGCTCTGCGTAGTGCGCGTCCAGCAGAGCGGGTTCGTCCCAGGGCATCCGGGAGCGGGCGCGGACCTGTGACAGGCCCGTCCAGCCGGGGCGCAGTTCCTGCCGCCGGGCGCCGGTCACCGGGCCGCGCAGCGCCGGATGGCCGGGCCGCAGCGGCGGCGGGCCGACCAGGGAGAGGTCCCCGCGGACGACGTGGGGCAGCCGGGACAGCAGGTCGAGCCGGAACCGCCTGGTCCGCAGCGACCGCAGCTCGAAGGGGCGGCCGCCGAGACCGATCCGCGTCTCCCGGCGCAGCACGCCTCCCCGGGTCCACGGCGGCCGCAGGGCGAGGGCCAGGGCGGCGAGGGCGAGCGCGGGGGCGGCGGCCAGGAGCAGCAGCGAGCCGAGGGTCAGGTCCAGGGCGCGCTTCGCGGTCACGGCCGCGAAGCGGGCGGCGACCGCCTCGGTGGCGCGCGCCGCGGCCAGGCGTACCGCGGCCGTGAGCGCCGCCACCGGGCGGACCGCCGCCGGATGCGCCGCCGCCGGACGGACCGCCACCGGGCGCATCGCGGTCCGGCGTGCCGTGAACGGGTCCGCCGTCCATCTCCTTCGTGCCACGGTCCGCGCCGCCGTCCGCTTCGGGTTCCGCATCGCACCTGCCCGGGGATCCGTGACGTTCCTTATGACCGTCTCGCCTGAATTTGTGACAGAACGATCCCATGATGCGAAGGTGGGTGGGGGCGTGTGACGCGAGCCACTCCCCGGGTGTCGCGGGGAAGGCGCCGGAGGCGCGGTCGCGCGGCCGATTTTCAGGAGTCCCCGCAGGTGGGGTCAGGTCCGAGCAGTTAAGTTGAGCGTAATTGACTCAGGTCCTTTGACTCCGGTGGACGTGTGATGCATCCTTGAGTCAGATCCACTCAAGTAGTCAGTTGGAGGAATCGAAATGGCACGTGCGGTCGGCATCGACCTGGGCACGACTAACTCCGTCGTCAGCGTTCTCGAAGGCGGCGAGCCCACCGTCATCACCAACGCCGAAGGCGCCAGGACCACGCCGTCCGTCGTCGCCTTCGCGAAGAACGGCGAGGTCCTCGTCGGAGAGGTCGCCAAGCGCCAGGCGGTCACGAACGTCGACAGGACGATCCGTTCGGTCAAGCGCCACATGGGCACCGACTGGAAGATCGAGCTCGACGGCAAGAACTTCAACCCGCAGCAGATGAGCGCCTTCATCCTGCAGAAGCTGAAGCGCGACGCCGAGGCGTACCTGGGCGAGAAGGTCACCGACGCGGTGATCACCGTCCCGGCGTACTTCAACGACTCCGAGCGTCAGGCGACGAAGGAGGCCGGTGAGATCGCGGGCCTCAACGTCCTGCGCATCGTCAACGAGCCGACGGCCGCCGCCCTCGCGTACGGCCTCGACAAGGACGACCAGACGATCCTCGTCTTCGACCTCGGCGGCGGCACCTTCGACGTGTCGCTCCTGGAGATCGGTGACGGCGTCGTCGAGGTGAAGGCCACCAACGGCGACAACCACCTCGGTGGTGACGACTGGGACCAGCGGGTCGTCGACTACCTGGTGAAGCAGTTCGCCAACGGGCACGGCGTGGACCTGTCCAAGGACAAGATGGCTCTCCAGCGTCTCCGCGAGGCTGCGGAGAAGGCGAAGATCGAGCTCTCGTCCTCGACCGAGACCACGATCAACCTGCCCTACATCACGGCGTCGGCCGAAGGCCCGCTGCACCTGGACGAGAAGCTCACGCGCTCGCAGTTCCAGCAGCTGACCGCCGACCTGCTGGACCGGTGCAAGACGCCGTTCCACAACGTCGTCAAGGACGCGGGCATCCAGCTCTCCGAGATCGACCACGTCGTCCTCGTCGGTGGCTCGACCCGTATGCCGGCCGTCGCCGAGCTCGTCAAGGAGCTGACCGGCGGCCAGGAGGCCAACAAGGGCGTGAACCCGGACGAGGTCGTCGCCATCGGCGCCTCGCTCCAGGCCGGTGTCCTCAAGGGCGAGGTCAAGGACGTCCTGCTCCTCGACGTCACCCCGCTGTCCCTCGGCATCGAGACCAAGGGCGGCATCATGACCAAGCTCATCGAGCGCAACACCACGATCCCGACCAAGCGCTCCGAGATCTTCACGACGGCCGAGGACAACCAGCCGTCCGTGCAGATCCAGGTCTACCAGGGCGAGCGCGAGATCGCGGCGTACAACAAGAAGCTCGGGATGTTCGAGCTGACCGGTCTGCCGCCGGCCCCGCGCGGGGTGCCGCAGATCGAGGTCGCCTTCGACATCGACGCCAACGGCATCATGCACGTCGCCGCCAAGGACCTCGGCACCGGCAAGGAGCAGAAGATGACCGTCACCGGCGGCTCCTCGCTGCCGAAGGACGAGGTCAACCGGATGCGCGAAGAGGCCGAGAAGTACGCCGAGGAGGACCACGCCCGCCGCGAGGCCGCCGAGTCGCGCAACCAGGGCGAGCAGCTCGTCTACCAGACCGAGAAGTTCCTCAAGGACAACGAGGACAAGGTCCCCGGTGACGTGAAGACGGAGGTGGAGACCGCGCTCACCGAGCTGAAGGAGAAGCTCAAGGGCGAGGACACCGCCGAGATCCGCACGGCCACCGAGAAGGTCGCGGCCGTCTCCCAGAAGCTGGGCCAGGCGATGTACGCCAACTCCCAGGCCGAAGGTGCCGCGCCGGGCGCGGATGCCGCGGGCGGCGCCCAGGGCAAGGCCGACGACGACGTCGTCGACGCCGAGATCGTGGACGACGAGAAGGACTCGAAGGGCGGTGCGGCGTGACCGAGGAGACTCCGGGCTTCGACGAGAAGCCCGACGTCCCCTCCGGCTCCGACGACGCCGAGCCGAAGGCCGACACCCCCTCCGAGGAGGAGGCGTCGGCCCCGGCCGGGGACGAACAGCGGACAGTCGCCCTGACGGCGGAGCTGGACCAGGTGCGTACGGCGCTCAGCGAGCGGACGGCGGACCTCCAGCGGCTCCAGGCCGAGTACCAGAACTACCGGCGCCGGGTGGAGCGCGACCGGGTGACGGTCAAGGAGGTCGCGGTCGCGAACCTCCTGAGCGAGCTCCTGCCCGTGCTCGACGACGTCGGCCGGGCGCGGGAGCACGGCGAGCTGGTCGGCGGCTTCAAGTCGGTGGCCGAGTCGCTGGAGACCGTGGTCGCGAAGCTGGGCCTCCAGCAGTTCGGCAAGGAGGGCGAGCCCTTCGACCCGACGATCCACGAGGCCCTGATGCACAGCTACGCGCCGGACGTCACCGAGACGACCTGCGTGGCCATCCTGCAGCCGGGATACCGGATCGGGGAGCGCACCATCCGCCCCGCGCGGGTGGCCGTGGCCGAGCCGCAGCCGGGCGCCGCGCCCGCGGCGGCCAAGGAAGAGAAGAAGGACGACGAGGAGAGCGGTGGCACCGAGGAGGTCTGACATCAGGTCGGATCGCGGTGCACACCGACGGGGCGTGCGGCCGGCCACGGGGCCGGCCGCACGGCCGATCGTCCGGGAGGAGGGACGTCGATGAGCACGAAGGACTTCGTCGAGAAGGACTACTACAAGGTCCTCGGCGTCCCCAAGGACGCCACCGACGCCGAGGTGAAGAAGGCGTACCGGAAGCTCGCCCGCGAGTACCACCCGGACGCCAACAAGGGGGACGCGAAGGCGGAGGAGCGCTTCAAGGAGATCTCCGAGGCCAACGACATCCTCGGTGACCCCAAGAAGCGCAAGGAGTACGACGAGGCGCGCGCCCTCTTCGGCAGCGGAGGCTTCCGGGCGGGTCCCGGCGGCGCGGGCGGCAACTTCAACTTCGACCTGGGCGACCTCTTCGGGGGCGGCGCGCCGGGCGGCGGCCAGGGCAGTGCCGGCGGGTTCGGCGGCGGCGGTCTGGGCGACGTCTTCGGCGGCCTGTTCAACCGAGGCGGCGGGGGCACCCGTGTCCAGCCGCGCCGGGGACAGGACATCGAGTCCGAGGTGACGCTCAGCTTCACCGAGGCGGTCGACGGGGCCACGGTCCCGCTCCGGATGTCCAGCCAGGCGCCCTGCAAGGCATGTTCGGGCACCGGCGACAAGAACGGCACCCCCAGGGTCTGCCCGACCTGTGTCGGTACCGGCCAGGTGTCCCGCGGCACCGGCGGCGGCTTCTCGCTCACCGACCCCTGTGTGGACTGCAAGGGCCGGGGCCTCATCGCCCAGGACCCCTGCGACGTCTGCAAGGGGAGCGGCCGGGCGAAGTCGGCCCGCACCATGCAGGTCAGGATCCCCGCCGGGGTGCTCGACGGCCAGCGGATCCGGCTGCGCGGCAAGGGCAGCCCGGGCGAGCGCGGCGGCCCGGCCGGCGACCTCTACGTCGTCGTCCACGTCGACGCCCACCCCGTCTTCGGCCGCAAGGGCGACAACCTCACCGTCACCGTGCCCGTCACCTTCGTGGAGGCGGCGCTCGGCGGCGAGGTGAAGGTCCCGACACTGGGCGGACCGCCCGTCACCCTGAAACTCCCCGCCGGCACGCCGAACGGGCGTACGATGCGGGCCCGCGGCAAGGGCGCCGTACGCAAGGACGGCACCCGGGGCGACCTGCTCGTCACGGTCGAGGTGGCCGTCCCCAGGGACCTCGGTGCCGACGCACAGGACGCGCTGGAGGCCTACCGCGAGGCGACCGCGGGGGAGGACCCGCGGGCGGAGCTGTTCCAGGCCGCGAAGGGAGCTTGAGATGGACGGCCGCCGACGTAACCCGTACCAGCTGACCGACGACTCACCCGTGTACGTGATCTCGATCGCGGCCCAGCTCTCGGGCCTGCACCCGCAGACGCTGCGGCAGTACGACCGCCTCGGCCTGGTCTCGCCCGACCGTACGGCCGGGCGTGGCCGGCGCTACTCGGCCCGCGACATCGAACTGCTGCGCACGGTGCAGCAGCTGTCGCAGGACGAGGGGATCAACCTGGCGGGCATCAAGCGCATCATCGAGCTGGAGAACCAGGTCGCGGCCCTCCAGCAGCGCGTCGCCGAGCTCTCGGCGGCGGTGGACGGCGCGGCCGTGGCCATGCAGCAGCGCGAGGCCCAGGTGCACGCCTCCTACCGGCGGGACCTGGTGCCCTACCAGAGCGCCCAGCAGACGAGCGCGCTGGTGGTCTGGCGTCCCAAGCGGCCCAAGGACTGAGCGCCCCGGACCAGGGGCCGGTCCGGCTCGCGGAGGCCGGACAGCGGCCCGTGGGACGCGCTCACGGCCGTCCGTGCCCGCCTTCGGGGCTCACGCCCCGGGGGCGGGTTCCTGCGTGGTCGCCTGCCCCGCCCCCCTGGAGCCCGCGTCGGCGATGCCCGACCGCACGAGGAGCGCCCCCAGGTGGGTGCGGCTGTGGGCGCCGAGGGTCTGCATCAGCTTGGAGATGTGCGCGCGGCAGGTGCGCACGCTGATGCCCAGCTTCCGGGCCACCACGTCGTCGACGTGCCCCTCGACGAGGAGGCGGGCGATGCTCTGCTGGACCGCGGTCACCGGGGCGCCCGGGGCCGACGCGGGGAGCTGCTGGGTGTACGGGGTGGCCTGTTCCCAGAGGACCTCGTAGACCCGGGTGAGATAGCGGACCAGCGCCGGGTGCCGGATCTCCAGGGCCACCTCGTCACCGGGCGCGGCCGGGATGTAGGCCACCTCGCGGTCGAAGATGATCAGGCGGTCGACGGTCTGCTCCACCGTCCGCACCTGGAGGCGGCCGGCCGGGATCTGCGCCACGTAGTCCCGCAGCCCCGGGCTGTAGCGGGCGGGGTGCTGGTAGAGGTGGCGCATCCGGGCGCCGCCCGCGAGGGCGGACCGGGCGTTCTCCAGCCCCTGCACCAGATTGTGGGTGAGCCGGTTGCCGCCGGGCTGCGCGGTCAGGACCTCGTCCCTGGCGCGTGCGGAGGCCTCCCGGAGCACGGAGACGATCAGCGGCCGGCCCTCCAGCACGGTGATCGCGAAGTTGGGGTCCTCGCGGGCGACCGTGGACAGCGGTGCCAGGGCGCCGGTCAGGGCCGCGGTGAGCCGGATGCGCTCGTCTATCTCCCGGGTGATCGGCTGCAGCAGATGCGCCAGGGCCGCGGACGGGGGGACGGGGCGGAGCCACGCGGAGTCGGCCGGATCGGGGTGGACGAGGGCCATCTCCAGCAGGCACGGAGCGGAGGAGAGGTCGGCGCGCGGGACGCGTCCGGCGCGCAGCGCCTGCTCGTACAGGCGGATCGCCTCGTCGCAGAGCTCTCGGTTCCCGTGCGGATGGGCAGGGTTTGCCGCGACCATGTCGATTTGGGGACCCCCCACTTCTGGCACTGCAACAAGATGACGGTGGCGGAAGCCTAACGGCGGGGGGAGGGTGGACGTGCGGACCGAGGGCGTCCGCCACCGCGGGGCGGTGGCGCCAGGACGTCCGGGCCCGCCCCGCCGTGCCCGACGGCCCGGGTCAGTCCCGCTCCAGGATTCCTGACTGCGCGATCAGGTAACCGAGTTGGGCCCGGCTGTTGCTGCCGAGCGCGGCATTGAGTTTGGCGACGTGTGCGCGGCAGGTGCGTACATTCATGCCGAGGCGGCGGGCGATGGAATCGTCGACATGTCCCTCGACGAGCAGTTGGGCTATGGAACGCTGAACTCCGCTGATACCGAGGGTGGTCGGGGTGTATTTGATCTCCTCGAGCAGCGGAGCGGCCCTGGCCCAGAGTTGCTCGAATACCTTCGCGAGATATTCGACGAGCCCTGAATGGCGGAGTTCCAGGGCTATTTGCCGGTCGTCGGTCGCGGGTATGAAGGCGACCGTGCGATCGAAGATGATCAGCCGTTCTATCAGTTCCTCGAGTGTGCGGATCTCCACGTTCTCGTCCGCGATGCGTTCCGCGTACGCGAGCGTGCTGGGGCTGTGCCGCGCGGTGTGCTGGTAGAGCGTGCGGATGCGTACCCCGCGGTCCACGACCGAGAGGCCCCGCTCCAGGGCCTCGCTGAGGCGGTCCTCGCTCCGGCCGCCGCCGGGCTGCACCGTGAGGACCTCGCTTCGGCACTCCGCCGTGGCGAGGTCCAGGGCCGCGTTGATCCGGTTGGCGCCTTCGAGGACCGTGATGGCGTGGGTGGTCGGCGGATCCTGGGCACTGATGTCCATGAAGGGCTCGAAGGACTCGGTGAGCTGGACCGAGCGGCGCCGGCGTTCCTGGATCTCGCGTTCGAGGGGGTGCAGGTGCTTCGCCAGCGCGGCGGACGGCGGGACGGGACGCAGCCATTCCGGATCGTCGGGATCGGGGTGCAGCAGGGCGAAGTCGATCAGGCACGGAGCCGACGCGACCTCGGCGCGGGTGATGCGCCCGGACCGCAGCGCTCCCGCGTAGAGGCGGCCTCCCTCCTCGCACAGTTCGGTGATCCCGTGAGGATGTGTCGGCTTTGTATAGTTTTCGGTCATATCTCCACCCCCCAGGTTCCTGAACATGCAGGAACATGATGCATCGACTCGGTGGTGTTGGAGTGCCCAGGTGAGACATCGTCTTCAGTGCGGGGGAGAAGAATCCACAAGTGAGGACGAAGCCGACTATGTATAAGCGAATGCTTCGCTCGGCGCTTGCCGCCTCGTTCGTTGCAGCCCTGGGCTTCGCGGTGGCGGGCGGTGGCGACATCGCCTGGAACGACGAAGCCGCGCCGGCGGCGGGCGACATCGCCTGGAACATCCAGGCGGCGGCTCCGGGGGACATCGCGTGGGGCGGCACTCCGGGCGACATCGCCTGGGCGACGCCGACGGGTGACATCGCGTGGGGTGCCAAGCAGGGTGACATCGCCTGGGGCAGCAAGTCCGGCGACATCGCGTGGTCCGTGCAGGCCGCCGCGCCCTCCGACATCGCCTGGGGTGCCGCGCCCGGTGACATCGCCTGGTCCGCCCCGGCCGGCGCGGCCGCATGACCACCCCTCCGGACGACCGCACCTTCCGACGGGAGATGGCCACGGCCTACCGGTCAGGGTGGCACTTCATCGATCTGCTCACGGCACTGACCCGCCAGGGCGATTCGTTGATGGTCACCCTGTTCGGGGAGCCGGTCCTCGTCGTGATGGAGGCGGAGGACGACATCCGCGCCTACCGCTGCCTCCGGCGCCCCCGCGGAGCGCCGCAGCCCGTCCGCTGTGCCGTGAGGTACGGCATGATCTTCGTCAACCTCGACCAGCGGGACCACGAGCTGTTCGAACCAGAGACCATTTCCGCCACCCCCCGCAGCGCCTGAACGATTCCCCCGTCGTTCCATGTCGTTCAGGCGCTTCCCCCACACAGCGGCGCCATCGTGACCTGAACACGATGGCGCCGTTGTGCTGCCCGGAACAGGGTCAGCCCCTGCCGAGCGCCCGGTCCACGGCGATCTCGATGACCACCCGCTCGGGATTGTGCGCCGGTGTGCGCTCGTAGCGGGCCGCGTAACGGCGTACCGCCTCCTCGACCTCCTCGGGCTCCGTGCGGATCACCGCGCGGCCCTCCAGGGTCGCCCAGCGGCGTCCCTGCATCTGGCAGACCGCCACCCGCGCCCCCTCGGGGCCGGCCGCCCGGACATGGGCGACCTTCCGGCTCCTCCCGCCGGTGATGACGCGGGCGGTCAGGGTGTCCGGGTCGTAGGTCACGCCCACCGGCACCACGTGCGGTGTCCCGTCAGGGCGGAGCGTGGTCAGCGTGCACACATGGCGCTCACGCCAGAAGGCCAGGTAGGCGGAGCCGGGGTTGCGTACGTCAGGCATGGGGCCAGCCTAGAGAGAGGGGATCCCGGGAGCGGAGGGAGGCGGTGTTTCGTCCTTGAGTGGAATAGACTCAACTTTGTACACGTTGCTTGAGTCATAGTTCCCGATCACCCGTTCCCCGTACGAGGAGGAGACAGCGCCCGTGGACGCCGAGCTGACCAACAAGAGCCGGGACGCCCTCAACGCGGCCACCGCCAGGGCCGTCAAGGACGGCCACCCGGACCTGACCCCGGGGCATCTGCTGCTGGCGCTGCTCGCGGGTGAGGACAACGCCAACATCACCGACCTGCTGGCCGCCGTCGAGGCGGACCAGGTGGCCGTGCGCGAGGAGACCGAGCGGTTCCTGGGCTCGCTGCCCAGCGTCACCGGGTCCACCGTCGCGCCCCCGCAGCCCAGCCGCGACCTGCTCGCCGTCCTCGCCGACGCCGACCAGCGCGCCAAGGAGCTCGGCGACGACTACCTCTCCACCGAGCACCTGCTGATCGCCGTCGCGGCGAAGGGCGGCCGGGCCGGTGAGATCCTTCAGAGCCAGGGCGCCGGCGCGAAGAAGCTGCTGGACGCGTTCGAGAAGAGCAGGGGAGGGCGCCGGGTGACCACTCCCGACCCCGAGGGTCAGTACAAGGCACTGGAGAAGTTCGGCACCGACTTCACGGCCGCCGCCCGCGAGGGCAAGCTGGACCCGGTCATCGGCCGTGACCAGGAGATCCGCCGTGTGGTGCAGGTGCTCTCGCGGCGCACCAAGAACAACCCCGTGCTCATCGGCGAGCCCGGCGTCGGCAAGACGGCCGTCGTGGAGGGCCTCGCCCAGCGCATCGTCAAGGGCGACGTCCCCGAGTCGCTGCGGAACAAGCGGCTGGTCTCCCTGGACCTCGGCGCCATGGTCGCGGGCGCCAAGTACCGGGGTGAGTTCGAGGAGCGCCTCAAGACCGTCCTCTCCGAGATCAAGGAGAGCGACGGCCAGGTCATCACCTTCATCGACGAGCTGCACACCGTCGTCGGCGCGGGCGCCGGCGGCGACTCCGCGATGGACGCCGGCAACATGCTC
The DNA here is from genome assembly GCF_008704555.1 of Streptomyces nitrosporeus. Classification (NCBI taxonomy): domain Bacteria; kingdom Bacillati; phylum Actinomycetota; class Actinomycetes; order Kitasatosporales; family Streptomycetaceae; genus Streptomyces; species Streptomyces nitrosporeus. Next base: position 4,025,664 of record NZ_CP023702.1, read on the forward strand.
AAGCCGATGCTCGCCCGCGGTGAACTCCGCATGGTCGGCGCCACCACGCTGGACGAGTACCGCGAGCGCATCGAGAAGGACCCGGCCCTGGAGCGCCGCTTCCAGCAGGTCCTGGTCGCCGAACCGTCCGTCGAGGACACCATCGCGATCCTGCGCGGCCTGAAGGGCCGCTACGAGGCCCACCACAAGGTCCAGATCGCCGACTCCTCGCTGGTGGCCGCCGCGACCCTCTCGGACCGCTACATCACCTCCCGCTTCCTTCCCGACAAGGCCATCGACCTGGTCGACGAGGCGGCCTCCCGGCTGCGCATGGAGATCGACTCCTCACCGCTGGAGATCGACGAGCTCCAGCGCAGTGTGGACCGGCTGCACATGGAGGAGCTGGCCCTGCGGAACGAGACCGACGAGGGCTCCAAGCAGCGCCTGGAGAAGATCCGCCGCGACCTCGCCGACAAGGAGGAGGAGCTGCGCGGTCTCACCGCCCGCTGGGAGAAGGAGAAGCAGGGCCTCAACCGCGTCGGTGAGCTCAAGGAGCGCCTCGACGACCTGCGCGGCCAGGCCGAGCGCGCCCAGCGCGACGGCGACTTCGACACCGCCTCCAAGCTGCTGTACGGGGAGATCCCCGGCCTGGAGCGCGAGCTGGCCGAGGCGGACGAGGCCGAGCAGGAGGCCGCCGGGGACACCATGGTCAAGGAGGAGGTCGGCCCGGACGACATCGCCGACGTCGTCGGGGCGTGGACGGGCATCCCCGCCGGCCGGCTCCTGGAGGGCGAGACGCAGAAACTGCTGCGCATGGAGTCGGAGCTGGGCCGCCGGCTGATCGGCCAGACCGAGGCCGTACGCGCCGTCTCCGACGCCGTCCGCCGTACCCGGGCCGGGATCGCCGACCCGGACCGGCCGACCGGGTCGTTCCTCTTCCTGGGGCCGACCGGGGTCGGCAAGACCGAACTGGCCAAGGCGCTCGCCGACTTCCTCTTCGACGACGAGCGGGCCATGATCCGCATCGACATGAGCGAGTACAGCGAGAAGCACAGCGTCGCCCGCCTCGTCGGCGCCCCGCCCGGCTACGTCGGCTACGAGGAGGGCGGCCAGCTCACCGAGTCGGTCCGGCGGCGCCCGTACAGCGTGGTCCTGCTGGACGAGGTGGAGAAGGCCCACCCCGAGGTCTTCGACATCCTGCTCCAGGTCCTCGACGACGGCCGGCTCACCGACGGACAGGGCCGGACGGTGGACTTCCGCAACACCATCCTGGTCCTGACGTCGAACCTCGGCAGCCAGTTCCTGGTGGACCCCCTGACCGAGCCCGAGGTGAAGAAGGAGCAGGTGCTGGAGGTCGTGAGGGCCTCCTTCAAGCCGGAGTTCCTGAACCGGCTGGACGACCTGGTCGTCTTCTCCGCGCTCTCCGGGGAGGAACTGTCCCACATCGCCGGTCTCCAGATCGGCCGCCTCGCGGCCCGGCTCGCCGACCGCAGGATCAGCCTGGACGTCACCCCCGAGGCGCTGGCCTGGCTGGCCGAGGAGGGCAACGACCCGGCGTACGGCGCCCGGCCGCTGCGCCGGCTGATCCAGACCGCGATCGGTGACCGGCTCGCCAAGGAGATCCTGGCGGGCGAGATCAGGGACGGGGACACCGTGCGGGTGGACCGCGGCGGTGACGGGCTCACCGTGGGGCCGCCGAGCACGGCGAAGACCCTCTGAGGGCCGCGGCACCCAGTGCCCCCGGCCGGGACGCCCGCCGTCCCGGCCGGGGGCACCGCCGTGCGCGGGGACGCGGGACCGCATTGATTCATGCACAGGACACTCATCGCATGCGGGACACCTGGTGCGGGCGCCCGCGAATTTGAGCCGAATATTTCCGGTCCGTGGCTGAATGGCAGGTGCGGTGCGCGGCGTTCCCCTCATTTGTATCGAAGCGATACATACCTGTGCGCTCGGCTGCCGGAGGACCGCAGGGCATCTGATAAACCGGCTTCTCCGCAATATCGGGACACTCTGGACTTCTTTTTAAGGGGCGCTCGGAGGGTATAGCCGGAATTCGGCAGCCGGTAAGGTGCGCGCATGACGGATCGGACGCCTGACGAGATAACCCCGGAGCCGGAGTCGAAGGAACGCGGAAGCGACAATCTCATTCGCCTCGGCGAATTCCGTACTCTGTGGACGGCCTACGTCCAGTCGGTCCTCGGCGACCAGCTGGCCCGGGTGGCGCTCTCGCTGCTCGTCTTCGAGCGCACCGAGTCGGCCGGCTGGACCGCGGCGACCTACGCGCTGACCACGCTGCCCGCCCTGCTGTCCGGAGTGCTCCTCACCGGCCTCGCCGACCGGTTCCCGCGGCGCACCGTCATGATCGGGTGCGACCTGGTGCGCGCCGTCCTCGTCGGACTGATGGCCCTGCCCGGCACCCCGCTGCCCCTGCTGGCCGGGCTGCTGGTCCTGGCGCAGCTGGCCGAGGCGCCCTTCGGCGCCGCCCAGGGCGCCCTCCTGCCGACGGTGCTCGGCAAGCGGTACGAACGCGGGCAGCGCGCCATGCTGATCACGCATCAGGCCGGACAGCTCGCGGGTTTCGCCGGCGGCGGTGTGGTCGTCGTGTGGCTCGGCAGCCACGCCTCCCTCGGGCTGAACGCGCTGACCTTCCTGCTCTCGGCCGTCCTGATCCGTCTCGGGGTGAAGGCGCGTCCCGTCGAGGGCGGTACCGCCGGGCAGAAGCGGGTGCGCACCCAGATCGGCAGCGCCGTCGCCCTGATCTGGTCGGACCGGCGCCTGCGGTCGCTGGTCGCGCTCGGCTGGCTGGCCGGGTTCATCGTGCTGCCGGAAGGGCTCGCCGCGCCGTTCGCCGAGGAGGCGGGCGGCGGACCGGCCTCGGTGGGCCTGCTGCTCGCCGCCCACCCCGCGGGGATGGTGCTGGGGGCCGCTCTGCTGGGCCGTACGGGTGTCCAGGACGCGTGGCGCCGGCGGATGCTCGGGCCGCTGGCCGTCGGAGCGAACGCGCCGCTGCTGCTGTACTGGGCGGGCCCCGGCGTCGGTGGGGCGGTGCTCCTGCTGGTGGTGTCGGGTGTGTTCTCCGCCTACCAGATCACCGCCGGAGCGACCTTCGTCATGCTCACCCCGGCCGGCCAGCGCGGGCAGGCCCTGGGACTGGCCCGGTCGGGGCTGACCGCCATGCAGGGCATCGGCGTGGCCTCGGGCGGTCTGGCCGCGGAGCTGTCCGGCTCGTCCGCGGCCACGATCGGCGGCGCGGGCCTGCTGGGCAGCCTCTGCGCGGTGCTCGTCGCCGTCGCCTGGGCACGGGCGCGCGGAACCGATGCGGGGACGATTCCCCTGAGAGCGTAGGACTACCCGGCGCCGATGGCGGCTAGGGTCGGGAGCAGGAAACCCACGAGCGATCCACAGGAGTACCCAGCGATGTCTATCGACCCGTCCTCGATTCCCAACTTCGGGGGCCAGCGCGAGCCGCAGCCGACAGGACCCGAGGGCCCGGTCGTCCCGGACCAGGACCTCGTCAAGCAGCTTCTCGAGCAGATGGAGCTGAAGTACGTCGTCGACGACGAGGGCGACCTCGCCGCGCCGTGGGAGGAGTTCCGCACGTACTTCATGTTCCGCGGCGAGGCGGAGCAGCAGGTCTTCTCGGTGCGTACGTTCTACGACCGCCCCCACGCCGCGGACCAGCGGCCCGTGCTCCTGGACGCCGTCGACGACTGGAACCGCCGCACCCTGTGGCCCAAGGTCTACACGCACACCCACGAGGGCGAGGACGGCGCGGACGGCTCCGTCCGGCTGATCGGTGAGGCGCAGATGCTCATCGGCACCGGCGTCAGCCTGGAGCACTTCGTCTCCTCCACGGTCAGCTGGGTGCGCGCCTCCATCGAGTTCGACAAGTGGCTCGTGGAGCGTCTGGGCCTGGAGCCCGCGGAGAAGAAGGCCGAGGAGAAGACCGGGGCCGAGGGCACCGAGCAGGCCCCGGAGGCCTGAGCCGGACACCTCACCGCCGGGCCCGGCCGGGCAGCGGTGGCCTCCCACGGCCACCACCCCCGGCCGGGCCCGCCGCGTTCCGGGGGCGGGACGCCGGGCGCGCCGTTTCCGGGGCGGGGCCCTGGGCGGAGTCAGGCGGCGGTGAGCCCCTTCAGCCGGGCGACCGCCTCCTCCAGCACCTCCGTGCGCTTGCAGAAGGCGAAGCGGACGAAGGGCGCGCCCTGGTCCCGGTGGTCGTAGAACACCGCGTTCGGGACGGCGACCACCCCGCACCGCTCCGGCAGCTCCCGGCAGAACTCCACGGCGTCCCGCGTACCGCCCAGCGGGCGGATGTCGGTGGTGACGAAGTACGTCCCCGCGGGCCGGTACACCCCGAAACCCGCCTCGGCCAGGCCCGCGCACAAGAGGTCCCGCTTGGCCCCGAGATCGGCGCGCAGGCCGTCGAAGTAGGTGCCGGGCAGCCGCAGGGCGTCCGCGACCGCGTACTGGAGGGGGCCGCCCGAGACATAGGTCAGGAACTGCTTGGCGGAACGGACGGCGCTCACCAGCGCGGGGCTCGCGGTGACCCAGCCGACTCCTCGTTCGTACACTCATTCGCGTGTCGCGCAACAAGCCCACCAGGGGCAACCCCAGCACCAGCGTCGCCGGTGAGCCGGCGGCGGTCTACTGCCGCATATCCCAGGCGGGCGACGACGACCAGACCGGCGTCGACCGCCAGGAGCGCATCTGCCGCGAGATCGCCGAGCGCCGGGGCCTGGTCATCGACCCCGCCCACGTCTTCGTCGACAACAGCCGCTCGGCTTGGAGCCGCAAGCGGAAGCGGCCCGGCTGGGACCGCCTGCTGGACGAGGCCCGGAGCCGTGGCTTCCGGCACATCATCGCCTACCACCCCGACCGGCTCATGCGGCAGCCCCGGGACCTGGAGGAGCTGCTCCAGGTCTCCGACGACCACGCGATCACCCTTCACGGCGAGGCGAACCGTCGTGACCTCGCCGACCCCGACGACCGCTTCATCCTCCGCATCGAGGTCGCGCACGCCTGCCGCTCCTCGGACGACACCTCGCGGCGGCTGAAGTCCGCGATGCAGGACCGGGCGCGGGAGGGCAAGCCGCAGGGCGGCGTGAGGCGGTTCGGTTACGCCAAGGACGGCATGACGATCGTCGAGGAGGAGGCCGAGATCGTCCGGGAGGTGTTCGACCGCTACCTGAAGGGGGAGGGTCCGGCGCCGATCGCGAAGGACCTGCACAGCCGGGGCATCCGCACGGCTGGCGGCAAGGCGTGGACCGGCGGCACCGTGCGCGCGCTGCTCGACTCCCGGCACGTCGCCGGAATCCGCATGCACCAGGGCGAGGAGATCGGCCCGGGCACCTGGCCCGCGATCATCGACGCGGGCGTGTGGGCGGAGGCGCGGACGCGGCGCGAGTACCGGTCGGCGGTGCACCGGGAGGCGCTCAGCAAGCCCGCGCAGCGCTACTACCTGCTGCGCGGTCTGGTGATGTGCGGACGGTGCGGGACGCTGATGTCCGGCAACCCCAAGGGGACCGGGCCGGTCTACCAGTGCAACCGCCGGGGCCGGAACGACGAGAAGAAGTGCACTCGGTCGATCATGGCCCAGACGCTGGAGGACTTCGTCGTGGACGCCGCGATCGAGCTGCTCGGCAAGCTGCGGGTGGACGGCCGGCTCGCCAGCAGCAACCTCTCCGAGAGCGTGGCTGAGGAGCTGGAGGGCGACCAGCGCCAGCTCGACGAGCTGAACCAGATGTGGACCGCGAAGGAGATCTCCACGGCCGAGTACCGCAAGATGCGCAAGGAGATCACCGACCGCATCGCCAAGGCCCAACGCAAGGTCGTCGTCCGCCCGATGGTGCTCCTGGATGGCCTCACGGGCGCGGGCGCGCGGACCGCCTGGGACGCCGAGGACATGACGGACGAGCGGCGCAACGCGGTGCTGCGGTTCCTCTTCTCCGGGATTGTCATCGACGAGCCGAAGAAGTTCGGCCGGTACATGGACTGGGACCGGATCAGCGTCGAGCAGAACCCGCTGTAGCGGGGCAAGTCGGTGGAATTCACCCCGCCGACCAGGCGATGAAGGGCGCAACATAGCCGACGATCCCCGGTTAGGGAAACCGGGGATTTTCCGGAGCATGGATCCCCCCAGTCGACCTGCCGGCGGCATCACACGCCGGCGGATCGGCGACCGAATGCTGCCCGAGGACGTCCATGCCCCGACACCAGGCCGAACCCGCCGTCATCCAGCCCGTCATCGCCCCCGAGTCAGCCCGCGCCGGCCGTCAGAAGGTGGACTCGGCGAGGGACGCGGCTCTCCAGCGCGTATGCGCGGGTTTCACGACGACGATCAGCCCACAGAGTGCCGCGCGGCTCGCGGACCTGCTCTCCACCTCGACCTACGTCCAAGCGGCCTGACCGAAGCCGGAGGAACGGTCCCGCATCGCGCGGTTCGAGGACGGCCGACACAGGGCCGACAGCGGCTCGCAAGGCAGCCCGACGGCCTCCATCAACCGGTCGCGGCGCATCGACCTACGGCCGCGGAATCACCGCTCAGGACGCGTTCGCCGTGAGCTGTGCGGTTTCTCGGTCGAACGCTGGATCTTCGCGCGCGGATGTGGCTGTCTTGGTGCTGCGCCCGGAGCGCCGGCTCGTGAGAACGGAAACCCCGGCGTGGCCCGAGGAACCCACTGCGGCCGGGCCCCATCGCATCCGCGCCCTCGCGACCCTCGCCGACACGCTCGGTACCGGGGACCGCGCCCCAATCCCACTCCGCGCACGGCCCGAAGAGGCCCGCCGCACCCGCCTGCCCTGAGCAAGGAGCCGCCACCCGATGAGCTACGACGCCCGCGAATGGGTGTGGGACCACAGCAGCAGCAAGGGCACCGCCCGCATGGTCCTCGCCCTGATCGCCGACCGGTGCCTCGACCGCCGCTGCATCGCGTACGCGTCCGTGCCCACCCTCATGAAGCGCGCGAACGCATCCCGTACGGCCGTGCGCGACGCCCTCACGAAGCTGATCGCCAGCGGGGAGCTGACACAGCTCGCGGGCCGCAAGGGACCGCGCGGAGAGACGTACTACCACCTCCCGATCGCCGCCTCCTTCCTCGCCGACCAAGCAGACGAGGGGGACCGGAATTCGGCCCCTCAGGGGGCTCGGATTCCGACCCTTCGGGGGCCAGAATCCGAGCCTGCCGACGCCTTCACAGGGAAGCTGGATAACGGCCCCGGGGAACGGATTCCGACCCCTGGGGGGACCGGATTCCAGCCCTCCGGGGGCGCGGATTCCGACCCCCAGAACGGTAGTGAACCGAAGGTGAACGGTAAGAGCAGCAGCTCTGCCTCCCTCACCGCCGCCGCCCAGTGGGAGATCGACGACGCCACCTGGGCCTGGCTGCGGCACGACGGGCACCTGGCCCGACTCGGCGAGCACGGCCTGCGGGCGGCCGACGAGAAGTGGCGCACCTACCGGACGACGTGGGCACCCCGCCCGGCCGCCGTGTGGGGCGCCGACTGGCGCACGTGGATCGCCCGGGAACGCACTCCCGCCCCGGAGCGGCCGAACCTGCGCGCCCTGCCTGGCGGTGCCGCCCCACTCGCAGGCGGCATGACCCGCGCCGAAGCGCACACCGCCGCCCTCCTCGCAGCCCTCGAAGAACCGACAGGAACGGAGTAACCCACCCCTTGGAACGCCGCGAAGTCGCCGCTGTCCTCGCCTACACCGGCCGCCTCGACCCCCGCACGATCCGTACCGACCCAGGCGAGGCTCGCGACCAGCTCGCCCAGTGGCACGAACTGCTCCACGACGTGCCCTTCGCCACGGACCACGGCTGGGACGTCCGCCGGGCGATACGGACGCACGTCCTCGACTCGCCCTACCCGATCCTGCCCGTGGACGTCGCCCGAGCGTGGCGCGCGTACCGCCGCGACCGTCTCGACCGGCACACCGACCCCACGCCGGCCGCCGACCCGGACAACCCGGCCGCCTGGCGGGCCGAGCTCCTCGGCAGCCGGCAGGCCGTGGCCACCGGAACGGCCGCGCCCTCGACGCACCGACAGCTCACCAGCGGTGGCCCGCACGCCGACGTGGAGGCCCGTCTGCGTGCCATCGGATCGTGCGTCCCACCGACAATCCGCGCCGCGCTCGCCCCCTACCGGCCGGCCCGCGCCGCACGCGAGGCCGCCGTCGCCGCAGGGCTCCCGAACGCCCTCGGCATCTGGTGCCCGTGGTGCCACGCCCGCGCGGGCGAACCCTGCCGCAGCCGACGCGTAGGCCCCGACGGCCGTGCCCGAGGCAACGTGCCCCGCGCCACGTCCCACCCGACGCGCCTCGACCTTGCCGCCGCGGAACGCGCCCGTCAGGAAGCCGCATGATCTTCCCCCTCGAACCCCTGTCCCTGCTCGCGATCGGCACGCTGTTGCTCGCCGCCGCCCTGCTGTTCGCCGGATGGCGTATGTGGCGAGGCCGGAGCCGTACCAGTGGCATGCGGACCGGCACTCCGGCGATCAAGGTCGCGGGCCTGGCGGCAGCCGGCTGCACCGCCTACAGCGCCGACACCAGCTGGCGCTTCGCCGCCGACTACCTGGACATGGGCAGCACCGTCGAGCGCGCCTTCATGTTCGCCACCGCCGAGCTGGCCCTGTTCGCCACCGCGCTGATGGCACGCCAGAACCTCAACGGTCCCGCACGCGCACCGGGCGTGCCCGGCGTCCTGGTTTGGGTGATCACCGGAGTGCAGATCATTCCCGCCTACGCCGAGTTCGGGCTCGTCGGCGGCACCGTGCGCGCCTTCGTGGGGCCGGTCATGGCGGCGATGCTGTGGCACCTGGCCATGGGCATCGAGCTGCGCCACCGTACACCCCAGGCTGCCTCGCGCGGTCTGACCGCCGTCCTCGTCCGGCAGACGCGCGAACGGCTGCTGGCGCGGCTGGGCATCGCCGACCAGGATGCGGACGCCGCCCGGCTCATACGCGAGCGCGCGCTGAGCGACGCCGTCGCCCTGATCCTCCGCGCCGAATCGATGACCGACGGGCAACGCGGCACGCTGCGGGGCCGGCGCCTGTCCCACCGCCTGCACGAGGCACTGGAGCGGGCTGACGTCGACGGAGACCCGCTCCAGGACGAGTTGCTGCTGCGCAAGCTCGCCACCCGCAAGCAGGCCCTCGACCTCGCCTCCCTCACCCTGCCCCCGCGCTGGCACGCCCCAGTCCCGAACGCCGCCGGCGGTTCCGGGCAGAGCCGTCCGCGGGCAGGCTCTCCGAAGCGGGCGAAGGCGACGGGCGGCCTGCCCGCATCCGATTCGGGCGACGAGGACACTCACCGGGCAGCCCGCCCGCAATCCGCTCGCCCGCAACCCGGCACCCGTCTTCGCCCGAGTGCGGAGCGCCCGCAGCGGCCCGTCCCCGCACCCGTCAGCCCGGAACCGAAATCGGGCGACGGACCTGGAGCTGACCCGGGCAAAACCACGAAGCCGAAGCAGCCTGGACGAAAGCCCGAATTGCCGTGGGACGTCCTCGTCGCCTACGCCCATCGCGTCCATCAGGAAACCGGGCGCCTCTCACGCGACCGCCTGGAAGACGCCGTGCGCGCCGACGGGCACAGCATCGCCAGCGACCGCGCTGCCGAGGTCACCCGAGCCGTCAAGGCGGAGCTGAAGACCGCTCGCGCCGACCATCCCCACTGAGAGGGCCCACGTCGATGGTCCTCGCCTCTCGTCACCCCGCACTTCAAGAAAGGTCATGATGCACGAGCACGTCACTCCCACACCCTCCTGCCAGCAGCAGTCGTCCACCACCCCTGCCCCGGGCGGAGCAAGGTATGGCGTTGGACCGTCCAAGGGCCGGTCCAACGCGGAAGCCTCCGCCCGGGGGGTGGCGGAGGCAGCACCCCGGCGCGAGGGCGCACCGGGGAAGGGGGTCTCGCGTGCCGCCGACGAGGCCGCGCTGCGCCGAATCGCCCGCCGCCGCGCCCGCCAGGACGTGCAGCGCAAGGAGCGCGTCGACGTCCGCTACAGCGTCGACGAGAAGCAGGCGATCCTCGACGAAGCCCATCGCCTCGGTTTGGCCGGCGCGCACCTCGTCGGCGCCATCGTCATGGCCCACCTGAACGGCGACCTCGCCCTGCCCGAGCAGCGCACCCCCGTCGACGACCTGATCGACGAGTACGCCGCCCTGCGCAAGCAGGTCTCCAGGGTCGGCACGAATGCGAACCAGATCGCCAAACGCCTCAACGAAGGCGGGACGACACACCCCATGGACGCCGCTGTGCTTGCCGAGGCCGGACGGCTGGCGGCCTTGGTCCAGGAGACGGTGACAGCTGTCGACGACACCGCCATCGTGGCCGCCGCAAACCGTTGGGCGGCCTGATTGATCGCGAACATCGTCAAGCCCGGCCACAAAACCCGGGGCGTCCTGAGCTACCTCTACGGGCCCGGCCGCGCCAACGAGCACACCGACCCGCACCTCGTCGCCGCGTGGGACGACTTCGTCCCCGACCCCGGCCGCAATCCCACCGCCACACTCACCCAGCTTGCCGACGTCCTCGACCTGCGGGTCAAGCAGGCCGGCCCGAAGGCGCCGAGGAACCACGTCTGGCACTGCTCGATCCGCGCCGCGCCCGAAGACCGCCATCTGACCGACGACGAGTGGGCCACCATCGCCCGCCGCGTCCTGGACGCCACCGGCATCGCCCCGGCCGGCGACCCCGACGCCTGCCGCTGGGTCGCCGTCCGCCATGCCGACGACCACATCCACATCGTCGCCACCAAGGTCCGGGGAGACCTCCGCCCGCCGAGGAACTGGAACGACTTCCTGCGCGCCGACAAGGAACTCGTGGCCATTGAGAAGGAGTACGGGCTCCGCCAGGTCCCGCGCGGCGACCGCACCGCCGCCAAGCGCCCCACCCGAGCCGAACAGGAGAAGGCCCAACGCATCGGCCGAGCCACAACCGCCCGCGAACGCCTGCGTACCACCGCCCGCACCCTCCTCGCAGCAGCCACGAACCCGGAGGAGTTCTTCCGCCTCCTCGAAGGCTCCGGAACTCTCGTGGAGATTCAGCGATTCCCGTCCGGCGACATCCGTGGCTACAAGGTCGCCCTCGCCGGCGACACCAACAAGGACGGCCAGCCCGTCTGGTTCTCCGGCTCCACCCTCGCCCCCGACCTCTCCTACCCCAAGATCCGCGAACGCCTCACCGCCACCGACACCAGTCCAGCGACACCGTTCGAGTCCCATGCTTGGCGTCGCCTCGCCCAGGCCACCGACCGAGTGCCCGAGCTCCTCGACCACAGCGAGGACGAGGCCGGACAGGCGCACATCACCGTGCTCGCCGAAACCCTCGACGTCCTACCCCTGGCCGCCCCTCCGGCCCTGCGGCCCGGACTCCTGCAGGCAGCCACCGCCTTCGAGCGGGCCAGCCGTTCCCGCATCCGGGCCCAGTACCAGCAGGCTCAGGCCACCCGCCGGGCGGTGAAGGCGATCCTGCGGGAACCCGCCCCGAAGGACGGAGCCCTGCTCGCGGTCCTCGTCGACGCCGTTCTGCTGGCGGTCGTGGCCGCGCAGCACTGGCACCGCACCCGTGGCCACAACCAACAGGCGGAGGCCGCACGGCAGGCAGCCGAGCATCTCCGGGCCGCGTACCAGGTCGCGGCCGCAGAGCCGCTGGCCGTGATCCACCGGCGAGGAACCGAGCTGCCCGAGTGGCTTCGTCTCCAGCAGGCGGCCACCGTGCGCCGAGCGCTCCCGGATCAGGCCGAACAGATCCTCGCCGAGCCCGGCTGGCCCGCCCTCGCAGCCACCCTCGCCCAAGCCGGCACCGCCGGCCACAACCCCGCCGCCCTCCTCACCGAAGCCACCGCCCAACGAGAACTCGACACCGCCACCAGCGTCAGCGAAGTCCTCACCTGGCGACTACACCGCCTCGCCGACCTGACGCAACGCACCACCAGCCGTGCCCAGGCACCCCAGTCGGCTCCCTACCGTCCCGTCCGCACCGACCAGCAGCGCCGCACGCGCTGAACCCCACCCCACCATCCGACAAGGAGCACACCCTGAAGATCCACCCCACCGCCAGCATGTTCCCGATGCTCAGCCAGGACGAGCTGCTCGACCTCGCCGAGTCCATCAAGACCGAAGGCCAGCACAGGCCGATCGTTCTTGACGCCGATGGTGTCCTCCTCGACGGCCGCAACCGCCTCGCCGCCTGCGAGATCGCCGGCATCGAGCCTCGCTTCACCACCTACACCGGCAGCAACCCCACGGCGCTGATCCTCTCCAACAACGTGTTCCGCCGGCACATGAGCAAGGGCCAGGAAGCCATGATCACCGCCATGGCCTGTTCCGTTTCGGGATGCTCCCTGCGCGACCTGGCCAAATCCCACGGCCTCAGCCGCACCCGCCTCTCCGCCGCCAACGTCGTCCTCAAGTACGCCCCCGAGCTCGCCGAACAGGTCCGCATCGGCGCCTTCCCGCTGGACGCCGCCTACGAGGCCGCGCTTGAAAGCAAGGCCAAGGCCGCAGCCATTCAGGAGAAGCGCGACCGCCTCGCCGATCACGCCCCCGACCTCGCCAGGCAGGTCAGCGGCGGCCACCTCGCCCTCGACGACGCCATCGCCACCCTGGAGGAACGGCAGAAGCAGACCCGCATCCGGAAGCAGATCGCCGAGGCCGACGCGTTCCGTATCGCCGACGGACACACGGCGCCGCCCCTGGCCCAACTCGCCACGCAGGGAGACATCACCTGGAACCAGGCCCACCAGTACATCACCCAGCGCCGGACCGCCATCCACCACACCCAGCAGGCCATCGAACAGGCTGCCCAGCACTGGATCACGATCCGGACCCTCATACCCCGCCCCGACACCGCCTTCGCCCGCGAAGTCCACGCCGGCCTCTCATCCGAAGCCCGGGAACTGACCGCCCACCTCACCCCACTCACCTGACACGAAGCGCGCCTCGGGCCCAGGTCCAGAAGGCCCGGGCCCGAGGCGCGTAGTCATCAGCGGGCCGAGAAGGGTTCCGCCGCACGTCGTGTCCCGAAACGGAACAGCGAAGGCGTTCACTCTCGGGACATCCGCCTCGTGCCCCGACAGAACACGGCGGCTCCTGCGCACAGAGAGCGCAGCCCTGAGCCGCTCCTGCCCGGCAACTTCCCCACGCGCAGGCGGCGTCCTGGGTACCGTGCTGGTGACGAACTCTGTACGGACAGCCCGGCGCCCCCCGCACGGCCGTCCGGCGGTTGGGGAGGTGTCCTGATGCTGGAGGAAGCCGAGGAGATCGGCCGACGCGTCCGCAGGGCGAGGCTACGCCTCGGGATGCCACAGGCGGACCTCGCGACGGCCCTGGGGAAGTCGCAGGGCTGGGTGTCCAAGATGGAGCGCGGCCTGATCGAGCTGGACCGGGTCGGGCTGCTCAACCAGGTCGCCGCCGAGCTGCACGTCCACCCGAACGACCTGATCGGGCGCCCGTACAGCAGCTCTCCGGACGACAACCAGTGGCAGATCGCTGCCTCGTCGATCCTGCGTGAGCTGCGCCGTTACGACCTCGCCCCCGTCTTCGACGGGACGCCGAGGCCGGCGCCGCAGCTGTGGCGGGAGGTGACGCGGCTCCACCGTCTCCGGGACACCGCCTCGAACGTGGCGATCCTCCGCGTCCTGCCCGACCTGTTCCGCGAGGCGCGGGCTCTGGCCGAGGCGTCGGAGGGGCACGAGCGGGAGGAGGCGTACGCGATCTACGCGGTGTGCTGCAAGTTCGCCCACACCGCCGCCCACTCCCTCGGCCACCCGGAGCTGGTCGCGATGGCCTGTGAGCGGGCCGCATGGTCGGCCCGGCTGTCGGGGGATCCCGTGCTGCCCGCGGTCGCAGACTGGATGCGGGTCTGGGACATGTGGGCGACGGCCGACTGGGCGGACGCGCTGACGCTCTCGGACAAGGCGATCGGGTCGGTGCAGCAGGCGTACGAACACGGCGACCCGCTGGCTGTACGGGCCTGGGGCACGCTCCAGCTCCGGGCAGCGGTCTCGGCCGCCCGCGCCGGGCGCGCGTCCGAAGCGGAGGACCGGATCGGGTACGCGAAGGACGCCGCCGAGCGGATGGATGCGTACGCCGGAGTGCCGGTGTACGACCGGCACTCGCTGACGTTCTCCGCCGGGAACGTGCAGATCCACGCGATCAGCGTGGCCCTGGAGATGGGCGAGCAGGGCAAGGCCCTGGAGATCAACCGCCGCACGAGCCCGGAGCTGGTGGGCGCGCTCCCCAACTCCCGGCAGGGGCACCACCACATGGACATCGCGCGGGCCTGGCTGTGGGACGGCAACCGGGACAAGGCCCTCGTCGAGCTGGAGACCGCCGAGCGGATCGCGCCCCAGCTCGTACGGAACCACCCCATCGCCCGCTCCACGCTCCGGAGCATCGTCTACGCCGAACGGGCAGCCACGCGTGAGAAGTTGCGGCGCATGTCCGACCGCTTTCACCTGGACGGATAGGGGTCGTATTCCTCCGGCTCATATTCGGGGTCGCGGCCGTCCCTAACTTCGGGGCATGACCGGACGACGCACTCCCCATCTCCCTTCCCAGGAAGCCGAGTTACGTACGGCGGCTCCTTTCGTACCCCGGCTCGGTGACCTCGCCGCCGACACCGCTCACAGCGGTCGTGTCGGCGTCGTGGTCACCCTCCCCGGTGAGGACTCCGCCACCACCTACCACCTGCGCCCACCCGGCGGCGGACCCACCTGGTCCGCGTCGGCGGATGGCTCCACGCTGCTTCCGGTGCCCGCGCAGATCACGCACGCCACCTTGCTGCCCCACCGGGACGCGGTCTACGACCCGCGCACCCGCCAGGGCTCGGTGCCCGTCGTGTTCCACCTCTCGGACGGATCGACACGCGAGGGCGCTCTCGTCCTCGCTCCGGCGGAACTGGAACGGCTGCACGCCGAGACCGGTCGTCTCCTGGCCAGCCACGAGAAGGCCACCGGCGACCGCGCATGAGCAGGTCCCGCCACCGCCGACCCGCCACTCCCGCCCACGCTCTCGTACGGGCTGATCGCAGCAGCCGGTTCGCCCTGACGTTCCTCGCCCTCGCCGGCCTGGCCGGGCCCGCCTGGGCCCTGCGGTCCCAGGCCGACCAGCTCCTCGGCTCCCCTGCCCGCAGGGCTGCCGTGGCTATGCCGGAAGCGTTTCCGCTCCCCCGCACCACCGACCGCTGAACGGCCCTCCGCCGAGGAGACCCGGAGCCTCCCCGTACCGCTCCCGCACCACTCGGCGGAGGGCGACCAGCCATGTACTCCTCCGACACGCGAAAGGTCAATCCGATGGACACCTTGACCGCCCTTGCCGGGCAGATCGCCCAGCTCGACGCTGTCGACCCCGCTCAGCTGGAGCGGATGCGCCACGAGGCCCTGACGGCCCCGGCGCCCTGGAAGGCCGAGTACAGCGCCTACCAGTCGGGAGGCTGGTGGACGACGTCGTTGATGAACGCGTCCGGCGACGCCGTCGACGTGACGATCGGCGACTGCACGGCCAGGCCGACCGACCTGCTGGCGCAGATGCCGGCCACCGCCGCCCTGCTGACCGAACTCGGCCTGAACTACATGTGGGTGCGGCTCGCCCGGCTGGAGGCCAACGCCTTCCTGTGGGAGCACCGCGACTACGACGAGCTCGACCAGGTCGAGCGGCACCGGCTGCACATCCCCCTGCACACCAACACGTCGGCGTTCCTCGTCACCGGCGGCACGAAGGTGCACATGACCGGCGGGCGGATCTGGCGGCTGACACCGACGTACGCCCACGGGGTGTGCAACCTGCTGGGCCCGGACCGGATCCACCTGATCGCCGACGTGTACGCCGACGACGCCTACCGGCTCCTCGCCCGCCGGCCCACGCTCCACTCCGGCTCCGCCGAGCCGCTGCCCCCGGCCGGTCCGGCAGTCATCGCCGAACGGCTCCAGGCCGCCCGTGGCATGGCCGGCCTCGGCTACACGGACGCGGCCGAGCGGATGCTGCTGCGGCTCTTCTACACGTACGCGCTTCCCGAGGGAGCGGTCTACGACCTGATCGCCGAACTGCACACCTCGCTCGGCAACGAAGAGGCCGCCACGCGCTGGACGTCGGCCAAGCGCCGCCTCCTCGCCCTCACGGCCTGACCGACCCGGCCCACACGGCCCTCACGCCGACATTCGATCGGAGGACGCACGTGCCCACCCTGCACCTGGCGGAACTCACCTTCGCCAACCGCCCGTCCCAGCTCCCGCTGCTGTCCCGGCTCGCCGACATCCTGGCCACCTCGCCGTCGGTCACGCACCTGATGGTGCGCGGGTCGCTGGCCCACGGCACCGCCGACCGCCTCTCGGACGTCGACTTCGTCGTCGGTGTCCAGGACGCCGACCTGCCCTCGTTCGTCGAGGCCCTGGACGACCTGATGTCCATCGAGGCCGGCGCCCTGCTGCCCGGCTGGCGCGACACGATCGTCGCCGACCTGGGCGGAGTCGGCATGGTCTTCCTCGTCCCGGACGAGGGGCACCTGCACCAGATCGACCTCTACCTCGCGCCCGCGTCGCGCATCCCACGCCTACGGGCGACGGTCGCCACCGCGTTACTCCTCGACCGCGAGCCGGCCATCGCCCCGGCCGAGGGAACGGTGGCTGCCGAGCGGTTCGCGGCCGAGTTCCTCGCCCGGCCCCGTACCTGCTCAGAGCTGCTCATCGAGCACCTGGTGCTGGCCGTGCTGCTGCACAAGCGCATCAAGCGGGGCCAGCGGTTCGTCGCCTACTCCGAGTGGCACCGCCTCCACACCGCGACGAAGGACCTGATCAAGACGGCCCTGGCACCCAGCTCGCGGTTCTGGGGCTGGTACCAGCTGCGCGAGGAGATCGCCGTCACCCCGATCGGCCGGGTCTGCCTCGGCGATCTGGAGGCCGCGATCAGCGGACCGGCCGTCCCCCTCGCCGCTGATGTGGACGCGGCCGTCGAGCGGACGCTCGCCCTGGTCGAGCGGGCCTGCCCCGAGGCGCTGAGCGGACTGGAGAGCCCGATCGCCGCGTATCGCACCTACCTGGAGCTGATGTGAACGCGCTCCACCTCGCGGGCCCGGCCTCCGACCGGGCCCGCGAGGGTCTGACCGCCGTCTTCTTCGGCGGGGTCCGTCCCGCCTCCTGCGAGGAGGAGAAGCTGGCCGAGGAGATCGGCCGGGCCCTGGCCCAGGCCGGCTACTCCCTCCTGCACGGCGGCTACAACGGCCTGATGGAGGCCGCCGCGCGCGGGGCCGCCTCCGAAGGAGCCCTGGTCACCGCGGTGACCCTGATCAGCAAGCACGACGAGTGGGGCGCGTTCAACCCGCACGCCACCACATCCGTCCGCCTGCCCGACCTCGGCACCCGGCTCAACCACTACCTGGACCACGCCGACCTGGTCGTCGCCATGGGCGGAGGCATCGGCACTCTCCACGAGCTGACCGCCGCCGTCTACTACGCGACGACCATCCGGCCCGTACCGATCTTCCTCGCCGGGCCGACCGCCCAGCGCCTGCTCGCCTTCCTACGCGAGGAGAAGTGGCTGTACGAGACCCCGACCCGGCCCCTCGGATTCCTCAGCACCGCCGAGTCCGCCGAGGTCTTCCGCGACCGCCTCGCCGCTCTCGACACGCTCGACACGCTCGATACGGCACCGATCGGAGGAGCATGACCACCAGCACCCGGCTGCCCGACCTCACCGTCCGGCTCGCCGAAACCGCCCTCGTCACGGCCCCCTTCCACCTCTCCGACGGCGGGAGGATCGACAGCTACTTCGACGAGTACCGTCTGGCCGCCGATCCCGAGCTCCTGCGCGACACCGCCGCCGCCATGGCCGCCCTCGTCCCCAGCGACGCCCAGCTGCTGGCCGGGATCGAGCTCGGGGGTGTCCCTCTCGTCGTCGCCCTGTCCGCCGCGACCGGGCTGCCCGCCGTGTTCGTGCGCCGCCGCCCGAAGGGATACGGCTCCCGACGGCAGATCGAGGGCGCTACCTTCATCGGCCGACGGACCGTGCTCGTCGATGACGTGGTCCGCTCCGGCGGGCAGCTGCTCGCCATGGCCCGCACCTTGCGGATCGCCGGAGCGCCGGTCGCCGACGCGCTGTGCGTCCTTGAGCGCCCACTGGGCGGCCGGGCACTGCTGGCCGAGCACAACGTCACCCTCCACTCCCTGCTCACCGAGGATGACCTGGTCGTATCGCAGACGGGTGACCCGTCGTGAAGCGGGCTGTGCTGTTCGACCTCGACGGCGTCCTCGTCGACAGCCGCCACGCCCAGCTCGCCACACTGGCGGGCTTCGCGACCTCCGCCCTCGGTAGACGTGTCACCATCGCCGACCTGCCGGCCGGGGCCGCGACCATCCCGCGCGAGCACGTGCTCGCCGAGCTCGGCTACGCCGGGGCGATCAACCCGGACAGCTGGGACGCGGCGACGGCCACCGCCACCCTCACCGCCGAGGTGTTCCCGTTCGTGGCCGGCACGCTCGCCGCGCTGCGCGCCGCCGACGTCGGCACCGGCATCGTGACCCTGCGAAGCCGCCAGCGGGTCGACTGGTTTCTGCCGCCCAACATCCTCGGTCTGATCGACGTCGTCGTCTGCTACGAGGACGCGGCACCGAAGCCCGCGCCGGACGGCCTCCTGCTCGCCCTCGACAAGCTCGGCGTGTCACCCGGCGACGCCGTGTTCATCGGGGACATGGAGTCCGACATGCACGCGGCCCGCGCGGCCGGCGTGACGCCGATCGGTTCCGGCTGGGGCTTCTCCGGCCCGTCGACGCTCACCCGGGCCGGCGCCGCCGTCGTGCTCCCCCACGCCGACGACCTCGCCGGAACGCTCCTGTCCCTGACGGGCACCGGGCGGCGGGGCGCATAAATCGAAGCGATCTTGACTCCGGACCCGCTACGCTGGGTGGCGCAGTCGCAGCGGACCGTTGCGTCCGGTGACGGCTGCGCCACCTGAGACAACGGATCTGGAGTCATGGTCTACACCGTGGGGGCGCGAGCTATCTGCGTCGAGCTGGAGAACTGAGAACCCCTCAGTCCCTGTTCTCGGCCCGGCTCGGCGTGTGATCGACCCCCATCTCTCCACGACTCTTCCGTGAGGGCCACACCACCATGCGCTCGACGCAGATCCGCTCCACCTTCCTGGACTTCTTCACCTCGCGCGGCCACCGCCAGGTCCCGTCCAGCCCGCTCATCCCGTCCGATCCGACGCTGCTGCTCGCCAACGCCGGCATGAACCAGTTCAAGCCGTACTTCCTCGGCGAGGTCACCCCGGACTTCCCCCGCGCCACCACCATCCAGAAGTGCGCCCGCACCTCCGACATCGACAACGTCGGCCGGACCAACCGGCACGCCACGTTCTTCGAGATGATGGGCAACTTCTCCTTCGGCGACTACTTCAAGGCCGACGCCATCGCCTTCGCCTGGGAACTCCTCACCCAGGGCTACAACCTGGAGAAGGACCGCCTCTGGATCACCGTCTACCAGGACGACGACGAAGCCGAACAGCTCTGGCGGAAGGTCGGCGTCCCCGCCGAGCGCATCCAGCGCCTGGGCATGGAGGACAACTTCTGGTCCATGGGCGTCCCCGGCCCGTGCGGTCCCTGCTCGGAGGTCAACTACGACCGGGGACCGGCCTTCGGCCGCGAGGGCGGACCGGCCGTCGACGGCGAGCGGTACGTGGAGATCTGGAACCTCGTCTTCATGCAGTACCAGCGCGGCGAGGGCGACGGGAAGGGCGACTTCCCGATCCTCGGTGACCTCGCCCAGCAGAGCATCGACACCGGCCTCGGCCTCGACCGCCTGGCCGCGATCCTCCAGGACGTCGAGAACGTCTGCGGCACCGACCTCCTCCACCCCACCCTCACCACGGTCCAGGAACTCGCCGGCCGCGACTACCCCGGCAGCGGCGAGGAGAAGGTCTCCTTCCAGGTCGTCGCCGAGCACGCCCGCTCGATCGCGTACCTGATCGCCGACGGCGTCCTGCCCGCCAAGGACGGCCGCGGGTATGTCCTGCGCCGCCTGATGCGCCGCGCGATCCGCCACGCCCGCCTGCTCGGCATCGACCAGCCCGTCCTCGCCCCGGCCACCGCCAGCGTCATCGGCAACCTCGGCGACGTCTGGCCCGAGCTGACCGCCCAGGCCGCCCTCATCGAGCAGGTCGTCACCGCCGAGGAGGAGTCCTTCACCCGCACCCTCGCCCAGGGCACCCGGCTCCTCAACGCCGCCATCACCCGCAGCCGCGACAACCGGTCCACGACCCTCACCGGAGACACCGCCTTCGAGCTCCACGACACCTTCGGCTTCCCCGTCGAGCTCACCATCGAAGCCGCCCGAGACGCCGGCCTCACCGTCGACGAGAACCGCTTCACCGACCTGCTCACCGAGCAGCAGCGCCGTGCCAAGGCTGGTGGCAAGGCCAAAACCGCCGAGGCCCTGCGCCGCCAGGACGCCTACCGCGAACTGTCCGCCCGCCACGGCCGTACCGACTTCGTCGGCTACGACCGCCTCGATGCCGAGGCCACCGTCCTCGGCGTCGTCTCCGACGGTACGGTCGTGCCGGGCGCCGACCAGGGCACCAGCGTCGAACTGGTCCTGGACCGCAGCCCGTTCTACGCCGAGTCCGGCGGCCAGGTAGGCGACACCGGCACCATCTGCACCGCCGACGGCGCGCTCCTGGAGGTCCTGGACACCAAGCTCGGCCTGGAGGGCTTCCACGTCCACACGGTCCGCGTCGCCGAAGGCGAGATCCGCACCGGGCAGCAGGCCGAAGCCCTCGTGAACGGCACCCGCCGCGAGGCCGTCGCCCGCTCCCACTCCGCCACCCACGTGCTGCACGCCATGCTCCGCCGAACCCTCGGCGCCCACGCCCGCCAGCACGGCTCCCTCGTCGACGCCGGCCGCCTCCGCTTCGACTTCGCCCACTTCTCCGCCGTCGACCGCCCCCAGCTCGCCGCCATCGAGACCCTCGTCAACGACAGCCTCCTCGCCGACCCCGAGGTACGCGTCTGGCACGCCTCACGCGCCGAAGCCGAGGCCGCCGGGGCGACCGCCCTGTTCGGCGAGAAGTACGGCGACCACGTCCGCATCGTCGACATCGGCGACTTCTCCCGCGAGCTCTGCGGCGGCACCCACATCGGCCACGGCTCCAACGCCGGCCCCGTCCGCATCGTCGGCGAAGCCTCCATCGGCTCCAACCTCCGCCGCATCGAAGCCCTCACCGGCCGCGACGCCCTCGACTACTACGACACCGAGCGCCGCCTCCTCGAAGAGCTCTCCGCCCTCCTCGGCACCCGCCCCCAGGACGCCCCCGACGCCCTCCGCAAGCGCCTCGACGCCCTCGCCTCCGCCGAGCGGGAGCTCAGCCGCCTCCGCGAGGCCGAGCTGCGCGACCGCGCCCAGCAGCTCGCCGCCTCCGCCCGCGCGGTTGCCGGCGGCCGGATCGTCGCCAAGAAGGTGACCGGACTCGGCCCGGACGAGCTCCGTACCCTCGCCCAGCACACCACCAGCCACCTCGACACAGGCCACGCCATCGTCGTCCTGGGCACCGAGCACCAGGGCAAGGCCCTGCTGGCCGCCGCCATCACCCGCAGCCTGCACGACACCGGTATCGACGCCAGCCGCATCCTCATCCCGGCCGCCCGCACGGTCGGCGGTGGAGCTGGCGGCAAGGGCCCCGTCGCCAGCGCCGGCGGCCGCCGCACCGAAGCCCTGGACGAGGCGCTCACGATTGCTGCTCAGGATGCCGCCCGCGCCCTCGGTTAGTAGCCGACGGACTGCTGGTGCCGCCACAAGCGGCACCAGCAGTCCGTGTCACAGCCCGTGTCCGCCGGGCGCCAGCTCCTTCAGGAGCACCACGCTCTCGTAGTTCGTCACGCCCCACCGCCAGGACCCGACCGGCACGTAGCCACGCCTGCGGTACCAACCGACCAGATCGACCGCCTCGGCCGACGTATCGATCACTACCTGCGCCGACCCGAGCGCGGCAATACGTTCCTCCGCCAGGGCCAGCAGTCGCTTGCCAAGACCCGCCCCCCGGTACGAGGGGTCCACCGCAAGCTGCCAGAACGCTCCTGATCCCGCTGGAGCCGGGTACCCGTCCGGGGCTTCATGCGGAGCTGCCACCGTCACGGTGCCCACCAGCTCGCTTCCCTGCAGAGCTACCCAGCACTCACCCTGGCGCAGCCTGTAGGCCGTGTCCTCCACCGACTGATATGAGGCGAAGAAGACTCGACCTTCGGCCGCATGGGCGGAGTAGGCGCGGTGAAGCAGACGCGTCAGGTGCGCAACGGAGTCACCCTCGGCGAATGACCGGACCACGACGGATTCACGGCTGCCGAGCCGTTCCGACCTGTCTGCTGGTGATCCGTCCACGCGATCAAGTATCGGCCGGAGAGAGATGCGCCACCTGCTGAGATGCGAGTACACCGTCATACACCTGGGGCGGGGCGTGTTTGACTGCGCCCCGCCCCGCAATGGCGCAGCCTGTCCGCTACCGCGGGTATACGCAGGAAATGGCCTGCCCGCCGGGAGCAGCGATCGCTCCGGCGTAGCGCGAAGCGGGGAAAACTGCAGGTGAGCCGCGTCCGGACAGCAGTCCTTTGATTCTCTTGCGCAGCCGTCCGGTGAGCCCCGGTCTGCAGGATTCCGGCCCTTTAGACTGGGTATTCCCACTGGTCGCGTTCGCGGTCAGCTGTACATCCCAGCCTCGGTGGACTTCCTGCCGTGCAGCTGGGATGTTCGTGCGACAGACGGACTCGTTCGCACGTTCGAGTCCGGCCTGCCGAGTGCAGCCGAGCAAGCGGTGGGCAGTGCGCGTGTATGGAGGACGAATGACGGATCTGCATGTGGTCGAGATCTGCGCGGGAGCGGGTGGCCAGGCCCTCGGTTTGGAGCGCGCAGGCTTCGAGCATGCCCTGGCGGTAGAGCTCGACGCGAATGCCGCCTCCACGCTTCGCCGGAACCGTCCGGCCTGGCATGTGGTGGAAGGGGATGTAGCAGATCCCGGAACATGGACCCCTGAGGACTACCGCACCGTGAACGGCGAGCAGCTGGACCTGCTCGCCGGCGGTGTCCCATGCCCCCCGTTCACGATCGCGGGCAAGCAGCTCGGGGCAACGGACGAGCGCGATCTGTTCGCCTGGGCGGTCAACCTCGCCGAGCGGGTGCGGCCGAAGGCGCTGCTGCTGGAGAACGTCCGGGGGCTGAGCGCCAACCGCTTCGCGGCATACCGCCAGAACGTCCTGGACACCTTGCAGAGCGCAGGCTACGCAGCGCAGTGGAAGCTGCTCCATGCTGCCGACTTCGGTGTTCCCCAGCTCCGCCCGCGCTTCGTGCTCGTAGCGCTCCTTCCTGAGTACGCAGAGTATTTCTCCTGGCCGGAGGAACTTCCCGATGCCCGTCTGACCGTGGGGGAGGCGCTTGAGTGCTTGATGGCGGCCAAGGGCTGGGAAGGTGCAAAAGCCTGGGCTGACGGAGCAGACGACATCGCGCCCACCATCGTGGGCGGATCGAAGAAGCACGGTGGCGCCGACCTCGGCCCGACCCGGGCCAAGGCAGCGTGGGCGAAACTCGGCGTAGATGCTAAGGGCGTCGCAGACGAAGCACCTGAACCAGGCTGGAAGCCTGCTGAGGGCAAGCCCGGGCCGAAACTCACCGTCGAGATGGTCGCGCGCATCCAAGGGTGGAAGCCCGAAGACAAGTGGTTCTTCGAAGGGCGCAAGACAACCACCTACCGGCAGGTGGGCAACGCCTTCCCGCCGCCCGTCGCCGAGGCTGTCGGGCGGTCCATCGCCCGAGCCCTGCGGAAGGAAGGCGAGCGGAATGAGCTCGTGGAAGCGACGGAGACGGTCCACGACCCGGTGTACAAGCTGCTCCGCGGCATGGAGCGCCCTCTCGGCATCGATCAGATCATCAAGCGGCTGGAGAAGTACGGGCAGCACATGTCCGAGCCGGAAGTCGAAAGGCATCTCGCCCACTTGGAGCGGGACTTCATCATCACGCGCGTCCCGCGCTCCAGCGGGGCGCTGGGATACCAGCTCGGCGAATTCAAGGCATTCGTCGGGCAGGAAGGCCATCAGCGGCATGAGCTCTTCGCGGTGAACCAGGCGAAGATCAGCTGACCGCTGCACCACGCCCTTCGCCGCCCGGCGGCAGGGTCGGCCTGCCCTGGCGCTTCAGCGCCGCAGCCTCCTGCCGCCGCGCGGTGACCGCGTCGACGACAGTGCGGGCGCACGCCTCCGGATCGAGATGCTCCCAGAAGCGGAGCACTAGCCAGCCGGCCTCGCTGAGGCGGTCGTCCGTATCGCGGTCGCGCTGGACGTTGCGGCCGATCTTGTCCTCCCAATACGGTCGGTTGGTCTTGGGCATGACGAAATGCTCCGGGCAGCCGTGCCAGAAGCAGCCGTCGATGAAGACCGCCACCTTCACAGGCCGGAAGACCATGTCAGCCGTGCGGCGCATCTTCGGAAGCGGCTTGGCAGCGACGCGGTAGCGGAGCCCCGCAGCATGTACCAAGGAGCGCAGAAGCAGCTCCGGCGCAGTGTCGCGGTTTCGGTTGCCGAGCATGCTCCGCCGGTTCGCCGCCGACGAGGCCCACGAACCCTCAGGGGGTTGCCACTGCGGGAGCTCTCCCGCTGCTTCCTTCTCGCTCATATCTCCGGCAGCTTCGGTACAGCCTGTTCTGGATCAGCAGGCCCGGCGAGGACCCACTCCCGCCCTTCGAGTTCCACTCGCGGAGCCGCACCGTGCTCGGGCCGTACCTCAGCGAGCCGCGCGCTTACAGACTCGCCCGGACCGGGCACCGGCAAACCGAGTGCTTCAGCGATCCGGCCGTGGCTGGAGTAGTGGCCCAGGATCACGATGCCGCGGGGTTGGAGCCGCGAACGCGACCCGCCGTTGTAGCGCACCCGCTTCATATAGTCCTCCTGCATGGCCACGGTCGCGACAACCGTCCGGCTGACGCGTCGGCCCTGGGCGCGCAGGAAGAGCTCGTCCACCCTACGCTGTCCGCTCTTGTGGGAGAAGATCGCGTCGATGTCCGGCCCGGACAACCTCAGCAGCATGTTCTCCTGGAGCGGAGCCCGGTCGAAAAGCCACTTCACTGCCTGGCGCCCCGCGGCGCTCAAAGTCTTCTTGGCATCCCGGTTGCCGCCACTGTTCAGCCGCTCAGGCAGGGCACGCACCAAGCCGGCGGACCAGCTCGACCGCTCATCGCTGGCCCAGACCACAAGCAGCAGGTGGCCGAGAGCCTCCGGGGGGATCATCCAGGCGCCCAGGGTCTGGGAGTACTTGCAATCGACGTCGATCCCGGCGATCGAGTAGTCCATGTCGCGGCCGTCTGCGAACCCGAATTCGCGCTGCAGGTTGATCTCGATCAGCGTGCCGAGGTGTGCCTTCTCCGTCTTGTACAGCTGCCCCCAGCGATAGCGGCCTGTGTGCTGCCCGTCCAGCAGCATGTCGATACTCCGCCGGACCGCTGCGGCCATTCTGCGGCCGTCCGGATCGGCCGCAAGGAGGCTCCGCGCCACAGCAGCCAGCTCGCGGTCTGCCTCATTGCCGTCGTCGCCGAGAGGCCACAGCGGGGTCTGCATACTCGTTCCGTCGCCATCCACGACGGGACTCTATCCATGCCGCGGGTAAGCAGGACAGCCGATCCGGGACAGCAGTGGCACACTTCGGCTGTGATTCGGGAACCAGCTGAGCTCAGCATCGACGAAGACGGGAAGGTCTCGCTGCCTATCGGACTCCTGGCGGAGGCCGGCCTTGGCACCGGGGCCCGCATCATGGCGTTCAGCGACGGGGACGGCCGCATCGTGCTCCAGCGGGAGGCAGATGCCTTGGAGAGGCTGCTGCAGGAGGGGACTCTGTGAGCTGAACCCTACAGCGCGCCCGTTTCAAGATGCTCGAGGACGGCCCGCATATCGGCCGCGTCCATCCCTGCGGCAACAGGGGCTTCTTCCTCCGGATCGCTGAGCTCGCGCACTGCGGGGTCGTCCAGGATCCTGCCCATGAATTCCAGCTTCTTCGCCAGTCTCATGGCGACGATCTCGTCGACCGTGCCCGCGGCTGCGAGCACGGTGATCCTGGTCTCGGCGTCAGGACTCAGCCCAAGGCGGTGGATGCGGTCCAGGCTCTGCAGAAAGCGGCCAGCCTGGAAATCGCGATCGATGTAGACCGCGTCATGGCAGTCCTGGTGCAGGCTGATGCCTTCGCCGAGGGTCGCAGGGTTCGAGATGAGGACGGAGCAGTCAGGATCCTCCCTGAACCGGCGGAGCTCTGCTTCTCGGTCCTGGGTGCCACCGTGGACCGCAGCAGGCTGGAAGGGCGCCAGCAGCCGCTGCAGAGACGTAATGCTGCGGACGAAGCTCGCCCAGACCAGGGTCTTCCGCCCCAGTGAGGCATTCTCCGCAACGATGGCCAAGACCTCCTCGTACTTGGGTGCTACCTCGTACTCCGGAAGGCGGTGGAGGAGTTCCGACAGAGGGGCGTTCTCCGAAGCCTGCAATGGCGGGACGCGGAACTCGAGAGGCTCGTACCGAGTTGATCCGCCTACTAGAAGGGCAGGGCTGGTCGCAGCCATCAACATGCGCAGCACTGCTTTGCCGAGAGCCTGGAAGTCCATGCGGTCGGCAGCGGCCCTCGCAGAGACCTTGCCTCCGGCCTTGAGCGCCTCGTAGATCTCTTCGTGCAGAGGCGGCATCGCCAGCCGCCGCAGCCGGAGCTCTACCGGCGGCAGCCCCAGCTCTGCTTTTGTCGTACGAGTGAACATGGGTCTCAGTACCTGGCTCGCATAGGCGAGGTCGCCGCCGTCGACGGCCTGGGTCACCACTCTGCGCCCGTGGCCTGGCCACACGAAGGACAGGAGGTTCTCCAGGTCCTTGGCACCGTTCGGTGCCGGCGTGCCGCTGAGGATCATGCGAACGCGGCTGAGCGGACCGAGCGCGAGGCAAGCTGCGCCCCAGACGCCGGCCCCCCCCAGCTTCATCCGGTGGGCTTCGTCGACGACAAGCATTGCAGGAGCTGCTCTGAGCCAATCGGAGAGCGCAGGCAGCGCCCCGTGCAGGCGCTCGTAGTTGACGATGAGGAGATCGGCAGAGGGAGGAGAGCCCTTGCCCATCACATGCGCCTGGAGCGGCTCAGCAAAGCACGCATCGGCTTCGTACCGCCATGCTTCGAACGCCGACTTCGGGCTGACCACGAGGATGCGGGACACCTCGCCCCGCTCTCTCAGTGCTGAGAAGACAGCCATGGAGACCCGGGTCTTCCCAGCTCCGGGCACGCTGAAGTTAGCCCCGTTGCCCATCGAGAGCAGCCGAGCCGTGTCTCGCAGCTGGAACGGGGCCAGAGGGGCCTTCCAGCTTGCCCCGAGCAGGGTAGGAATCTGGTCGGCGGTGACAGCGTCCTCGCCGACCTCACCGCTGAGCAGCCTCTCGGCCGCGTCAGCGGTGTCGAGCATCTCCGTGACGAGACGTCGGAAGTCCTCCTCCCAGACGACGCTTTCTGGTTCAGGCCAGGAAGCCAACGCGCTGATGCTCGCAAGGAAGCTGTCCACGGGGACTACGGCCGACAACCGGTCTGTCATCCGTCCGCTGGGAAAGCTGGCGATCATCTGCCCGAGAGCACTGCGGCAGGCAGGCACCGTCCTCAGCGATGCCCGGGTACGCGTGACGTCGAACCCGATCGTCAGACTGGGCTCGCCTGCCATCTAGCGAGCCCTCCCGAGAGTCTCGATGAGCCAAGTCACCCCGTCACCGGGATCCTGCACAGTGCGCTTGGCTTCAAGCGCGAGCTTCTGCAGTTTCTTCCGGAGGTCGGTGACGGCGTCGTCGAAGGCGTCCTCGTCAAGGCTGCTCTGAGCCCGGGACATGACGAGATCTGTGATGCACTGCTCGATGTCCCGGCCTGCATCGGCCAGGCGGGCGGGCGCTGCCTGCTTGCGCTTCTGGATGCGTGCATCACGGCCGGCGAATGTGATGGCTTCATCCATCGCATCGCGCAGTCTTTTTGCCTCCTTCTGCGCTTCATCGGCAGCATCCTGCTCAACAGATCCGCCAGGCTGGATGGCGACCCGCAAGCGCAGAACGGTGTCGGTCAGTGATTTGGCCGCACTGAGGTCGGCAGAGGGGCCCTTAACTGCCCTACCCAAACCCGGGATGGCGGTACTCGCAGCAGGCCCGGCCGGTGCACTGCCCTCAGGGAGTACCTTCGACAGGTAGCGCTCGTTGAAGTCGTGGCCGATGAAGCGCACGTCGGTCTTGGCGAACCCGAGCAGCATGGCAGCTAGCCGACTCTCCAGCAGCAGCTCGGCCTTCTCCGGGTTCGTTGCGTACTGCTTGACGTAGGCGCGCTGGAGCTCGCGGAACTTCTCCGCCTGGTCCTCGAACGCCACCAGAGACAATTGGCCGCCAGCCGACCGGCTGCGTTCGATCAGCGACTCGATGTTTGCCAGCACCCACTGGTCCTGCCGGCACCGCTCCGCTGTTGTACGGAAAATTGAGGCGATTACCGCCAAGGGCGTTCCCCGGTCAACGAGTTCCTGCACCGCAAGGAGCCGGTTGATGTACGAGTAGTCGCGGCGGTGCTCCTTGCGCAGCTGCAGGGACAGCTCGATTGCCGCGATGTCCTGCCAGTCGCAGCTCTCTGGCAGGACGGCCACGCGCATCTCGTGCGTGGGCCCGTACAACTGGACCAGACCTGCGCGGCGGGTGTTGCCGTTGACGAGGACGCCCTCACGGGTGATCAGGCCGGGATCTGTCTGGCCGTACTCCTTGAGGCTGGCGACCAGTTCGTCGAACTCCGGATCCTTCCTTGCCGGATCCGCGGGAAGCACCTGCAGCAGCCGGTCCAAGTACGCCTGGCTCTCGCTGCTCCAGGGGTCGTCAGCCAGGGCCGCCGCCTGCTTGGGGTCGTGGCTGGACTGGGCGCGGATGCGATGGGTGGCAGGGTTGTAGTAGAGGTTCCCCACCGGCATCTGAATGACTTCCAGGTGCTCAGGGTGCCCGCGCCACTCCACCGTCAGCGTCTCGCGAGGACCGCTGCCGGCCTCGACTTCCCGCAAACGGGACCGGACCAGCGTGCGGTTCTCCTCAGCGATCGGCGGCAGACCGTAGTCCTGTGCCATTTCCTTGTTCCTGCTTCCCTACGTCTTGTTGTCCAGGGGGCCTCTGCGTGCTGAGATCGGCTTCAGGCGGCACCAAGCTGTGAGCGCAGCTTCGCTCGCGATTCTTCAGGCAGGGAGCGGTAAGCACTCCAGAGTCGGTCCAGCGCGGTGAACTCCCGCTGGTCGTCAGCCAACCAGCCCTCCAGAACGCGGCGATCCGAAGAGCTGAGTGCCGCCGCTGCCCTGATGACCTCGCCGAGATCCGCCATTAGCGCACGGCCGCCGACTCTGCACCGCCGGCACTCAGTGACCAACTCCGTTGTCCGGCCTCCACCAGGCTTGATGACCTCTCTCCGAGCAATGTCGAGCTGGGCGGCTTCGTCTGTGCCGTCGTACAGCTCACCGGGGGTGATACCGCAGGAGCGGCACATGTTCCCGTCCCTCGCTAGAACCTCCCGCCGCCGTCCTGCGCCGATGGCTGCAGTGCCGGCCCTGCGTGTCGCCCGCCCGGGCAACCAGACCGGATCGCCCTGCTCGACGAAGCGCTGCTCGTGAGAGTCCAGCGTCGCGTCCTCGCGGTTCGTATCGATTCGCCATCCGAAGTCCCGCAGGTCCCTCATGCGGCGGTCGACCTGCGAGACACCAGGGAAGGCGGCACGGAGCTGCTCCTTGGTGAACGTCTTGCCCACTCCGACCTCGGACACAAGCCACAGTGCAGCGCGCTTCATCGTCCCCAGGCCGGGATCCAGCCAAGAGGGCAGGGGTGCTTCCATTCGAGTCAAACCTCCTCAAGAGGGCAGTGAAAGGCGCCAACGGCCCATACAGCCACCCATTACTAGCATGGAAAGCGCTATCGATTCCAGTGATCAGCCATCTTTACAACTTCAGTAAAGATGGCCATCCAAATTGCCCGGAATTTACTGTTTCAGCCGCTTCGGTCTCTCGTTGAAAATAGTCCGCCTGGTGGGCGGAGAACCCGGGATCGCGCACCCTGCGAACGGGTAGGCTCAGGCTGATTGATCGTCTCCGTGTGCAATCCCGGCAACCGGAAGGGGTCCTCGCTGTGCCAGCTTCAGGACATATCGGAAGTTCGTACGCATCCGGCACCACTAGTGAGGTAAAGGAGTTCGCTGCAGCCCTGAGGATCGTCATCCAGTACGTCCGGCCGGGAGCTGCCTTGTATGCCGCAGCGGAGGCCCTGCGTATTTCGCCATCCCAGCTGTCCCACTGGCTCCACGGGCGGCGGCTTCCTGACAGGGAAGCGGTACGCCGTATGTCCGAGCTGGCGCAGCAGGGTGCCTGCCGCGTGGGGGTAGTGCTTGAACCCGAACCTGCCGAACTCCAAGCGCTGCTGTGCGCAGCCCGGCGGTCGAAGGGGCACCCTTCAGCCGACTGCACCTGTTCGGAGGGGGACCGGCGCAACGGGGTGGCATCCGGCAAGGGGGACCGGCGCAACGGCCGCAGTTCTTCGCCGGTGAGTGCCGACCGGCTCGACGCGCCTCCGGATCTCCTCGGGGCGCTGGCCGAAATGAAGGCCGACCGGAGGATCGCCCTGCTTGCCGACCTGGCCGCCTCATGGGAGGAATCGGAAATCGCCTACGCCGCCGACAAGCTGGCACGTGCCGGGATGGAGGTGGAAATGGAGGCACTTATCCGTTACGCGAGAAGCGTGGGAAAGGATTCGACGGAGGTGGCGGTCGCCCTCGCCATGTACCGCATTCGGCTAGGATGATCTGCACCGCAATCCTCACGGGTGGCAAAATGGGGTCCGAGTGCGTTTTCGCTCAGCTCCACCGCCCCATGCGTGCCATTGCGTATCGTCAGTCGCAACACGGGAAAGGCCCGGCCGCCTGGCTACCAACCTGAGCCGGCGCCTTCCCCGCGGAAACATCCCGACTAGTTCACTGATCAGGAGCTTCACGTTGAAGTGTAAGGCTGTCCTGGCACTCCTTGCCAGGAAGATCAAGGCTGCCCTGCGCCGCTCGCCCCGCGTCGGCAGTGCCTCCGAAGGGGCGGTGCAGGGGTGGCCCTCGCCGCGGGTGCGGCGCCGACTGCGGTTCCTCCGCTGGGTGCTCACCGTCCAGGCACTCAAGGGCGCAGTGTCGGCTGTAGCGGGTGTAGCAGCCCTCTGGCTGCTCGATTGGATCCTGCACCTCTGATCGGAGGGCGGGACAGGGGAGGCCGGGCCGCCAACAGCGGCCCGGCGTCTGATGCTGGCGGCGATCTCTCCGGGAGCCTACCCATTCTCCAAGCCTCTCCCGAGCCATCTGAGACCGCCCCACATCAACCGCCTGAACTGCGGAAACGCCATTGAAGCCAGTAGGTTCCTTAGTAGCTGTTGTCGTTCCGATCCTGAGGGGTGGGCGTCGAACGGGGGTCTCGTTCGGGTGACCGTGGCCGGCTGCGGGCATGAAGGCAGGGCCTCTTGGTAGCTCGGGGTTGCGAAGCCAACCGAGATCCAGGAGACCCTGTTGCCGCAGTTGTACGTGCTCGCGCCGGTGCAGTTCAACTCGGCTGCTCTGTCGTGTGATTGTGTCGCTCATCGGTTCGGGAATGCGGCCGACCATCCAGAGCGTGTTCGGCGGTATCCCTCGGACATGACGGACGCGGAGTGGTCTGTGGTCCGGCCGCTGCTGCCGGTGCCGGGCTGGCTGCGAGGTCGGGGCGGGCAGCCGGAGGCGTACTGCCACCGGGCGATACTGGATGCGATCCGCTATCTGGTCGACAACGGAACGAAGTGGCGGGCCATGCCGGCCGACTTCCCGCCGTGGGACCGGGTCTATGCGTTCTTCCGCCGCTGGCGCGACCACACGCTGGTCAGAGAGTTCCACGACCGACTGCGCGGCAGGGTCCGCGAAGCGTCGGGGCGAGATGCGGAACCGACGGCCGGCGTGATCGACTCGCAGTCCGTCAAGGCGGACGCCGTCGTCGGCGCCGACAGCCGCGGTTTCGACGGCGGGAAGCTGGTCAACGGCCGCAAACGACACGTGGTGGTCGACACTCTCGGCCTGCTGCTGGGCGTCATGGTCACCGCGGCGGACATTGGCGACCGCGTCGCAGCGAAGGTGCTGCTCGAGCGGGTGACCGACGCTCACCACCGGCTGGAACTCGTCTGGGCTGACGGCGGCTATACCGGCAGCCTCGTCAAGCACTGCCTGGCCGCCCTCGCGCTGGTCCTGGCGATCGTCAAGCGGAGCGACGACATGCGCGGCTTCGTGGTGCTGCCCAAGCGGTGGATCGTCGAGCGGCTCTTCGCCCACCTGATGCGAAGCCGCCGCCTGGTCCGTGACTTCGAACGATCCACCAGCAGCGCCGAGGCGATGATCTACTGGTCGATGACCATGATCATGACCCGCCGCCTGGCCCGCTCACGCTCCGCGCGAGGGTGAACCGGCCCGGTGCCGGCTCGGCCAGCCAGCCCCGCGAAACCAGGCGTTTCGCCTTCGACCGCAGCCCTTCCACCTTGGCCGACACCACGTCCAGGCCGAACGCGGTGGCCATCTCCTGACAGGTCAGCGGCCCTTGACCGAGACGGCCCCGATCCTCGACCGAGGCCAGGATGCGCTGGTAGTCCATCGACAGTGCCGTCGCGGCCAGCCCCTCGCGCCACATCGGAACCTGCGACCTCGCCTTCACCGCCAGAGGCGGAGACGCCTCCACCTCGGCTCCCGTCACAACACCCTCTGGCACGTCGGTGGCGACAACGCCGGCTGAGCCACCGCCCGGCGCGGACAGCACCGCACCGACACGCTCGCGGGCGATCATCCACTCCGACCACTCCTGCTCGGCCACCGCGAGCTCGGCCTGGATGCGGTCCGCTTCCTCACGCAGCCCGTCCACACGACGACGAGCGGAAAGCTCGTGCTGTTCCAGCAGTCCGACAACCGACGGCATCCACGACCTCCACGAGAGCAACGAAACGACACCCCATCACTCCCACACCGATGCCACCCCCACCCCGGACCAGCGAAAACACAGTCGTCAGACTCGGAAAGACAACAGCGTCTTAACCGAACCCCATTCAGGGCAAAGTGCTCGTGAGTTCAGGTCACCAAGCGCCGCAGACGGCTGGTGGCCTCGTGGAGGACGTCGTCCTTCTTGCAGAAGGTGAAGCGGACCTGGGTGCGGCCGGCGTCGGGGTCGTCGTAGAAGACGGAGTTGGGGATGGCGACGACGCCGCAGCGTTCGGGGAGGGCGCGGCAGAAGGCGTAGGCATCCTTCTCGCCGAAGGGAGTGATGTCGGTGGTGATGAAGTACGTGCCCTCCGGCTGGTAGACACCGAAGCCGGCCGCGCGCAGGCCGTCGCCGAGCAGGTCGCGCTTGCGTTGCAGGTCGGCGCGGAAGTCGTCGAAGTACGAGTCGGGGAGGTGGAGCGCTTCGGCGACGGCGTACTGGAAGGGGCCCGCGCTGACGTACGTCAGGTACTGCTTTGCGGTCCGGACTGCGGAGACGAGCGGGCCGTCCGCCATGATCCAGCCAACCTTCCATCCGGTGAAGGAGAAGGTCTTGCCGGCGGAGGAGATGGAGACGGTGCGCTCGCGCATGCCGGGGAAGCTCGCGATCGGGACGTGGGCGGCGCCGTCGAAGACCAGGTGCTCGTACACCTCGTCGGTGACCACGAGCAGGTTGTGCTCGACAGCGAGCGCGGCGATGGTGCTCTGCTCGTCGGCGGTGAGGACCATCCCGGTCGGGTTGTGCGGGGTGTTGAGAAGCAGGAGGCGAGTGCGCGGGGTGATCTTGGATCGCAGCTCGTCCAGGTCCGGGCGGAAGGACGGGGCTCGCAGGGTGAGCGGTACCCGCTTCGCGCCGGCCATGGCGATGCAGGCCGCGTAGGAGTCGTAGAAGGGCTCGAAGGCGATCACCTCGTCACCGGGCTCCAGCAGAGCGAGCATGGTCGCCGCGATCGCCTCCGTCGCGCCCGCGGTGACCAGGACCTCGGTGTCCGGGTCGAGGCTCAGGTCGTAGAAGCGGCGCTGGTGGTCGGCGATCGCCTGGCGGAGTTCCGGGATGCCGGGGCCCGGCGGGTACTGGTTGCCGCGGCCCTCGCGCAGCGCCCGTACCGCCGCCTCGCGTACGGACTCCGGGCCGTCCGTGTCCGGGAAGCCCTGGCCCAGGTTGATCGCGCCCGTCGCCGTCGCCAGAGCCGACATCTCCGCGAAGATCGTCGTCCCGAGCCCGTCCAGCCTGCGGTTCAGCAGCGGCCTGCCGCTCATGTCTCCACCGTCCTCACTCGGATGTCCGTCGACGCTTCGAGCGTCATCCTGACCGATGCCGGGCGGGTGGTCACGCGGCCAGTGCCCAATAGGTAGGCGAACAGGGATTGACCCAGCCGACCTTCCAGCCGGTGAAGGAGAAGGTCTTCCCGGCGCTGCTGAGGGTGACCGTCCGGTCGCGCATCCCGGGGAACGAGGCGAGCGGGATGTGCTCGCCCTCGAACACCAGGTGCTCGTAGACCTCGTCCGTGACCACGAGCAGGTCGCGCTCGCAGGCGAGTTCGGCGATGCCGGCCAGTTCCTCGCGGGTGAGGACGGTCCCGGTGGGGTTGTGCGGGGTGTTCAGCAGGATCAGACGGGTGCGGGGCGTGACGGCGGCGCGCAGCTCGTCCGGGTCGAGCCGGAAGACACCGCCGTCGGGCCGCAGCGTCACCGGGACCCGGGTACCGCCCGCCATGGCGATGCAGGCGGCGTAGGAGTCGTAGTACGGCTCCAGGGCGATGACCTCGTCACCGGGTTCCACCAGGGCCAGCAGGGCGGCGGCGATGCCCTCGGTGGCGCCCGCGGTGACCAGGACCTCGCTGTCGGGGTCGTAGGCCAGCCCGTAGCGGCTCTGCTGGTGCAGGGCGACCGCCGAGCGCAGCTCCGGGACGCCGGGTCCGGGCGGGTACTGGTTGCCGTGTCCGGCCCGCAGCGCGCGCACCGCGGCCTCGCGGATCTCCTCGGGGCCGTCGGTGTCGGGGAAGCCCTGGCCGAGGTTGATGGCCCCGGTGCGCAGGGCCAGTGCCGTCATCTCGGCGAAGATCGTCGTACCGAACCCGGCCAGGCGGCGGTTGAGCAGAGGTCGTCCCTGTGTCATGGACGTCATCATCCTCCGGGCGAAGCTCTGGAGTTGCTCAAGTCCGCTTTGACGGCGGAGGGGGATGGGAATCCCCTGGTCACTTGAGAAGCGGGGACCTCGCTTCGGGGGACAGAAGGATGTGAGGTCGGTGGAGTTCGTCTTCTTCATCGTGTTCGTGCTGATCGTGTGCGTGGGTATAGCGGCCCTCGCCCGGCCGGGCGCCCGGAGCAAGCCGCTCTCCGGGCGGCGGAACGGCCGGAGCGCGGACAGCGGGTCCGGGAGCTCCGGGAGCTCCGGGAGCGGTGACAGTTCCGACGGGGGCAGCTGGTGGTCCGGCGACAGCGGGTCGGGCGGCCACTCCTGCGGGGGCGGCGGAGGCTGCGGGGGAGGCGGCGGGGACTGAGGCCGTCCGGCGTCCGCAGGCCGGTCCGGACCGCGGCCTACCGTCTGCGGCCAGGGTCCGGTGGGGTCCGGTGGGGTCCGGTGGGGTCCGGTGGGGCCCGGTGGGGTCAACTCCCACCGGGCCCTTCGCCGTTGGCGCGGTACCGGGGGCGCACGGGCCGCTCCGGCAGGAACAGATGAACCGGTCTGCCCCCGACCGGATGGAAACGGCGGGAAGTTGAGCGAAAGGGCTGCGGGTGTCGCTTACTTCATGATTTCCTCTTTCTATAGAACATTCAGCCCCCGAGCCCGGTCGGGCCGGTTCGGGCTTCTCCCGTCCCCATGTGCACCACGCCGGGGACCCCTGTCCCTGATCCACATGTGTGTGCGGAGCCGCTCCAATGCTCACGACCCTTCAGACCTCCTACTCCGACACCCGCGCCACCGATCTGGCCTGGGCACTGGGCCGTGAGCCGCTGCCCGCCCTCGCCGTACTCGATCTCCGCCTCGCGGGCGCCACGCTCCAGATGAGACTGCTCGGCGCCTCCCACCAGGTGCTGCTGGAGGAGGAGGAAGGCTCCTGCTCGGAGACCGTGGCCTGTATGCCGGGCAGCAGCACGCCACTGCCCCTGGGTGTCGCCAAGCGGTTCGGTGACTGGGAGTACGAGTTCGCGGCGCGCGTCGAGACCCTCTCCGAGGGGTCCTTCGCGGGACGCGCGCAGGAACTGCTGGCCCTGGTCGCCGACCATCCGCACGGTCTGGCCGGAACGTTTCCCGGCAGCCCGCACGCGTTCACCGCGATGCTCGCCCAGCGGACGGAAGGCCAGGTGAGGTGGCGGACGTGGCACGCCTACCCGCAGGAGGGCCAACTGGTCGTCACCCGCACCCGGGTGGGTGTGCGGACGGCGGTCCCGGTGCCGTGAGGGGGTGCCCGCCGGGCGAGGGGCGCCCTGTGGGGTACTTACACCCGTGTGGGTGACACGGTGCAGTGGATTGATCACGTAGCGTTGTTTTCATGATCGACCAGCAGACGGCGCTGCGAGGGAGCGCGGCCGTGTCCCCCATGGGGCCGCGGACGGGCCGGTTCCTCGTGCTGTCCGTGGTGTTCGTCTGCGCCGCGTGCGGTCTGGTCTACGAGCTCGAACTGGTGGCGATGGCCACCTATCTGATCGGCGACTCGGTCACCCAGGCCTCCGTCGTCCTGTCCGTGATGGTGTTCGCGATGGGCATCGGCTCGCTCCTCGCGAAACGATTACGCGGCAGGGCCGTCGTCTGTTTCGGCCTGCTCGAAGCCGTGCTCGCGCTGACCGGTGGCGCCTCGGCGCTCGTGCTGTACGCCTCCTTCGCCTGGCTCGGGGAGTCACGCCATGTACTGGTCGCCTTCTCGCTGGCGATCGGTGTCCTGATCGGCGCGGAGATCCCGTTGCTGATGACGCTGATCCAGCGGGTCGACCGGCAGGACGCGGGCGGAGCCGTCGCCGATCTCTTCGCCGCGGACTACGTGGGCGCGCTGGTGGGCGGGCTCGCCTTCCCCTTCCTGCTGCTGCCGACGATGGGCCAGCTGACCGGTGCCCTGGTCACGGGGGCGGTCAACGCGGCGGCGGGCGGTGCGCTGGTGCTGTGGGCGTTCCGGGGGGACCTGGACCCCCGTTCCCGCCGGCTGCTGCTCGTGGTCGACACGGTGGTGGTCGCCGCCCTGGCCTCGGGCACGTTCCTCGTCGACGACTTCGAGCGGTCGGCGCGCCGCGCGGTGTACGGCGAGGACGTCCGGGTCGCCGTGCGGACCGAGGTGCAGGAAGTGGTCCTCACCGGGGCGGGCCGCGGGCCGCTCGGCCTGTACCTGGACGGCCGGCTGCGGGTCAGCTCGGACGACGGGCACCGCTTCCACGAGGCGCTGGTGCATCCGGCGATGGCGGGGCGGCACGGGCGGGTGCTGGTCCTCGGCGGCGGGGACGGCCTGGCCGCCCGGGAAGTGCTGCGCTACCCGGACGTCGAGTCCGTCGTGGTCGTGGAGCGCGACGCCCAACTCACCCGACTGGCCCGCAGGGACCCGGCGCTCTCCGCCCTCAACGGGCACGCGTACGACGATCCGAGGCTCACGGCCGTCGCCCGGGACGCCTTCGGCTGGCTCCGCGCGGGGGACCGGCGTTTCGACGTGGTGATCTCGGACCTGCCCGCCCCCGGGATATCCGACAGCACCAAGCTCTACTCCGCGGAGTTCTACGGACTGGTGGCCGGGTCCCTGGCGCCGGGCGGACGGCTGGTGGTGCACGCCGGACCGCCCGGTACCGGGGCGGGGGACTTCTGGACGGTGGAGGCGTCGGTGCGCGCGGGCGGGCTCGTGACCCGTCCGTACCGCGTCGGGGACCGGCCCGCCGGCGGCCCGGGCGGCCCGGACGGCCCGGCCCGTCCGGAGTACGGGGGCGGGGAGCCGCCCGGCCGGGGATTCGTCCTGGCCGCCCGGCGGGGGGAGGCCGGGCGGCTCCGGCTCGGTCCGCGGATACCCGAGCCGATGTCGCTGGACGAGCGGGGGCTGCTGGAGGCCGGGCGCGCGGCGGAGCGGTCCCGGCCGGGGACGGTGCCCCCGTCGACGCTGGTGCACCCGCGGTACTGAGCCGGTCACCGGCGGGCCGGTCACACACCGTGCCCGGAGTGTGTACGGACATGGAAGCGCTGACGGGACGGCCATGGCTGAGTAGGCTCGGTCGGTATGGAGCATGAGGTGTTCGTTCCGGTTCCGGTCGCGGCCCTTCGGCGGACGCTGGGAGACCCCGCCCGGGTGGCCCGCTGTGTGCCGAACCTCCAGCAGGATGCCGAGGAGCCCGCCCTGACCGGGCGGCTGAAGGTGCGGATCGGTGGTCACACGATCACCTACCGGGGTGCGCTGACCGTACGCCCGGCCGACGGAGGCGACACGTTCTCCGTGGCGGGCGAGGGCGTGGAGGCCCGGGGCACCGGTTCGGCGAAACTGGCGCTGATCATCGGCCTCGCACCGGCGGACGGCGGAACGACCATCGGGTTCGCCGGGACCGTGAGCGGGGACGGCCGCATCGTGGACGTCCCGGAGGAGGCGGCGGCCGCCGCGGCCCACCGGCTGCTGGACCGTTTCACACGGCAGCTGGTCACCGAGTCCCTGGCCTCGCGGGACACGGAGGGCGCCACAGGGTCCACGGGCACGGAGGGCGCGGAGGGCGCGGTGGGTGCCACAGGCGCGGCGGGCGCCGCGGCAGCGCTGCCGGCGGACCGGGCCCCGCTGGACGAGGAGTCGCCGGGCGAGGGGCCGGCGGGCGGTTCCCCGCTGGGCGAGGGGCTGTCGGACGAAGCGCTCCGGGGCGAGGGGCCGGCGGACGAAGCGCTCCCGGACGCGGAACTCCCGTACGAGGAACTCCCGGGCCTGGAACTCCCGGACGAGGAACTCCTGGGTCTGGAAATGGCGGATGACGAGGAGCTGCCGGACGACGAGGCGGGCGGTGGGGACTCGGTGTTCGACGCGCCGGTCCCCCCGTCGTCGCTGGACCCGGCCGCCGGGCTGGAGTTCACCGTGCCGGACGGGCCCCCGGCCGAGGCCGCCCACGCCCGCCGCACGATGATCGGCCGCAGCACGGAGGAGGTCGACCACGCCCCGCCGCGCGGCCGGTACGCCCCCGTGCCGTCGCCCGGGTCGGGCGGCGCCGGTGCCGTCGTACGCCGGTACGCCCCCGTGGCGGCCCTGGCGATCGCCTCGGCCGTGGTGGTGGGCCGGGCCCTGCGGCGACGGCGCTGAGACAGCGGCGGCGACGCCACCGCGGCACCACGGTGGGACACCACCGCGACACCGCGGTGGCAACACGGCGGCAACGGGGGCGGCGGTGGCCGGCGGCCCGCGCAAGTAGTGTCATGGCGTGAGCAGAGTGACGAAGAACGTCCGGCTGGCCGCCGGCGACACCGAGTTGACCGTCGATCCCGTCCACGGCTGCCGGATCAGCAGCTTCCGCGTCGGCGGGACCGAACTGCTGCGCCAGGGCGAGCGGTACGGCTCCTTCCCGATGGTGCCGTGGTGCGGCCGTACCGGGAACGGCCTGTTCCGCAACGGCGCCGAACTCCACCGGTTGCCGCTGAACGCGCCGCCGCACGCCATCCACGGCACCGGGCGCGACACCGAGTGGCAGCTCGCCCGGCAGAGCGGCACGGAGGCGGCCTTCTTCTACGACCTGGCCGACCCCTGGCCGTACAAGGGCCGGGTCACCCAGTCCTTCGAGCTGACCGAGGACGAACTGACGGTCCGGCTCGGCGTGGAGACGTACGAGAACTCCTTCCCGGCGCAGGCCGGGTGGCACCCCTGGTTCCTCCGCGACATCGGCGGTGAGGGCGTGCGGATCTCCTTCGAGGCCGCCTGGCAGGAGGAGCGGGGCGAGGACCACCTCCCGACCGGCCGGCGGATCGAACCGGAGCCCGGCCCCTGGGACGACTGCTTCGGGATGCCGGACGGTGTCGACGTGAAACTCACCTGGCCCGGCCGGCTGGAGCTGACGGTGAAGAGCCGGGACGAGTGGGTGGTGATCTACGACGAGCAGGACGAGGCGGTCTGCGTGGAACCGCAGTCGGGGCCGCCGAACGGCCTGAACACCACGCCCCGCCTGGTCACCCCGATCGACCCGCTGGAGATCGGGATGACCTGGAGCTGGAAGCGGCTCTGACCACCGGCGACCGGGCCGGGAGGACCGGGCCGGTCGCGGCAGCGCTTACCCTCGTGGGCATGACTGACGTACGTGCTGAGCTGCTCCAGCAGATCAAGGACAAGGCCGTGGTGCACGGCAAGGTGACCCTCTCCTCGGGTCTGGAAGCCGACTGGTACATCGACCTGCGCCGGATCACGCTGGACGGCAAGGCCGCACCGATGGTCGGCCAGGTGATGCTGGACGCCACGGCCGAGCTGGACTACGACTGTGTCGGCGGGCTGACCCTGGGTGCCGACCCGGTCGCCACCTCGATGCTGCACGCCTCCGCGGCGCGCGGGAAGAGCCTGGACGCCTTCGTCGTCCGCAAGGCGCAGAAGGCGCACGGGATGCAGCGCCGGATCGAGGGCACGGACGTGAAGGGCCGCCGCTGCCTCGTCGTCGAGGACACCTCCACGACCGGCGGGTCGCCCCTCACCGCCGTCGAGGCGGTGCGCGAGGCCGGCGGTGAGGTCGTCGCCGTCGCCGTGATCGTGGAGCGGGGGGCCGCCCCCGCCGTCGCCGAGGCCGGTCTGCCCTATGTCCACGTGTACTCGGTCGCCGACCTCGACCTGGCCTGACCTGCGCGTTTCCTGAGGGCGGGGGGTTTCACGCGAAACCGCCCGCCCCTCGTGCCGCTCAGCGGCCCTTCCGGCGCCCACGGGCGGAGTGGAGCCGCGGCGGGAGTCTGGAAAGATGGGGGCGACGATGACGTCGCCCCCAGGTCAGGGACCAAGCACGCACACCCGCACATACCAAGGAGCGGACAGATGCCCATCGCAACCCCCGAGGTCTACGCCGAGATGCTCGACCGGGCGAAGGCAGGCAAGTTCGCCTACCCGGCCATCAACGTGACGTCGACCCAGACCCTGCACGCGGCACTGCGCGGCTTCGCCGAGGCGGAGAGCGACGGCATCGTCCAGATCTCCACCGGTGGGGCCGAGTTCCTGGGTGGCCAGTACAACAAGGACATGGTCACGGGCGCCGTCGCCCTGGCCGAGTTCGCGCACGTCGTCGCCGCCAAGTACGGCATCACGGTCGCGCTGCACACCGACCACTGCCCCAAGGACAAGCTGGACGGTTACGTCCGTCCGCTGCTCGACGTCTCCGCGGAGCGCGTCGCCAAGGGCCAGAACCCGCTCTTCCAGTCCCACATGTGGGACGGCTCCGCCGAGACCCTCGCCGACAACCTGGCCATCGGCCAGGAGCTGCTGGCCAAGGCCGCCGCCGCCAAGATCATCCTTGAGGTCGAGATCACCCCGACCGGTGGCGAGGAGGACGGCGTCACCCACGAGATCAACGACGAGCTGTACACGACCGTCGACGACGCGCTGCGCACCGCCGAGGCCCTCGGTCTGGGCGAGAAGGGCCGCTACCTGCTGGCCGCGTCCTTCGGCAACGTCCACGGCGTCTACAAGCCGGGCAACGTCGTCCTGCGTCCGGAGCTCCTGAAGGACCTCCAGGAGGGTGTGGGCGCCAAGTACGGCAAGACCTCCCCCTTCGACTTCGTCTTCCACGGCGGCTCCGGCTCCACCGCCGAGGAGATCGCCACCGCGCTGGAGAACGGCGTCGTGAAGATGAACCTCGACACCGACACCCAGTACGCCTTCACCCGCCCGATCGTGGACCACGTGTTCCGCAACTACGACGGTGTGCTGAAGGTCGACGGCGAGGTCGGCAACAAGAAGGTCTACGACCCGCGCAGCTGGGGCAAGTCCGCCGAGGCGGGCATGGCCGCGCGCGTCACCGAGGCCTGCGCGAACCTGCGCTCCACGGGCACCCGGATCAAGTAGGCACCGGCACGGACGCCGTCACGGGCCCGGTCCCCCCTCGGGTGGGGGCCGGGCCCGTGGCATGCCCGGAGGGGCCGCGGCGGGGCCCGGGGCGGGCCGCGCGGGGGGTGCGGGCGGGTGGTCTTGGTGGTGGTGCGGGGGGCAGGCACACTGGGGGCATGTCCATCCACGAGAACCTGCTCGGGGGCCCCGCCCCGACCCATCTGCCCGACGATCCGGAGCCGCGTGAGCTGCTCGCCGCCGGCACGGCGCCCGCCGACGTCGCCGCGAAGTACCCCACGTCCTCGCTGGCCTGGGCGCAGCTCGCCGACGAGGCGTTCGAGGGCGGCCGGGTCGTCGAGTCGTACGCGTACGCGCGCACCGGTTACCACCGCGGGCTCGACGCCCTGCGCCGGGCGGGCTGGAAGGGACACGGTCCCGTCCCGTTCGAGCACGAGCCGAACCGCGGCTTCCTGCGGGCCCTGCACGCCCTCGCCCGCGCCGCGCAGGCCATCGGCGAGCAGGAGGAGTACGAGCGCTGCTCGTCCTTCCTGCGCGACTCCTCGCAGACCGCGGCCGACACCCTGGGCTGACCCCCGGACCCCGGAGCCCTCGGTCTCCCGGTCTCCCGGGCCCGGACACCCGGATCCCCCCGGACCCCGCGGGTGCCGCCCGCGGGGTCCGGGGCGTACCAGGACCGGAAGCCGGCGCAGGCTTTAGGATGCGAACAGGGGACCGGAGCTCCACCACCTCACAAGGAAGGGGCGGACCGCTACCCGGAAGCTCGTGTCGAGGAGACAGCGATGTCGACGTATCACCCCGACCCCGAAGCCACCGGTGCGGAAACCCCGTACCTCGACTTCGCGGGAACGACTCCGTACGAGGACTACGTCCAGGCGGATGTCCTGACCCACCTCCAGCACCTGCGCTCGGACGATCCGGGCGAGATGGTCTTCCTGGTCACCACCCAGGTCATGGAGCTGTGGTTCACCGTCATCGTGCACGAATGGGAGACGGCCGCGCACGCGCTGCGCGAGGACCGCCTCCCGGACGCCCGTGACGCGCTGAAGCGCTCGCTGCGGGAACTGGAGGCGCTGAACGCCTCCTGGAAGCCGCTGGCCGGCCTCACCCCCGCCCAGTTCAACTCCTACCGCGGCTCGCTCGGCGAGGGGTCCGGGTTCCAGTCGGCGATGTACCGGCGGATGGAGTTCCTGCTGGGTGACAAGTCCGCGTCCATGCTCGTGCCGCACCGGGGCACGCCCCGGATCCACGCGGAGCTGGAGAAGGCGCTGCACCAGCCCGGCCTCTACGACGAGACGCTCGCCCTGCTGGCCCGGCGCGGGTACCCGGTGCCGCGGTCGGTGCTGGAGCGGGACCTGTCGCAGAAGTACGAGCCCTCGCCCGCGGTCGAGGCCGTCTGGGCGGAGATCTACTCCGGCCAGGACCAGGACGCCGAGCTGGTACGGCTCGGCGAGGTGCTGACCGACGTGGCGGAGCTGGTCTGGCGCTGGCGCAACGACCATCTCACCGCCACCCGCAGGGCGATGGGCTCCAAGACCGGCACCGGCGGGTCGGCGGGGGTCGCCTGGCTGGAGAAGCGGGCCGGGAAGACCGTGTTCCCCGAGCTGTGGACGGCGCGCAGCCATGTCTGACCTCCGGGAGCGCGCCGAGGCGCTCGACACCGCGGACGAACTGGCCGCACACCGGGGGATGTTCGCCCTGGACGACACCGTCTACCTCGACGGCAACTCGCTGGGCGCGCTGCCGGCGCACGTACCGGACCGGATGCGGGACGTCCTGACCCGTCAGTGGGGCGAACTGCGCATCCGTTCCTGGGACGAGAGCGGCTGGTGGACCGCGCCCGAGCGGATCGGCGACCGGATCGCCCCGCTGGTCGGGGCGGGCCCCGGCCGGATCGTGGTGGGCGACTCCACCAGTGTGAACGTCTTCAAGGCGGTGGTGGCCGCGAGCCGTCTCGCCGCCGGGGGACGCGACGAGATCCTGGTCGACGCCACCACCTTCCCGACCGACGGGTACATCGCCGCGTCGGCGGCCCGGATGACCGGCCACCGCCTCGTCCCGGTCGCGCCCGCCGACGTGCCGGACGCGCTCGGCCCCCGTACCGCGCTCGTCCTGCTCAACCACGTCGACTACCGCACCGGCAGGCTCCACGACCTGCCCGGTCTCACCGCCGCCGCGCACGCGGCGGGCGCCCTCGCGGTGTGGGACCTGTGCCACAGCGCGGGCGCCCTGCCGGTCGGCCTCGACGCGCACGGGGTGGACCTGGCGGTGGGGTGCACGTACAAGTACCTGAACGGCGGGCCCGGTTCGCCGGCCTTCCTGTACGTCGCCGAACGCCACCAGGCGGCCTTCGACTCACCGCTGCCGGGCTGGACCTCGCACGCCGACCCCTTCGCGATGACCCCGGGCTACACCCCCGCCGAGGGTTCCGTGCGGGGCCGGGTCGGTACCCCGGACATCCTGTCGATGCTGGCCCTGGAGGCGTCCCTGGACGTCTGGGACGGCGTCCGTGTGGACACCGTGCGGGCCAAGTCGCTGGCGCTGACGGACTTCTTCCTGGAGTGCGTCGCCGCCTACGTCCCCGCGGGGCGGGTCGTCCCGGTGACCCCCTTCGCCCACGCGGAGCGCGGCAGCCAGGTCTCGCTCCGCTGCGAGGACGCGCCCGCGGTGATGGCGGAGCTCATCGCGCGGGGCGTCGTCGGGGACCTGCGC
This sequence comes from Streptomyces nitrosporeus, assembly GCF_008704555.1. Lineage (NCBI taxonomy): Bacteria > Bacillati > Actinomycetota > Actinomycetes > Kitasatosporales > Streptomycetaceae > Streptomyces > Streptomyces nitrosporeus. The sequence goes on from NZ_CP023702.1 coordinate 4,070,372, forward strand.
CGCCCGGACATCCTGCGCTTCGGTTTCACCCCGCTGTACGTCGGCTTCGCGGACGCGGAGCGGGCGGCGAGGGTCCTCGCCGAGGTGGTGGCGGTGTGACGCCGTCCCCGACCCGGCCGCGCACACCCCGGGGGTGAGGCGGCCGTCCGCCGGGCGGGGGCCGCGTTCCCGCGCCCCTCGCCCGGCGGCCCGGGTCAGCCCAGTGCGCTCTTCTTCCGCCAGTCGGCCCAGGAGACGTTCCACGCGCCGTACCCGTTGCCCTCCGCCACGGTGCCCTTGGCGTCGGCGCCGGTGATCTCGAAGGGGTCGCCGGCCCGCACCTGCCCGTACAGGGCCGCGGCGTTCGCGTCGCTGAGTCCCACGCAGCCCGAACTCCGGTTGGCGACACCGAAGTACGCGGCGTTCCACGGGGCGGCGTGCACGTACATCCCCGACCAGGTCAGCCGCATCGACCAGTCCACCATCTTGTCGTACGCGTCACCGAGACCCACCGTCTCCGAACGCATGTTGATGGTGCCCTCCTTGGACATCAGGACGGCCGTGCCGCGCCAGGACGCCTTGTCCCCGCCGGGCGTGCCCGCGGACATGGGCAGGTCCAGGACCGTCTTCCCCTCGCGGACCAGGGTGAGGCGGTGCCGGTCCAGGTCCACCCGGGCCACCTGGGCGGAGCCGATCGTGAACGTGGTGGCGTAGTCGCGTACGAAGAAGCCGCCGTCCGGGCCCGAGTCGACGCCGTCGAGGCCGGCGGCGAGCGTGACACGGGTGCCGGGCTTCCAGTACTCCCGGGGGCGCCAGTCGACGCGGTCCTTCCCGGAGTGGTCCCGCAGCCAGCCCCAGGAACCGGTCGTGTCGTCGGTCGTGGTGACCGTGAGGGCCTTCTCGACCGCGGCCTTGTTCTTCACCGGGTGGTCGAACACGATCGACAGCGGCTGCGCGATGCCGACCGTGGTGTCCTTGCCGGGCGCCAGCGTCAGCTTGTTGACCTTGTCCGCGGCGGCGGTCGTGAACCCCGTCCGGTCGCCGCGGCCCGCGGCGTCCTTCGCGCTCACGGTGTACGCCGTGCCGGGGGCCGCGACCCGGTCGGACGTCCAGGTCCTGCCGTCGGCGGATATCCGCCCGGCCAGCGCCTTGCCCCCGGCGGCCCGCACCTGGACCGTCTTCAGCTTCCCCGACTCCGCCGTCACCTTCACCGGTACGCCCGCGACGGCCTTTGTCCCGTGCGGGGCCACGGTGATGTCCAGGGCGGGGGCCGGCGCGACGGCGGTGCCGGCGGGCGCGGCACCCTCCGCCGGGCCGCCGCCCGCGCACGCGGTGAGCGCGGCGCAGACCACGGCGGCCTGGACGGCCAGGAAGAGCCGGGCACGGCTGCGGACCGGACCGGTACGGCGTGCGGACCGACATGCGGAACTCAACGGAGACCTCCAAGGGATGCGCTTCTCGTGAAAGGAGAGGCGATCACCCGAGCGTAGGTTCCGGATTCCGGCGCTCTTCGGGTAATTCCCTCCACGGCGGGGAATGCAGCACAACGGTCATCGTCCGGTCACATGCGCCGCGCGGCCCGGTCACGCTCCCCTGTGAACATCCTGTGCAGCACCCGGGACCGGCCACAGGGGCGGGTACGGGGAAAGGACCGGACGATGTCGATGCTGCTCCTTCCAGGCAACCGCAGCCGTGACCAGGAGACGGTCGTCCGGCCGCTCGGCGCGGCCGAACACCGCGCTTTTCTCGCCACCCGGCCGACGACGAGTTTTCTCCAGTTCCCGTCCTGGGCCGCGGTAAAGGACCAGTGGTCCTCCGAAATGATCGGATGGCACGGTGCGGAAGGGGAATTGGAGGGGGCCGCCCTGGTCCTCTACCGCCAATTCCCCGGCACCCGGAAATACTTCGCCTATCTTCCGGAAGGGCCGGTCGCGGACTGGGCCGGACCGGGGATCGACCGGTGGCTGCGCCCGCTGATGGCCCACCTGCGCCGCGCGGGTGCCTTCGCCGTACGCATCGGCCCGGCACCGGCGTTCCGTGTCTGGGAGGCCGCCCGGCTCAAGGCGTCCACCGGGCCCGGGCAGAGGGTCGCCGACGTCCTGGCCTCCGAGGTGGACCCGCTCGGCACCGTCGTCGCCGAGCGGCTGCGGGCGCGCGGCTGGCGGCGCTGCGGCGGGGACGGCGAGGACGGGGGCGACGGCGACGCGCAGCCCCGCTACGTCTTCCACGTGCCGCTCGCCGGCCGGACCCCCGACGACCTGTGGGCCGGGCTCAACCAGGAGTGGCGGCGCAATGTGCGCAAGGCCCGGAAGGCCGGGGTCGAGGTCGTCACCGGGGACGCGTCCGACCTGCCCGCCTTCCACCGGCTGCTGCGGATCACCGAGGAACGCGACGGTTTCCGGCTCGGCCGCTCCCTCGCCTACTACCAGCGCCAGTACGCCGTCCTCAACGCCGAGCGGCCCGGCCGGATGCGGCTCTGCCTGGCCGTCCACCGGGGCGAGATCCTGGCCGCCCACACCATGATCCTGGCGGGGCGGCGGGTCTGGTACCAGACCGGCGCCTCGGCCGACCACCGCCGCGAGGTCCGGCCCAGCAACGCCCTCCAGTGGCAGATGATGCTCGACTCCCACGCCATGGGCGCACACGTGTACGACATGCGCGGGGTACCCTCCACCCTCGATCCCGAGGACCGCTCGTTCGGGCTGCTGCGCTGGAAGCTCGGCACCGGCGGCCGCCTCGTCGAGACCCTCGGAGAGTGGGAGACATCAGTGGGCGGAGCCGCCAACAACACGCTCTACCGGGCGTTCCACGCCTACCTGGCCCGCCGATGACGGCCACCGGCCCCGCCCCCGCCCCCGCCGCGACACCCGCTCCCGCCGGGGGCGCACCGGAGCGGAAGTCCCGGTCCGTGCTGCGCGGCGGTGCCGTCATGGCCGCGGGCTCCGTCGTCTCCCGCGCCACCGGGTTCGTACGCTCCGCCGTCGTCGTCGCCGCACTGGGCACCGGCCTCCAGGCCGACGGCTACGCGGTCGCCAACACCGTCCCGAACATCCTGTACATGCTGCTCCTCGGCGGCGCGCTCAACGCGGTCCTCGTACCGGAGCTGGTACGGGCCGCCGGGGAGCACCCCGACGGCGGCGCCGCCTACACCGACCGGCTGCTCACCCTCTGCACCGCGGGGCTGCTCGCCCTCACCGCGCTCGCGGTCGCCGGGGCGCCCCTCATCGTCTCCCTCTACACCGGCTACACGGGCGGCCAGGCCGAGCTGACCGTCGCGCTGGCCCGCTACTGCCTGCCCCAGATCCTGTTCTACGGGCTGTTCACCCTGCTGGGACAGGTCCTCAACGCCCGCGGCCGGTTCGGCGCCATGATGTGGACCCCGGTCCTCAACAACCTCGTGATCATCGGGGTGTTCGGCCTCTACCTGGCGGTGGCCGCCGGGTCGGACGGCAGCCTCACCGACGGCCAGGCCCGGCTCCTGGGGTGGGGGACGACCGCCGGTGTGGCCGTCCAGACCCTGGCGCTGGTGCCCGCGCTGCGCGGGGCCGGGTTCCGCTGGCGCCCCCGCTTCGACTGGCGCGGCAGCGGCCTCACCCGGCCGCTGCGCTCGGCCGGCTGGCTCGTGCTGCTGGTCCTGACCAACCAGGCCGCCTACTGGGTGGTGACCCGGCTCTCCACGGCGAGCGGGCAGCAGGCCGTCGAACAGGGTGTGGCGGGCGGCGCGGGCTACACCGCGTACAGCTACGCCTACCAGCTGTGGGTCGTGCCCCAGGGCATCGTCACGGTCTCCCTGGTCACCGCGCTGATGCCGCGGATGAGCCGGGCCGCCGCCGGCGGAGACACGGCCGGGGTGCGGCGCGACGTCTCGTACGCCCTGCGCACCAGTGCCGCCGCCGTCGTCCCCGCCGCCGCCGCGCTGCTGGCGCTCGCGCCCTGGGTGATGGGGGCCGTCTTCGGCTACGGGCGGGCCGGGGCCGACGACATCGCCGTGATGGGGGGCATGATGGCGGCCTTCGCACCGGGACTGATCGCGTTCTCCGGGCAGTACGTGCTCTCCCGCGGCTTCTACGCGATGGGCGACACCCGCACGCCCTTCTTCCTCAACCTCGTGATCGCGGGCGCGAACGCCGGGCTCTGCGTGGCCGCCCACCTGCTGCTGCCGGCCCGCTGGGCGGTGACGGGGATGGCGGGGGCGAGCTCCGTCGCCTACGCGCTGGGCTTCGCCGTCACCGCCTGTGTGCTGCACCGCCGGCTGGCGGTGCGGGAGGCCGCGCCCCGGGTACGGCTGTGGCGTTCGCCCGCACTGGGGGTCCACCTGCGGCTGACGGCGGCCTGCGTGCCGGCCGGCCTGCTCGCCCACGGCGCGGCCCGGGCCGCCGAAGGGGCCGGGGACATCGCGGCCGTCTCGGCGGGAGCCCTCGTGCTCCTGGCGGTGGTCGCCCTGCTGGCCGGGCCGCTCTCCGTCACCGAGATAAACTCCCCGCTGGCGGCGGCGGGCCGGAAGCTGTGGAAGCGGTGAAGCCCGACGGGGGCAGCCGCGTCGCGACGAGTGTGGGGACCAGGGTGCGATGCCTCGCATACTTCTCATAGAGGACGACCCCTCCGTGCGCGAAGGGGTCGAACTCGGCCTGCGCCGGAGGGGCCACGAGGTCCTGGCGGTGGAGACCGGGGAGGCCGGGCTCGGCGCCCTGGACCCCTTCCGGCCGGATCTGGTGCTCCTGGACCTGATGCTGCCCGGCATGAACGGCGTCCTCGTCTGCCGGCGCGTACGCGAGACCAGCCAGCTGCCGATCATCATGCTCACCGCGCGCGGCGACGACTTCGACGTCGTCGTCGGCCTGGAGGCGGGCGCCGACGACTACGTCGTCAAGCCGGCCCGCACCGAGGTGCTCGACGCCCGGATCCGGGCCGTACTGCGCCGGCTCACCGACCCCGTCGAACGCACCGGCACCGAGGTCCACGGCGAGCTGACCGTGGACCGGGCCGGGCTCTCGGTGACCAAGGGGGGCGAGCAGCTGGCCCTGGCCCCCTCCGAACTGAAGCTGCTCCTGCACCTGTCGGCCTCACCCGGCCAGGTGTTCAGCCGGCAGCAGCTCCTCGAATGCGTCTGGGAGCACGGCTACCACGGTGACGCGCGGCTCGTCGACGCCTGTGTGCGGCGGCTGCGGCGGAAGATCGAGCACGCCGAGTCCGCCCCCCGCTACATCCAGACCGTGCGCGGCTTCGGCTACCGCTTCGGACCGCTCGGATGAGACCGGGAGCCACCGGCTTCGGCCTGCGCACCCGGCTCGTCTTCGCCTTCCTCCTCGTGGCCGCGATCAGCGCGGCCACGACCGCCACCCTCACCTACCGGGCGGCGCGTTCCGCGGTCCTGCAACAGGCCCAGGACACGGCGGTCGGCCAGTTCCGGGACCGGATCGCCGCGTACACCGTGAGCCTGCCGCTCGACGAACCCGCCCTGAAGGACCTCTGCATCACCCTGGCCCGGGAGGGGAAACCGCACAGCTGGATCGTCTTCGCGGAGTACGGCCGGCTGCGCGCCTCCTCCTCCGACCGCCCGGTCTCCGACGTGATCACCCGGCAGCTGCGCGACACCGCCCGGACCGAGGCGCACGGATCGTTCCAGCGGGTCGTCAAGGACGGGAGGCCATGGCTCACGGTCGGCATGCCCACGCTCTACGAGCGCGCCGGTGAACGCCGGCCCACCGGCCTCGTCCTGTACGCCGTCATGCCGCTCGACGTGGAGGAGGCCAACGTCGCCGCCATGGTCTCGGCCGCCCGGGACGGCGCCCTGCCCGCGCTGCTGATCGCCCTGGTCCCCGCGCTGCTCGCCTCCCGCAGCGTCCTGCGTCCCGTACGCGATCTGCGGCGGGCCGCGGCGGGTATCGGACGGGGCGAACTCGACACCCGTATCGAGGTCAAGGGGTCCGACGAACTCGCTGAACTGGCATGGACGTTCAACGAGTCGTCCAGGAACCTGGAGCGTTCGGTCGCGGAGCTCCGGCAGGCCGAGGCACGGGCCAGGCGGTTCGCCTCCGACGTCTCGCACGAACTGCGCACCCCGCTGGCCGGTATGCTCGCCGTCACCGAGGTGCTCGACGAGGACGCCGCCCATCTGAGTGCCGACACGGCGGCCGCCGTCCGGCTGATCAGCGCCGAGACCGGGAAGCTGGCCACCCTCGTCGAGGACCTGATGGAGATCTCGCGCTTCGACGCCAAGGCCGCCCGCCTCAACCTCGACGAGGTCGACGGCGCCGAGACGATACGCAAGACCCTGCAGAGCCGCCGCTGGGAGGCATCCGTACACACCGAACTCGCCGAGGGCGTCCGGGTGGTGCTCGACCCGCGGCGGTTCGACGTGATCGTCGCGAACCTGGTCGGCAACGCGCTGCGGCACGGCGCGGAGCCCGTCTCCGTACGCCTGTGGACCGAGGCGCGGGAGGGCCGCTCCTGGCTGGTGACAGAGGTGTCGGACCGGGGGCCGGGCATCGGCCCCGACGCGCTGCCCCACATCTTCGACCGCTTCTACAAGGCCGACGAGGCCCGGACCCGGTCGGCGGGGAGCGGCCTGGGACTGGCCATCACCCAGGAGAACGCGGCACTGCACGGCGGTACCGTCCACGCGGCCGACGGGCCGGACGGCGGGGCGGTCTTCACCGTGACGATCCCGCTGGAGGGCGTGTGAGGGCGCGGCCGGCACGCCGGGTACGGCTGCTGGCCGCCGGGCTGCTCCTCCTCGCCACCGGCTGCGGCATCAGGGCCACCGGCGTCGTCGAGGTCGGTGGCGCGGCCGAGGTGCAGGTGTCCGGGGGCGGGCCCCAGGACACGGTCCTGTACTTCGTCCACGCGGGCGGGCTCATGCCCGTGGTACGCCAGGTCGAGCCGCTGGGGGGAGACCCCTCCGGCACCGTGCGGACGGAGGAGAAGGTACTCGCCATGCTCCTCGCGGGCCCCGACGCCCGGGAGCGGGAGGCCGGGCTGCGGACCGAGCTGCCGTCCGGGAGCGGCGTGGTCTCCCTCGACCTGGTGGAGGACGGGGTCCTGGTGCGGCTGGGCAGGCCGGTCACCGGACTGTCCGGGCTCGCCCGGCGCCAGCTGGTCTGCACCGCGGCGGAGGCCCTCGTGTCCGGCGGGGGCGAGCCGGTGACGGTCGTGGGGACCGACACCTCGTTCGGCCCGGACACCTGCGAGCTGTGAGCGGACCTCCGCCGCGGGAGCGCGCCGGCCCCCTGATAGCGTCCCCGCAGTTCGTACCGGCCGAGCCGCCGGGGCACACACAGGACGGGTGGAGCAGTATGCCGGATTCCGCTGCGCGTGAACGGGACGCCGCCGAGACCGCGTCCGCCTTCGCGCACCCCGCCGTCGCGCCGGACCGGACCGCCGCCTACGGCGGCCATCCCGACCAGGTGATCGACTTCTTCGCCCCGCGGGGCGGCCGGGCCGGGGCGCCGCTCGTCGTCGTCCTGCACGGCGGTGCCTGGCGGGCCCCGTACGACCGGGTCCATGTGTCACCGTTCGCCGGTTTCCTGGCCCGGCGCGGCTTCGCCGTCGCGAGCGTGGAGTACCGGCGCGGCGGGGAGACGCCGGGCCGGGACGGGGGCGCCCCGGTGGCCGGGCGCTGGCCGGACACCTTCGACGACGTGGCCGCGGCGCTGGACGCGCTGCCGGAACTGGCGGCCCGCGAACTCCCGGGGGCCGACGTCCGCAGGACCGTGCTGACCGGCCACTCCGCGGGCGGCCACCTCGCCCTGTGGGCCGCCGCCCGGCACGTACTCCCGCAGGGTTCGCCCTGGCGGCTGCCGGAGCCGCCCCCGCTGCGCGGGGTCGTCGCGCTGGCGCCGGTCGCCGACCTCGCACGCGCGGTGGAACTGGACGTGTGCTCCGGTGCGGTGCACCAGCTCCTGGGCGGTGCGGAGCACTTCGAGGAGCGCCGGGGCCACAGCGACCCCGCCGTGCTGCTGCCCACCGGGGTGGCGACGACCGTCGTCCAGGGGTCCTGGGACCTGACGGTGCCCCGGGAGGTGTCCGAGGCGTTCGTCGGTGCGGCGGCGGAGGCGGGTGAGCTGGTGGGGCTGACCGTGCTCGACGGGGCCGGCCACTTCCCGCTCATCGACCCGGCGGCGGACGCCTGCGCGGTGGTCGCCGAGGAGATCGCCCAACTGGCCTGGTAGGCACCCGCGGTCACGGTCCGGAGGGTGGGCGCCCGCGGTCACGGTCGGGGTGCGGGCGCCAGCGGACCCGGCCCGCGGGGCGGGGCCCGCGGTCACGGTCCGGGTGCGGGGGCCCGCGGTCACGGTCCGGTGGACGGGCCCGCGGGTGTGGTCCGGCGGGCGGGGGACGTCGGCCCGGTAGTCCTCAGGACGGACGGCCCGGGATCCGCATCACTGCTGACGACCCGGGACGAAGCGCCGCCTACCGTGGGACGCGTGACCGAGAACAAGACCAGAAGCCCGGAGTTCCGGCTGGCCGCGGGGGCGATAGGCGGCGCGCGGCAGGACCTCTTCCACGATGTGCTCGCCTACCGCCCGCTGCCGCCCCTGGCGGAGGACGGGCCGATGGTCCGGTGGCTGCCCGGGCGGCTGCGGAAGCGGGCGGTGTGGACGCCGCACGCCGCGGTCGGGGCCCTCGCGCTGATCGTGCTGCTGGCGGGCCTCACCTCCACACCGGCCTCCATGCTGGGGATCTCGGCCCTCATCGCCGGCGGGGCGCCGGCCGCGGCGCTGGGGCTGACACTGATCCGCCCGGTCCTCGCGTTCTGGGTGTCGGTCCTGTCGACCCCGGTGGTGGCCGTCGCGAGCAGCGGTGACTGGCCGTGGGTCCCGAGCTCCTTCGCCGCCCACCTGGGGGTGCTGATCGTCGTCGCGGCACGGACCCGGCCGCGCACCGCCGCCTGGATGTGGCTGATCACGCTCCTCGCCGGCAGCTTCCTGGACAACTTCGGCGGCCACTACTCCTCCACCGTCTCCGGCATGGCCGTCGTGTCCGCCTTCGCCCTGCTCCTGGTCGCCATGGTGCAGGTGCGGCGCGACGCCGAGCGTGAGGTGACCGTGCAGCGCACGGTCACCGCCGTGGAACGCGACCGGCGCACGCTGCTGGAGGAGCGCACCACCATCGCCCGGGAGCTGCACGACGTCGTCGCCCACCACATGTCCGTCGTCGCGATCCAGGCCGAGGCGGCCCCGTACCGGGTGGAGGACCCGCAGCCCGAGCTGGTGCAGGCCTTCGCCACCATCCGGGAGAACGCGGTGGCCGCGCTCACCGAACTCCGCCGCGTCCTCGGTGTCGTACGCGCGGAGGACCACGAGGCGCCGGACGCCCCGCAGCCCACCCTGGCGGACCTCGGCCGGCTGCTGGACAACGTCCGCGAGGCCGGGCTGGAGACGACGAGGGCGGTCACCGGCGCGGTACGCGAACTCCCCCAGGGCGTCGAGCTGTCGGCGTACCGGATCGTGCAGGAGGCGCTGAGCAACACCCTCCGGCACGCGCCCGGCGCCTCGGCCCGGGTGGAGATCAGCTACGTGCTCGGCGGCCTGGGCCTGCGCGTCCTCAACGGACCCGCCCGGGGCCTGGTCAAACCGTCGCCGGGGGCCGGCCACGGGATCACCGGGATGCGGGAGCGGGTGGCGATGCTGGACGGCGAGATGACGGCCGGGGCCACCGAGGACGGCGGGTACGAGGTCGCGGTGTTCCTGCCGGTCGCGCCGGCGGACCGCACGGGGCAGAAGGGGGAGGGGGCATGAGCGGGGAAGGCGCCATCAGGGTGCTGATCGTCGACGACCAGATGATGGTCCGCGAGGGCTTCTCGGTGCTGCTGAACGCGATGCCGGGGATCGAGGTCGCCGGCGAGGCCGTCGACGGCCGGCAGGCGGTGGCGCGGGCCGCCGCGCTGCGGCCCGACGTGGTGCTCATGGACATCCGGATGCCGGAACTCAACGGCATCGAGGCGACCCGGGAGATCGTCGCCGCCGACCCCGACGCCAAGGTGCTGGTGCTGACCACCTTCGACCTCGACGAGTACGTGTACCAGGCGCTGCGGGCCGGCGCCTCCGGCTTCCTGCTGAAGGACGCGTCCGCGCACCAGCTCGCCGAGGGCGTACGGGTGGTGGCCGCCGGGGAGGCGCTGCTCGCGCCGACGGTGACCCGGCGTCTGATCACGGAGTTCTCGAAGCTGGCCGAGGCGCCGAGACCGCCCGCCCTGGCCCGCGTCGGCGACCTCACCGAGCGGGAGACCGAGGTCCTCGTCCTGATCGCCCAGGGCCTGTCGAACCAGGAGATCGCCTCGCACCTGATCGTCGCCGAGTCGACGGTCAAGACGCATGTGAGCCGGATCCTGGTGAAGCTGGGCCTGCGCGACCGGACCCAGGCGGCGGTGTTCGCGTACGAGGCGAGGCTGGTCACCCCGGGGTGAGGGCCCGGGGCGCCGCGGCGGGGTGCTCCCCGGGCCGGCGGGCGGGCGCGGATAGCGTCGGTCCCATGCACGTGTCCTTCGACCCCTGGTCACCGGCGTTCGTCGCCGACCCGTACCCCGCCTACGCCGCGCTGCGCGCCACCGGCCGGGCGCACTACTTCGAGCCGACCCGCCAGTGGCTGATCCCGCACCACAGCGACGTGTCGGGGCTGCTGCGGGACCGGCGGCTGGGCCGGACGTACCTGCACCGGTTCACGCACGAGGAGTTCGGCGTGGCCCCGCCGCCGGCCGAGCACGAACCGTTCCACACCCTCAACGGCCACGGGCTCCTCGATCTGGAGGCCCCCGACCACACCCGGATCCGCCGGCTCGTCTCCACGGCGTTCACGCCCCGCCGTGTCGAGGCGCTCGCCCCGACCGTGGAGCGCCTGGCCGCCGGGCTCGTCGAGCGGTTCGTCCTGGCGGGCGGCGGCGACCTGCTCACCGAGGTCGCCGAACCGCTGCCGGTGGCCGTGATCGCCGAGATGCTCGGCGTACCCGAGTCCGACCGGCCCCTGCTGCGCCCCTGGTCCGCGGCGATCTGCGGCATGTTCGAGCTGAACCCGCCGGAGGAGACCGCGCGGGCCGCCGTGCGGGCGTCGGCCGAGTTCTCCGCCTACCTGCGCGAACTGATCGGCGTACGGCGCGCGGACCCGGGGGCGGACCTGGTCTCCGGGCTCATCGCCGCCCACGACGACGAGGGCCGGCTGACCGAGCAGGAGATCGTCTCCACCTGTGCGCTGCTGCTCGACGCCGGCCACGAGGCGACCGTCAACGCCACGGTCAACGGCTGGTGGACGCTCTTCCGGCATCCGGCGGAACTGGCCGCCCTGCGCGCCGACCACCGCCTGCTGCCGACCGCGGTGGAGGAACTGCTGCGCTACGACACCCCGGTGCCCATGTTCGCCCGGTGGGTCCTGGACGACATCGAGATCGGCGGCACCGTCATCCCGCGCGGCTCGCAGGTCGCACTGCTCTTCGCGTCGGCCAACCGGGACCCGGAGCGCTTCGCCGACGCGGAGACGCTGGACCTGGCCCGGCGGGACAACCCGCACATCTCCTTCGGCGCGGGCATCCACTACTGCCTGGGCGCCCCCCTGGCCCGCCTCGAACTCGCCGCCTCGTTCGGCGCGCTGCTGCGCGACGCCCCCGGTATGCGGCTGGTGGCGGAACCGGAGTGGAACCCCGGCTACGTGATCCGGGGGCTGCGGGGGCTACGGGTGGAGATCTGAGACCAGGGTGCCGGTGAGCCCCACGCGGTCCGGGTCGTACGGGTTCGCCCAGGTGTGCAGGGCCCACGCCGAGACGGCGAGGACGCCCGCCGTGCACACGGCCGCGACGAGGACACGGGAGGGCGCCGCGCCGCGCCCGCGCAGCAGACGCAGCGTCAGCAGCCAGGTCACCGGGGGGGCCAGGGCGCCGGCGAGCAGGACGAGTGGCAACTCCGTCCACAGGACGGAGAGGTCCCGGCCGTGCCCTTCGAGGCCGGTGCCCATGTGGATGCCGGTGCGCCGGGACGAGCCCCAGACGAACAGGGCGGTGGCCGCCCCGAGCGCCGCCGCCGCGCACCCGCCGTACCCGGCCGTGTCACGTTGTTCCATGGGGATCATGACGCCGGCGGGGGCGTGGCCGGTTCCTGGCAGGACACCGGCGGGGCGCGGCCGGTTCCTACGCGGTCCGCAGGTCCCGGCGGCGGTAGCCCTCCAGGCCCAGCAGGAGGAGGCCGGCGGCGATCAGGGTGAGGACGGCCAGGGGCGTCCAGCCCATGGCCGCCGAGGGCAGCCGCGGTACGTGCGCGAAGGGGGACAGGCCGTCCGCCCAGCCGGGGAACCGCAGCAGCGGGCCCAGGTAGCCGGCGACGAAGGCGTACACCGGCACGGCCCAGGCCGCCGGAGCCGCACGGGGCAGCCAGCCGTGGAGGACGGCCGCCACCCCGGCCGTGACCCAGAGCGCCGGCGCGTACGCCAGGGCGGCCCCCACCAGCTCCGGGAGCAGCCCGGGGTCGCCGGCCGACGCCGCCCCCGCGGCGCCGATGCCGAGCCCGGCGAGGAGCAGCAGGAACGTGCCGCCCGCCATGGCCACGGCGAGGTGGCTGCCCGCCCAGCTGGCGCGTGACAGACCGGCCGCGAGCAGGGGCTCCGCCCGGCCCGCGCTCTCCTCGGACCTCGGCCGCAGGGCGGCCGTCACCACGTACACGGCCGTGACGACGGCGAGCACCACCATGACCATCGACGCGAACGACTCGGCCGTGGTCGCGCCGCCGATGCCGTCCAGCGCCTCCTGGAGCGGGTCGATGTCCTTCAGCATGCCCTCCGCGTCGCCGAGGACCGACCCGTACATCGCGCCCATCAGGAAGACCCCGGCGCCGAATCCGGCCAGCGCAGAGCGGTGCAGCCGCAGGGCGAGGCCCGGCGGCCGGACCAGGGACGCGGACGCGGCCGGACTGCCGGGCCGGGCGGCGCGGAGCCCGGCTCCCACGTCCCGCCGGGCGGACAGGGCGAATCCGGCACCGGCGCAGAGGACGGCGAGCACCAGGCAGAGCAGCAGCGGCCACCAGCGGTCGTCCGCGTACGGATAGGCGCGCTGGACCCAGCCGACCGGGGAGAGCCAGGAGAGCGCGTCGCCGCCGCCCGCGTCACCGGCGGCCCGCAGGGCGTAGGCGAGGCCGATGACGGCCACGGCCGTGCCGGAGGCGCCCCGGGTGTGCGGGGTGATCTGCGCGGTGACCGCCGCGACGCCCGCGAAGACGGCTCCCGCGGCCGCGTGCGCGAACCCGTAAAGCAGGGATCCGCCGGGGTCGAGGCCCGTCGCGCCGAGGCCGAGGGCCAGCAGCAGGGCGAGCGCGAGGCCGGCGAGCGACGCGATGGCCAGTGCGGCGGCCAGGTGCGCGTGCCGGCCGACGGCGGTGGAGCGGACCAGCTCGGCGCGGCCGGTCTCCTCCTCGGCGCGGGTGTGCCGGATGACGGTCAGGGCGCTCATCAGGCCGGCCAGGACGACGGTGAAACCGAGCAGCTGATGGGCCGTCATCGCGCCGGAGGTGTAGTCGTCGAGATAGTGGCGGGGCCCTGTCATGGCGAGCCCGGCCGGGCTCGCCATGGCGGCGGCGGCCGAGGCGCGGTCGGCCGGGCCGGCGTACAGCGTGGCGTAGTTGGCGGCCGTGGCGGCCGTGCCGGCGGACAGGGCGAGGAGCCAGACGGGCAGCCGGACGCGGTCCCTGCGGAGGCCGAACCGGATCAGGGCGAGGGTCCCGGCCAGGGCGCCGCCGCTTCGCGCGGGGGGCCGGGCGGGCGCGGGCGCGGGCGCCCGGGTGGCGGCGGAGGTCATCGGCTCTCTCCGCGGGGGTGGCCGCTCACGGAGAGCTCGTCGCCGTAGTGGCGCAGCATGAGCTCCTCCAGGGTCGGCGGGTGGCTGGTCAGGCTGCGTACGCCGCACGCGGCGAGCTCGCCGAGGGCGGCGCCGAGGTGGTCGCCGTCCACGTCGAACCGCACCCGGCCCCCGGCGCCGTCACCGGTGAACTCCACGGAGTGCACACCGGGCAGCCGGCCGAGTCCGGTGGGCGGGCGGTCCGTCCCGGCCTCGATCGTCGTGCGCGTCAGATGCCGCAGCTCCTCCAGCGACCCGGACCGCACGGTCCTGCCGCGCCGGACGATGCTGATCCGGTCGGCCAGCTTCTCGACCTGGGCCAGGATGTGGCTGGAGAGCAGGACGGTCCGGCCCGCCGCCTTCGCCCGCAGGATCTCGTCCTGGAAGACCGCCTCCATCAGGGGGTCGAGTCCGGAGGTCGGCTCGTCCAGGAGCAGCAGCTCCACGTCGGAGGCCAGCGCGGCGACGAGGGCCACCTTCTGGCGGTTGCCCTTCGAGTAGGTACGGCCCTTCTTTGTCGGGTCGAGGCCGAAGCGCTCGGTCAGCTCGTCCCGGCGCCGCCTGTCCGCCCCGCCGCGCAGGCGCGAGAGCAGGTCGATCGCCTCGCCGCCGGTGAGCCCCGGCCACAGCTCCACGTCGCCGGGCACATAGGCCAGGCGCCGGTGCAGCTCGACGGCGTCGTGCCACGGGTCCCCGCCGAGCAGCCGGGCCGTGCCCGCGTCGGGGCGCAGCAGCCCCAGCAGGATTCTGAGGGTGGTGGACTTCCCCGCGCCGTTGGGCCCGAGGAAGCCGTGGACCTCACCGGTCTCGACGGTGAGGCCGAGGCCGTCCAGCGCGTGTGTCCGGCCGAACGACTTCTGCAGCCCGGCCACGGTGATCGCCTTCGTCATGTTTCTGAACGTACGGTGATTTCACAAAATTGTGAAGTTAAGGAACCGTATAAAATCGGGGCCGGAACCGGGCAGGGAAGGCGGCACAGCGATGACCAGCGGCACCGAGGAGAAGGCGGGGCGGGACGAGGAGGCCGTCTCGCGGTTCGTCGAGCGGTTCGCCGCCGACATGACGGAGGCGGGGATGCAGCGGATGGCCTCCCGTGTCTTCGCGGCCCTGCTCGCGGACGACGACGGCTCCATGACCTCGGCCGAACTCGGCGAGCGCCTCAGGATCAGCCCGGCCGCGGTCTCCGGCGCGGTCGCCTACCTCACCCAGGTCAGCATGGTCGGCAGGGAGCGCGAGCCCGGCTCGCGCCGCGACCGCTACCGGCTGCACAACGGGATCTGGTACGAGACGTTCGCCAACCGCGACCATGTGCTGACCCGCTGGGAACGGACCCTGAGGGAGGGCGCGCGCTCCCTGGGCGAGGACACCCCGGCGGGCGCGCGCATCGCGGAGACCGCGGAGTTCTTCGAGTTCCTGCGGAACGAGATCGCCGGTGTGATGGAACGGTGGCGCGAGAGCCGCAAGGCGGCGGAGTAGGGCCTGCCCGGCGGCCGGGGCGCTGCCCGCCGGCGGTTCAGGGTCCGGTGCCCCGCCGGGCGGCGCTCACTCCTCGGGCGGGGCCGGCAGCACCAGGCCCCACGCGCTCGTCCGCACGGTCCAGGTGCGGGTGCGCACCGGGCCGGCGGACTGTATGTCGGCCCGGTAGCGGAAGTCGGGCCCGGAGACCGTGACCGCCTTCGCACGGGTCGTGACCGTCTCGCCGGAGACGGTGTGGATCACCACGTCCGCCGGGCCGCCGTCCCCCCGGGGGGCCATCGCGAGGCCGGTCACCGGCCGGTCCAGATCGGTCAGCAGCACCCCGTCAGCCTCCACCCGCAGCCGGTGCGAACCGGCCGGCGCGGACGGCGCCGGCGGGGCGGGGGCCGGGCGGACCAGGGACGTTATCAACGTCCGGCAGGTGTCCCAGACCGCGGTGACGCCCGTGGGGTGCGGGCCGCCGTCCGGCGCGGGCGCGGGGACGCGCAGGTCGGCCAGCACCACACCGTCGCTGTCGTCGACCAGCAGGTCGAGCCGGCGGGGGGTGCCGTCGAGAGCCGTACGGGCCGCCGCCACCGCTCCCCGGGGGACCCCCAGGGCGTGGGCCAGCCCCAGCGAGCGCGGGGCACCGACCGGGATCAGGGCGAGGGTGCTGCCGGTCAGCTCGCGCTCCCGGTGGAGCTGGGTCACGGCGCGCAGCAGGGCGCGGTCGTCACCGACCACCACCGGGCGCCGGGAGCCCCGCCGGGCCAGGGCCCGTGCGAACTCCTCCGGGCCGTCGGCGAAACAGATCTTGGCGTCCGCGCCCGCGCTCAGGACGTCCTTCGCGATACGCACGGACTCGCCGTCACTGCGGCGGGCCAGGGGGTCCACGAGTACGAGCAGCTGGTGGTCGCCGTCGCCGGGGGGCTCTGCAGCCGACACCTCGGTCCTTCCTCGGGTAGCATCTTGGTGCAAGAGCCCCTTGCGCTATTGCGCCAGGGGCTTCGTCTATTCCGGGGCACCCGGTTCGACGGCTCAGGCTTTGCCGTACATCGTCGTGCGGCAGTACGACCTTGACGTACGCCCCCTGACCTTGGACATGCCCCGCCCGGAAGGGGTGTACGCCTGTGCCCGCACTTGTGCTGCTCGGTGCTCAGTGGGGTGACGAGGGCAAGGGGAAGGCCACCGACCTCCTCGGTGGATCCGTCGACTATGTGGTGCGATACCAGGGCGGCAACAACGCCGGCCACACGGTTGTCGTAGGCGACCAGAAGTACGCACTGCATCTCCTCCCCTCCGGAATCCTTTCGCCGGGGTGTACCCCGGTCATCGGTAACGGTGTCGTCGTCGACCCGGCGGTCCTGCTCTCCGAGCTGAGCGGTCTGAACGACCGGGGCGTCGACACGTCCAAGCTCCTGATCAGTGGCAACGCCCATTTGATCACTCCGTACAACGTCACCGTCGACAAGGTGACGGAACGCTTCCTCGGCAAGCGGAAGATCGGTACGACCGGCCGCGGCATCGGCCCGACGTACGCCGACAAGATCAACCGTGTCGGGATCCGCGTCCAGGACCTCTACGACGAGTCGATCCTGACGCAGAAGGTCGAGGCGGCGCTGGAGCAGAAGAACCAGCTGCTGGCCAAGGTCTTCAACCGGCGGGCGATCGACGCGGAGAAGATCGTCGAGGAGATGCTCCAGTACGCGGAGCAGCTGAAGCCGTACGTCGCCGACACGACGCTGATCCTGAACAACGCCATCGACGACGGCAAGGTGGTCCTCTTCGAGGGCGGCCAGGGCACGCTGCTCGACGTCGACCACGGCACGTACCCCTTCGTCACCTCCTCGAACCCGACCGCCGGCGGTGCCTGCACCGGCGCCGGCGTGGGCCCCACGAAGATCTCCCGGGTCATCGGGATCCTCAAGGCCTACACGACGCGCGTCGGCGCCGGCCCGTTCCCGACGGAGCTGCTCGACGAGGACGGCGAGGCGCTGCGGCGCATCGGCGGCGAGCGCGGGGTCACCACCGGCCGCGACCGCCGCTGCGGCTGGTTCGACGCCCCGATCGCGCGGTACGCGACCCGGGTCAACGGCCTCACCGACTTCTTCCTCACCAAGCTGGACGTGCTGACCGGCTGGGAGCGGATCCCGGTGTGCGTGGCGTACGAGATCGACGGCAAGCGCGTCGAGGAACTCCCTTACAACCAGACCGACTTCCACCACGCGAAGCCGATCTACGAGATGCTGCCCGGCTGGTCCGAGGACATCACGAAGGCCAAGACCTTCGCCGACCTGCCGAAGAACGCGCAGGGGTACGTGAAGGCGCTGGAGGAGATGTCCGGCGCCCCGATCTCGGCGATCGGTGTCGGCCCCGGCCGGACCGAGACCATCGAGATCAACTCCTTCCTGTAGGAGCGGCCGGTACGAAGGGCCCCGGCGGGCGTGTACGCGCCCACCGGGGCCCTTCGTGTGCCGCGGGCCGGTCAGTTCACCCTGCGGTAGGTGAGCGGTTCCTCGCCGTCGTCCGAGTCCAGCCAGGTGAGCGAGAGCCCGTCGGCCCCCTTCATCTGCACCAGGCGGGAGCCGTCGTCGTCGCACTTGTCCTCGGGTTCCGCCGCCGTCACGATCCGGGGGCCGAGCCGAAGCTCCTCGCTGTTGGCGTACACGAGGACGCTCTCCTCCTCGCAGTGGTGGGAGGGGCCGTCGCTGGTGTACTTGGCGACGACCTCCCCGTAGGCGCCCTGGCTCAGCACCAGGCTGGTCTCCTCGGTGTCCGGTGAACTGCCCGTCGCCACGTACTCCCAGGTGCCGAGGAACTCCGCGGGGATGGGGGTGGCGTTCTCGGTGGCCTTGGTGAGCACCGCCGTCTCACCCCCGTCGGCGGTCCAGATGAGCGTGGAGTCGTCCGACGCGCGGATCGTCTGCCGTCCCCCGTCGGAGCACTGGTCCTCGGGGCTGCTGCTGGTCGCCCGGGTGTCGAGCACCATCAGGTTGTCGAACGAGACCAGTTCGCCGGAGCCGGTGCACAGCGCCGAGTCGAAGGAGTTGAAGGTGGTCACGACATCGGCACCCACATTGCCCTGGGTGATGGTGATGCGGCGGAAGGCGAGGAGGTCGCCCTCCTCGTCCTTGCTGGTCCCCTCCCAGACACCCAGGTAGTCGGGCGCGATGATGCCCTCCACCGCGCCGGACGGGGCGGAGGAGGCCGCCGCGGACGGGGACGCCGTGTCCGGGGAGGAGGGTTCCTCGGACGGCGTCCCCTCCGTCTCCCGCGAACTCGGCGAAGCCGCCGCCTTGCCGTCCTTGGAGCCGGTGTCGTCCGACCCGAACTGCACGGCCGCGTAGGTGATCCCGCCGGCGGCCAACGCCACGGCGGCCACCGCCGCGGTGACGATCAGCGCCGTACGCCGGCGCGTCGAGGAGGGTGCCGCGGGCCCCGGACCGCCCGGCGGAACGCCGAGGTCGGCGGGGGTGGTGAGGGGTGCGCCGAAGACACCGAGCGGGGCGGGCGTGCCGGGCGGGGTGGTGCCGGGGCCGCCGGGCGGTGTCCCCTCGGGCCCGGGGCCCGGGACGGACGGGGTCGCGGAGGCCGGTGCCGGGTCCGGGCCGGCGAGAGGCGTGGCGGGGGGTGCGGCCGCCGGGTACGCGGGGGCGGCGGACGGCAGAGGTGTGGGCTCCGCGGCCGGCGGCGGGGCGACGGGAGGCGGCGGTGTGTGCGCCGCGGGCGGCAGGGCCGAGGGCGCCGAGGACGGCGGGGGAGTGGGCGGCGCCGCGGGGAGCGGTGGCACCGCCCCGGTCGTGGGCGCGGCGGACGGCGGGGGCGGTGTCGCACCCGGGGGCGGACCGGCGGGCCTGGCGGGGACCCGCTGCGCCGGGCCGTCGGAGTCCAGCAGTTCCGCTGCCTTGCGGCCGAGTTCGGCGATCAGCCCGGCCGGCAGCCACGGCTCGGTGTCCCCCTCGGCCTCCTGGGTACGGCTGACGACCTCCTGGGGGGACGGGCGGTCGGCCGGGTTCTTCGCGAGGCAGGCGCGCACCAGCCCCTCCAGGCCCTCGGGCAGCCCTTCGAGGTCCGGTTCCTCCTGGGCGATGCGGTACATGACCGCGTGCATCCCGCTCTCCGACGAGCCGAACGGGTGCCTCCGCGTCCCGGCGAACGCCAGCACCGACCCCAGGGAGAAGACGTCGCTGACCGGGGTGAGGGTCTCACCGCGGACCTGCTCGGGCGACATGTAACCGGGCGAGCCGATCACCGCCCCGGTGCGCGTCAGCTTGCCGTCCGCGGTCACCGCGTCCAGGGCGCGGGCGATCCCGAAGTCGATGACCCGGGGCCCGTCGATGGTCACCAGCACGTTGGCGGGCTTGAGGTCGCGGTGGATCAGTCCGGCCGTGTGGACCGCCGTGAGCGCCTGGGCGAGCCGGTGGCCCAGGATGCGCACCGAACGCTCCGGCAGCGGCCCCTCCTGGCCCGCGAGCACCGCGTGCAGCGAGGGCCCGGGGACGTACGCCGTCGCGACCCAGGGCGCGGCGGCATCGGTGTCCGCGTCCAGGACGGCCGCGGTCCACAGCCCGCCGACCCGGCGGGCGGCCGCGATCTCCTGGGCGAAGCGCCTGCGGAACTCCGGCTCCGTGGCGAGCTCGGAACGCACGAGCTTGACGGCTACGGTCCGCCCGCCGCCGGAACGCGCCAGATATACCTCGCCCATACCGCCTGCTCCCAGGCGGGCGAGGAGGCGGTAGGGGCCGATGTGTGACGGGTCGTCATGTGTCAGCTGATCCACGCCCGGATCCTCGCACAACGGCCCCTGTCCGGGCGCCGGGAAGGCGCGCTGTGGTGCAGTTCCGTTACCGAGAGGGCGCCGGTGTGCCCGGAGTGCGCGATTCCGCCACCGGGCCAGGGGAGGGCGGAGGGGCCGGACCCGTGGGCCGCGAGGAACCGGCCCGGGGTCCCACTGCTTCCGGCCCCGGATCCGCCGCTTCCGGCTCGGGGAGCCGTAACGAGGGGCAATGGTCCAGACCTTGACAGGTCCAGACCATTCGGATTCAGTGTCCGGCACCCGTCAAGTCGGCCCGCCGAACCGTCCGGTGCGCCGCGCCGAAGGAGTGAGCAGCGCTGAAACGCATCAAGAGGTTCCTGACCGTCCTGAGCGCGGTCGTCGCCGCGGCCGCCGCGCTCCCCCAGGCCGCCACGGCCGCCGCCGCTCCCGCCGCGGCCACCCAGGCGTGCGCCCCCACCTGGAACGCGACCACGGCGTACACGGCGGGTGGCACGGTCTCCCACCACGGGCGCAACTGGAGCGCCAAGTGGTGGACGCAGAACGAGAATCCCGGCGCCACGACCGTCTGGTCGGACCGGGGGGCGTGTACGGGCGGGGAGCAGGACTTCGTCATCAGCGAGGAGCAGTTCGACGAGATCTTCCCGGACCGCCACCCCTTCTACACCTACCAGGGGCTCGTCGACGCGCTGCACGCCTATCCGCGCTTCGCCAACACCGGGACGCCGCAGACCCGGGCCCGGGAGGCGGCCGCCTTCCTGACGCACGCCGACTTCGAGTCGGTCGGCCTGCGGTACGTCAAGGAGATCAACGAGGCCAACTACTGGCGCAAGTGCGACTACAGCCAGCCGTACGGCTGCCCGGCGGGGCAGGCGGCGTACTACGGCCGGGGACCGATCATGTTCAGCTGGAACTTCAACTACAAGGCGGCCGGTGACGCGCTCGGCCTGGACCTGCTGAACGATCCGTGGCTGGTCGAGCGGGACCCGTCCGTGGCCTGGCAGACCGCCCTCTGGTACTGGAACACCCAGAACGGCCCCGGCACGATGACCTCCCACGAGGCGATGGTGGGCGGTGCCGGCTTCGGCGAGACCATCCGCTCGCTGAACGGGGCGCTGGAGTGCGACGGCGGCAACCCCGGATCGGTCGAGGCGCGGGTCGCCCGCTACGAGCGGATCACCGGCATCGTCGGTACCGCACCCGGGTCCGGTCTCACCTGCTGAACCGGCCGAACTCACCCTGAAGAATGAAGTGTTGGTCTAGACCTTGACAGGTCCAGACCACTCTCGCTTGAGTAGGGACACCCCCATGGCGGCGTACGCCCGTCGGCGGCGCCGCGCCGAAGGAGTGATCACGTGTTCAGACGTGTCATCGGCCTGTTCACCGCGCTGGCCGCGGTCGTCGCCGCTTTCGTCCTGCTCCCCGCCGCCACCGCCTCGGCGGCCGCCTGCGCCACGCCCTGGAGCTCCTCGTCCGTCTACGTAGGAGGCCAGACGGCCTCGTACAACGGGCACAACTGGTCCGCCAAGTGGTGGACGCAGAACGAGAAGCCGGGCTCCACCCAGGTCTGGGCCGACCAGGGCACCTGCGGTGGCGGCGGAACCGAGGAGCCGAACCCCACGGGCTTCGTCGTCAGCGAGGCGCAGTTCAACCAGATGTTCCCGAACCGGAATTCCTTCTACACCTACAGCGGTCTCACCGCGGCCCTGAGCGCCTACCCGGGCTTCGCGAACACGGGCAGCGACACCGTCAAGAAGCAGGAGGCGGCGGCCTTCCTCGCCAACGTCAGCCACGAGACCGGCGGTCTGGTGCACATCGTCGAGCAGAACACCGCCAACTACCCGCACTACTGCGACACCACCCAGTCCTACGGGTGCCCGGCCGGCCAGGCCGCCTACTACGGCCGCGGCCCCATCCAGCTCAGCTGGAACTTCAACTACAAGGCCGCCGGTGACGCCCTCGGCATCGACCTGCTCGGCAACCCCTGGCAGGTCGAGCAGAACGCCTCCGTGGCCTGGAAGACCGGTCTCTGGTACTGGAACACCCAGAACGGCCCCGGCACCATGACCCCCCACAACGCCATGGTGAACGGCGCCGGCTTCGGCGAGACCATCCGGTCGATCAACGGCAGCCTGGAGTGCAACGGCGGCAACCCCGCCCAGGTCCAGAGCCGTATCTCCAAGTACCAGGCGTTCGTCCAGATCCTCGGCACCACGCCCGGCTCCAACCTGAGCTGCTGAACCCGGTCCCACCTTGAGGAGGGGGGCGTGTCCGGCGGCGGCCGGACGCGCCCCCCGATTCGTTCCCGGGGCAGGGCGGTTGGCAGGATCACCGCCCATGACCACGGACAGCGCCACACCCCCCGCTCCCGGGCCCGGGAGCGCACTCGCTCTGATCGACGACGCCCTCGCCCGCCCCTTCCCGGCCGGGGAGGAGAGCGAGGACAACGGCGTACGCAGCAGTGGACCGGGCCACCACCTGCTGATCCTGCGGGCGAGCCGGGACTTCTGGGACGATCGGTCCCTGGAGACGGTGGAGCCCGCCGAGCAGGAGATCGAGGAGGAGTTCAGCCTGCTGGCAAGCGCGTTGAGCGAACGGTGGGGTGAGCCGGAGACCGTCGAGCTCTGGCCCTACCTGGAGGAGGACGGCCCGACGCCGGAACCCGTGTCCCAGCTCAGCAACCTGGCCGGCAGCATGCAGGTCTGGCGGCTGCCGGACCGCGGCGGGCGGTGGCTGGGCCTGGCGGTGGGCCAGGCGGACCCCGAGTTCCCGATCTGGCTGCTCGCCGCCGTCGGCGAGGACTCCGTCCTGCCAGGCTGAACGGGAGACGGCGGAGCGGGGGCGAGACGGCCCGGACGAGGGCACGACGGCCCGGACGAGGGCACGACGGCCCGGACGAGCGGGAGACGGCCGGGAGATGAGGGGGAGACGGCCGGTGCGGCGCGGTGCCGGGCGGCTCTCCGGGCCGTCACCGGCGGCCGGCGACAGCGACCACCCCCGTGGGCCGCTGTCGCCGTACCCCCGGCACGGGCGCCCTCCGGCACCACGGGCGTCCGTGTGGCGCCTCGGTGCTCTTCGGAGTCCTGGATCCGGGACGTTCCCCGACGTCCCCCGACGTTCCCCGAACGTCCCGGAACACCCTGGGGACTCTAGGGGGGCGGGGCCGGGAACCGGGAGATTCAATTCGCACGGTGAGATTGCAGGGGGGTATCAGAGCGCACAGCGAACCGGTAGCCTGCACTCCGGTTTGCCGAGCGGAGCGTGGAGCGGGGGACGGGTGCACACGCGGGAACGGGCCGACGACGTGCTGCGGATGCACCGGCTGACACGCACGGGCGGATCGCCGGAGCTGCTGCGCTGGCTGGCCCAGCGGTCGGACGGGTGGGCCGGACTGCTGGACTGCGACGGCACGGTGCTCCAGGGCGTGTCCGGGACCGCCCGGTGGCCGGGCCAGGACGCCGCCGCGCTCGCCTCCCGCGCGGCACGGGAACTGACGGTGCGCGGGGCGCGCGCCTATTCGCTGGAGACCGAGGAGTGCACGGCCCTGCTGCTCCCGCTCGACGACGTACCCGAGGACCGCGGCACCCTCCTCGCGGTCGTGGCGCCGCGGCCGCTGCCCGGCGGGCTCGCCACCCTGCTCGGTGACGCGACGATGCCGCTCCTGCTGGCCTGGTCGTCGGAGAGCGTGGAGCGCAAGCGCCGCCGCGTCGACCTGGCGGAGTCCCGTGGACGGGAGGCGGTGCTGCACCTCCTCATGACAGGGCAGCTGTCCATCGCCCACCAGGTGGCGGGCGCCCTGCGGCCGAGGCTCCCCGACCCGGTCCGGGTCTGCGTCGTCGAATGCCCGGGCGGCAGACGGGACGAGGTGGCTCGGATCTGTACGGAGGCATCCGGCGGCCGGACCTGGATCGTGCGCTGCCCCGTCTACGCCCGCCATCTGATCCTGATCGCCCCGGCGGACGCGGGCCCGGCGGGCGGAGGGCCGCACGCCGGCACCCCCTTCGACCGGACCGTGGCCGACCTGGTGGACGACTGCGTCGTCGGCGTCAGCGAGGACGTACCCCTGTCCGACACGGCGACGGGCTACCGCCAGGCGTTCCACGCCCTGGCGGTGGCCCGCGGACTCCCGGACCGGCACGCCCGCTTCGGTTCCGCTCCCGAACCCGCGCTCGTGGCCGGCGCCGCCGGAGAGCTGTGGGCGAACACCCTGCTCGCCCCGCTGCTCACCTACCTGCCCCGCCGCTCGCAGGACCCGGGCAGCCAGGAACTGGTGGCCACCCTGGCGTCCTGGCTGGCGTTCTCCTCCCACGCCACCCAGCACCTGAAGATCCACCGCAACACCTTGGCCGCCCGGCTCAGACTGATCGGCGAACTGCTCCACCTGGACCTGAACCGGCTCGCCGACCAGGCCGCCCTCGACCTCGCCCTGTGCATCCGGGCCGTCCCGGCCCCGTACCGCTCCGAGGACGCCGGGGCCGGCGCCGTGCCCGACCTCGACACGATCCTGCGCGGCGCGGGCATCCAGAACTGGGCGGCCCAGCAGTTCCGCGCGCTCGCCCCGGCGGGCCGCACGGCGGAGGAGACACTGCGCGCCTGGCTGCGCTGCGAGGCCCAGCTCGCCCCCACCGCGGCCGATCTGGGCATCTCCGTGCCGGGGACGCGCAAGCGTCTGGTCCGGCTGGAGGGCGTCCTGCACCGCTCGCTGCTCCGGTCGCCGAGCGCGCGGTACGACCTGTGGCTGGCCTTCCGCGCGGTGGACCTGGCCTCCTGAGGAGCGGAGCCCGGAAGCGGTCTGCGGTCTGCGGTCCGTGCTCCCGGCCGGGTCAGTCCGTCCTGGTGTAGGTCAGGCTCTCCCCGGTCTCCGGGATCTCACGGCGCAGGCCGCCGTCGGGCAGCAGGGTCAGGACGGTCGGCCTGCCGGGGGTGCAGGAGGCCGCGGGTTCACCGACCGTGACCCGGGAGGGGCCGATGCGCACCGGGTCGCCGGGGGCCGGTCCGTCCGCCAGCTCCGCCTGGAAGACGCAGTGGTAGGAGCCACCGGAGCCGAGCGGGCCGTCGGCGGTGAGGGAGAGCACCGTGTCGCCCACCTCCCCCTGCCGGATGACGAGCCGGCGGGTGGACGTCCCCGCGTCGCCGCCGACGGTGCCCGTCCAGGTGCCCACGTAGTCCGCGGGGACGGCGCCCCCGGTGCCGTCGCCGGAGCCGCTCCCGGTGGGATCCGGATTCCGCGGGGCCGGGTCCGCGGAGGAACCGCCGGACGAGGACGCCGTGGGGGACGGGGAGGCCGTGGTGCCGCCGTCGTCCTTCATGAAGGCGTAGACGCCCCAGCAGGCACCGGCCGCCACGAGAGCCGCCACCACGACCAGCAGCACGGCCGCCCCTCTGCGCCGCCCCCTCGGACCGGACGAGGGGGAAGGCGCGGAGCCGGGGGCGGGGTGGGGCGGCGGCCCGTACGGGCGCGTGGGACCGAAACCGCCGGTGTGTCCCGGCGCGGGCTGCGTGGCGTAGCCGTACGGCGAGGGCGGGGGCGCCTGCTGCGGATAACCGTACGAGGGCGGGGGCGGCTGCTGTCCGGGGTGGCCGTACGGAGGCGGGAGCGGCTGCTGTCCGGAGTGGCCGTACGGCGGCGGGGGCGGCGGTGTCGCCGGCGGACCCGGAGCGTGTATCGGGGCGGGTCCCGGGGCGGACGGAGGCCGGACGGGCACCGTCCCCGGGGCGGAAGCGGCGGGGGGTGCGGAGGTGCCGGGTGCGGCGGTGGTGACAGGAGGGCTGGGAGGGGCGGGCGTGGCGGGAGCGCCGAGGGGGGCAGGTGCGCCGGTTGTGGTGGGTGCGCCGGCTGCCCCCGCCACCGGTGCGGCCGGGCCGCCGTCCTCCGGCCCGTCCTCCGCCGGCCCGTCCTCCTCCGGGTCCTCGGAGTCCAGCAGTTCCACGGCGTGCCGCCCCAGCTGGGCGATCAGCGCCGCGGGCAGCCACGGTTCCGCCGAGTCCGTACTGCCCAGCCGCTCCAGCACGCTGTCGGTGGACGGGCGGGCGGCCGGGTCCTTGACCAGGCAGTCCTGGATCAGCTCCACCAGGTCCACCGGGACGCCGGTGAGGTCCGGCTCCTCCCGGGCGATACGGAACATCAGCGCGTGCACCCCGCTGTCCGCCGCGCCGAACGGCATCCGCCCCGTGGCCGCGTACGCCAGGACGGACCCCAGGCAGAACACGTCGCAGGCGGTCGTCACCCGCTCGCCGCGCACCTGCTCGGGCGCCATGAAGCCGGGGGACCCGACCAGCGAGCCCGTACGGGTCAGATCGCCCTCGGCGAGGGTCTCCAGGGCCCGCGCGATCCCGAAGTCGATGACCCGGGGGCCGTCGATCGTCACCAGGACGTTGGAGGGCTTCAGGTCCCGGTGCACGATCCCGGCCCGGTGGATGTCCTGGAGCGCACCGGCCAGCCCGCTGCCCAGCGCGCGTACGGAGTGTTCCGGAAGCGGGCCGTACGAGCCCGAGCGGTCCGCCGGGACACCGGGGTGCCCCGAGACGACCCGGTGCAGCGAGGGACCGGCCACGTACCCCGTGGCCACCCACGGCACCGCGGCATCGGTGTCGGCGTCGAGCACCGGCGCGGTCCAGGCGCCCCCCACCCGGCGGGCGGCCCGCACCTCCGCCCGGAAACGCTCCCGGAACCGCTGCTGCTCCGCGAGTTCGGGGCGGACCAGCTTGATGGCGACCGTGCGGCCCCGTTCCGAGCGGGCCAGGAACACCTGGCCCATCCCGCCGGCCCCGAGTCTCCCCAACAGGCGGTAGCCGCCGATGCGTTGCGGGTCCGCGGAGCCCAGCTTCTCCATGGTGCGCTTCCTCCCCCGAACGGCCTCGTGGGGCCGTACGTCCAGAGAATAGCGGCGTGCCCCGCCCGCACACCCGCCCCGCCCGGCGGCCTCCGTGAGCGGGCGGGAGCGCCCGCGGGCGGGAGGCCGTGGGCCGGGCGCGGGGGTGTCGACACCCTGCCGAACGTGGCGGCGCACGCCGTACACAGTGGCCATGGAGTCGCGGCCCGGGGCCGCCTACGCTCGCCGCATGACCCCTCATGCCGCGCGCGCACCCCGTGCCCCCGAAGCCGACCCCGCCGCCGGTGCCGCCGTGAAGGCCACCGACCGCGCACACGTCTTCCACTCCTGGTCCGCCCAGGGCCTGATCGACCCGCTCGCCGTCGCCGGCGCCGAGGGGGCGTACTTCTGGGACTACGACGGCAACCGCTACCTCGACTTCAGCAGCGGTCTCGTCTTCACCAACATCGGCTACCAGCACCCCGCCGTCGTCGCCGCCATCCAGGAGCAGGCCGGCAAGCTCGCGACGTTCGCGCCCGCCTTCGCCGTCGAGGCGCGCTCCGAAGCCGCCCGGCTGATCGCCCGGCACACCCCCGGCGACCTGGACAAGATCTTCTTCACCAACGGCGGCGCCGAGGCCGTCGAGAACGCGGTCCGGATGGCCCGGGTGCACACCGGGCGCACGAAGGTGCTCTCCGCCTACCGCTCGTACCACGGGGCCACCGCCGCGGCGATCAACCTCACCGGCGACCCGCGCCGCTGGGCCTCCGACAACGGCTCGGCCGGGGTCGTCCGCTTCTGGGCGCCGTTCCTCTACCGCTCGCCCTTCTACGCGGAGACCGAGGCGGAGGAGTGCGCCCGCGCCCTCCAGCACCTGGAGGACACCCTGGCGTTCGAAGGCCCCTCGACGGTCGCCGCCGTGGTCCTGGAGACCGTCCCGGGCACCGCGGGCATCATGCCCCCGCCGCCCGGCTACCTCGCCGGTGTGCGCGAGATCTGCGACCGGTACGGGATCGTCTTCGTCCTCGACGAGGTCATGACCGGCTTCGGACGCACGGGGGAGTGGTTCGCCGCCGACCACCACGGCGTCGTACCGGACCTGATGACCTTCGCCAAGGGCGTCAACTCCGGTTACGTCCCGCTCGGCGGGGTCGCCATCAGCGCGGAGATCGCCGCGACCTTCGAGACCCGGCCCTACCCCGGCGGGCTCACCTACTCCGGTCACCCGCTGGCCTGCGCGGCGGCCGTCGCCACGATCAGGGTGATGGAGGAGGAGGGGACCGTCGGGAGCGCCGCGGACCTGGGCGAACGCGTCCTCGGACCCGGGCTGCGCGCCCTCGCCGAACACCACCCGTCCGTCGGCGAGGTACGCGGCCTCGGCGCTTTCTGGGCGCTGGAACTGGTCCGGGACCGCGAGACCCGCGAACCCCTGGTCCCCTACAACGCGACCGGTGAGGCCAACGCCCCGATGGCGGCCTTCGGCGCGGCCTGCAAAAAGAACGGCCTCTGGCCCTTCGTCAACATGAACCGCACCCACGTGGTCCCCGCCTGCAACATCACCGAGGCGGAGGCGAAGGAGGGACTGGCCGCGCTGGACGCCGCCCTCCACGTGGCCGACGAGCACACCGTCCGGGCCTCCTGACGAACGGTACCGGCAGGTCCGGGCACACGCGCCCCCTCCTCCGCGCCCCGCTCGCCGCCGCGGGCGAGGCCGTAAGGTGACCCGAGCCGAGAACGGGAGGGGGCGCCATGCCTGCGAGCGGAGCTGTGAACCGCAGTACGCTGCGGCAGCAGATCGCCGGCGCGCTGCGTGACGAGGTGCTCGCGGGCCGTATGCGCCCCCGGACCGAATTCACCGTCAAACAGATTGCCGAGCAGTACGGGGTCTCGGCGACCCCCGTCCGCGAGGCGCTGTTCGACCTCTCGGCGCAGGGCCTCCTCGAATCCGACCAGCACCGGGGCTTCAGGGTGCGCGAGTTCAGCGTCACCGACTACCGGGCCATGGTGGAGGCCCGCGCGCTGGTCCTGGACGGGGTCTTCCGGGCCGTCTTCGAGGGGGCGGACCCGGACGCCGTACGGACGGGCGAACACGCGGCGGCTCTGGCCTCGGTACGCCGCAGGGCCGAGGAGGCCGCCCGCGCGGTCCGCGTCGGCGACCTCGACATCCTCATCGGCTACGACCTGCGGTTCTGGCGCGAGCTGGGTGCCTTCTTCGGCAACCCGTACATCGCCGACTTCATGCACCGCCTACGGGTGCAGGCCTGGGTCTTCGCCGTCCCGTACCTGCGGGGCGACGCCGATGTGTGCGACTGGCTGTGGAACGGCCACCAGGAGCTGGTGGAGGCCCTCACCGCCCGCGACACCGCCGCCGTACGCTCGGTCCTGGACGCCTACCACGCGCACGGGCTGAACTGGGCGGACCGCCTGGCCGCCGGCGACCCGCCGCATCCGGGACACGGCACGGCCTGACCCGGAGCGGCGGGCCTCCTGTGCCGGGGCGAGGGACGGCCTGGTGCCGGCACGCGGGGGCCAAGCCCCGCACCGGGGGCACGGGGCGACCTGGTGCCCCCGTGCAGGCCGCACGGGAGAGCGTCCCCGCGCCGGACGTGCGGGGGAGCGTCCCCGTACCGGACGTGCGGGAAAGCGTCCCCGCGCCGGACGTGCGGGAAAGCGTCCCCGTACCGGCCGTGCGGGGGAGCGTCCCCGCACCGGGGGGCGCGGGAGGGCCTCGTGTCCCCGCGCCCTGTGCGCCGGGACCCCGCCGCATTACGCTGGCCCGACCATCGCACGAACCCTTCCGAGAGCGAGACTTCGTGGCCTGTGACCTGTGGCTGGTCCCCCTCGTCGATGTGCTGTGCCACAGCCCCGACAACCCCTTCGCCGAAGAGATCGCCCTCTACGACAAGGCGCTGGGCGAGGCGGGTCTGCCGTCCGTCCCCGTCTACGCCTACATGCCGGGCCTGACCGGCGACGTCGCCCCGGTCGCCGGTTTCGACTACGACGCCCTGCACCTCCTGCGCCGCGCCTATCTGCTCCAGCTCAGCGGGCTCGCCGTCACTCCCGTCGACGAACTCGGCGGGGACTACGAGCAGTTGCTGGAGATGTTCGAGCAGAGCGCGCAGGGCTCCCATCTGGTCTGGCACTACGACCACGCCGGGGCGTACGTACCGGTGGACTTCCCCGCGCCGCTCTTCGACGACCAGCTGCTGGAAGGCGGCGGACCGCTGGGTTCGTCGCACGGGCTGCTGCGGGAACTGGAGTTCGTCGCCCCGTCCCTCGGCATCGACCCGGCCAACCCGCCGGCCGCCCCGCTGCCGCCCATCGGACCGACCGATCTCGAGGAACCGGCCGGTCCGGTCAGGGACGACGGCAGTCCCTTCGCCCGGGAACGCCACGTGTGGCTGGGACTGCACGCCGCGGCCACCCGCAGCCTCGCCCAGGGATCCATGATCGTCTTCAGCTGACCGGGCCGCCCCTGCGTACCCCGACCGCGGGGCGCCCTGACGACCAGGCGCCCCGCGGGCACGGGACCCGTACCCGCGGGGGCTTTCTACCGGGGGGGCTCCGGCGGACGCTGGCGCGGCATGTTCGGCCGGGCCACCGGCATGGTCAGGCGCCCGGGATGCGTGCCCGGTTCCGGGCGGCCCCCCGCCGCGCCCGAGACCATCGACTGCACGCCCATGGGCGCGGGACCGGCCCGGAACTCCACCATCCAGTCCGCCGTCTCCATCCGGACGAGCTCGGTGATGTCCTCGGAGAACCGGCGCAGCACCCCCAGGCACCGCTCCGCGGCCTCGCTGGCCGTCCCCTCGGTCGGCCCGAGCACCTCGCGTACGGACTCCGAGGCCCAGTCGAACTGGAGGACCTGGAGACGGCGCTGTACGGCCTGTGCCGTCGCGAGATCCCTTATCCACCCCGAGGTCAGCCCGAAGTACCGGTCGCAGGCCATGCAGGCGGCACCCAGCAGCAGCGAGAGATAGCCCCAGCCGGCCGAGCCGTGCAGCTGCCCCGTCAGGTCGAGCAGCGGCAGCGAGGCCCCGGCGACCAGCCCGGTCGCCGTGCCGGTCCGCAGCGCCCTGGCCACACGCCGTTTGTGGATCCGGTCGTGCAGATACCAGTCGGCGGTCCGCAGGGCGCCCGCCTCCACCCAGCGGTACAGCTCGTCGAGCCGCTCGGCGGGCTCGCCCCAGTCCCCGAGGGGGAAGGGGCGGCCGGTCAGGTCCCCGGGCCCCGGATCACGGCGTGTACCGGACCCATCAGTTCCGGTACTCGCGCCGGGTCCCGCGCCGGACTCCTTTCGGGGCGGCCCTTCGGGCTGCATCTCCGGCTGACTCACCGGGGCACTCCTCTGCACTCTGAGTTTCGGCGCGCATCAGCGCGTGGTGACGCGGATCTGGCACGGCTGGAACGACGGACACGGACGGGTGGACTGCGGCATATGACGTGGGCCCACCGTGTAACTCTGCGTTACCTGGGGTGTGTTTTCGGGTACGGGTACGCCCGCTCTTCCTACCGCCGAATGGTGGGCCATGGGGAAGAAAACGCGGGATTCCCGCCTGCACACGGTCTCTGGTCAGGTATAGGAGCGTGGCAGCCGCTTTTTAAAACTCACTCGAAAGAGTTGGTCCCCGGCGGGTGGGGCAGGCCGTCCGGCGAGCACGTAGGCTCGGTTCACCGAAACAATCCGTCGTCGATGTGCCAGGAGTGACCGTGATTCCCGGTGGTGGCCAGCCCAACATGCAGCAACTGCTCCAGCAGGCCCAGAAGATGCAGCAGGACCTCGCCGCGGCCCAGGAGGAGCTGGCCCGGACGGAGGTCGACGGACAGGCGGGCGGTGGCCTGGTGAAGGCCACCGTCACCGGGTCCGGCGAGCTCCGCGCCCTGGTGATCGACCCCAAGGCGGTGGACCCGGAGGACACCGAGACCCTCGCCGACCTCGTGGTCGCCGCGGTCCAGGCGGCGAACGAGAACGCCCAGCAGCTGCAGCAGCAGAAGCTGGGCCCGCTCGCCCAGGGCCTGGGCGGCATGCCGGGCCTCCCGTTCTGAGTCCCGTCCGGTCCGGGCCCCCGCGGGCCCGGACCCTGTAGCTACCCGCCCGTACCGGCTACGGTACGAGCAGGAGAAGGAAAGGCGTTCCGTTGTACGAAGGCGTGGTTCAGGAGCTCATCGACGAACTGGGCAGGCTGCCCGGCGTCGGTCCCAAGAGCGCGCAGCGGATCGCTTTCCACATCCTCCAGGCCGAGCCCACCGACGTACGCCGGCTGGCCCACGCGCTCCTGGAGGTCAAGGACAAGGTCCGCTTCTGCGAGGTCTGCGGCAACGTCGCCCAGCAGGAGCAGTGCAACATCTGCCGCGACGCGCGCCGCGACCGGACGGTGATCTGCGTGGTCGAGGAGCCCAAGGACGTCGTCGCGATCGAGCGGACGAGGGAGTTCCGGGGCCGCTACCACGTCCTCGGCGGGGCGATCAGCCCCATCGAGGGCGTCGGCCCCGACGACCTGCGTATCCGGGAGCTGCTGGCCCGGCTCGCCGACGGCGCCGTCACGGAGCTGATCCTGGCGACCGACCCCAACCTGGAGGGGGAGGCCACCGCCACCTACCTCGCCCGCATGGTGAAGCCGATGGGGCTGCGGGTGACGCGCCTGGCCAGCGGCCTGCCGGTGGGCGGCGACCTGGAGTACGCGGACGAGGTCACCCTCGGCCGCGCGTTCGAGGGAAGGCGGCTGCTCGATGTGTGATCCGGCCACTCACGTCGCTCTTATACGAAGCGGTACTAGGTTCTACCCACGCCCTGCCCACCGTTCGTGACCGTGCCCACCGGGAGGTCTCCCCGATGTCCGACGCCACGCTGAACTCCGTCACGCAGGCCCCGGACGACTTCGCCGTCCAGATCGCGGACCAGATCAAGACGTTCATCGTCGCGGTCACCGAGGTCTCCAAGGCCGAGGAGCCCGAGGAGGCCGTGCCGGTCCTCCTCCTGCAGGTCTCCCAGCTGCTGCTGGCGGGCGGCCGGCTCGGCGCGTACGAGGACATCCTCCCGGACGAGCGGTACGAGCCGGACCTCGGCGCCGAGCCGGACGCCGACGGCCTGCGTGAGCGCTTCGCCGCCCTGCTGGAGCCGATCGACGTCTACTCCGAGGTCTTCGACCCGTACGAGCCGCGCAAGCCCCCCGTACCGCACCGCATCTCCGACGACCTGGCCGACCTGGTGACCGACCTCGGCCACGGGCTGGCCCACTACGAGGCGGAGCGCACGGCCGAGGCCCTGTGGTGGTGGCAGTTCTCGTACTTCTCCAACTGGGGCTCCACCGCCTCCGCCGCCCTGCGCGCCCTCCAGTCCCTGATCGCCCACATCCGGCTGAACCAGCCCCTGGAGGAGCTGGACGGCCTCGACACCGACCAGGACCCGGGCGACGGCGACCTCGCCGAGGAGGCGGGCCGGGTGATGCTCCAGGAGATCGCGGGGCCGCTGGGGCTGCGGCCGGTCAACTGAGACCGGTTTGCGGGGGCCGGCCCCGGACCGGTGCCCGCGTCCTCGCGCCGCCCGGATGAACGGATCAGGTCGTCCACCGGTCCCCTTCGTGAACCGGGCCGTGAACACGCGTAATTCGAGGGCGGACGGTGGACGCCGTTGCTAGCCTCCCGCCGGGCCCGTGATCTCCACAGGCCCGACGGGAGGGGTACGCACGTGGTGCGAGGCATACGGAGTGGACGAGCGAGACGGACAGCGGGTGCGGCGGCGGTCGCCCTGTGCACGGTGCTGGCGACGCCGGGCATCGGGGCGGCAGCGGACGGACTCGTGCCGAAACAGCCGCTGACGGCGGATCTGGGCACGGGCAGCCTGCCGTGCGCGACGGGTGACGCGCGCCTGTACGTGAATTCCGTCCCCCAGCTCACGGCCCGGCTCCACGGTCCCGGGGACAAGCAGCCGGGCGAGGCCGACCGGGTGCGGGGAGAGTACGAGGCGTGGTGGCGGGGGGAGGACGGCGTGGAGGAGCGCCTGGCCTTCACCACCAGCACGATGTCGGACACCGCGCCGTTCTCCTGGCAGTTGCCGGCCACCGTTCCCGCGGAGACCGTCGTGTCGTGGAGGGTCCGTGCCGTGAACGACGCCGGTGCGTCCGCCTGGAGCAGTGACGGCAGTGGTCACCCCTGCGAGTTCGTGTACGACCGCACCGCGCCCGCGGCCCCCGTCGTCAGCTCGTCCGACTACCCCGCCGACGACGTCTGGCGCGAGGGGGTCGGCCGACGGGGGACCTTCCGCTTCCAGGCGTCCGACGACGACGTCGTCGCCTTCGTGTACGACGTCTCGGCCAAGGGAGCGCCCCGGACGGTGGCGACCGGGCCGGACGGGGCGGCCGACATCCGGTGGATGCCCGAGGAGAAGGGCGTCCACGTGCTCCACGTGCAGACGCAGGACCGCGCGGGCAATCGCAGCGCGCCCGTGAACTACTACATCCGGGTCTCGGAGGGTGCGGGGCCGGTGGCGCGGTGGCAGCTCGCCGACGCGACGGGCTCCCGCAGCGCGGCTGCACAGGCCGGCCCGGCGGCTCGGGCCGGTGCCGGGGTCGCCTTCGGCGCTCCCGCGCCCGCGGGAACCCCGCTCACCTCCACCGCGATGCTCGACGGATCGGGGCACGGCTTCCTGACGCCGGGCGTACCGGCCGTGGACACCACACGGGACTTCTCCGTCGGCGGCTGGGTACGGCCGGCGCGGGTGGACGGCACCCGGACGGTCCTCTCGCAGGACGCGGACGGCGCTCCCGCCTTCACCATGGGCCTCCGTCAGGCCGGGGCAGGCCCCGTGTGGTCGTTCGCGGTCGGCGAGGAGCGGGTGGTGGGCGGCCTCCCGGCGAGCGGCGAGTGGGCTCATGTGCTCGGGCGGTACGACGCGGAGACCGGCACCGCCCGGCTGTACGTGAACGGCCGCGCGGTGGGTGAGGAGACCGAGGCGTCCCCCGCCGAGGTCCAGGGTGACTTCCAGATCGGCCGGGCGCGCGGCACGCTCGGGTACCGCGACCGCTGGCAGGGAGAGATCGGCGACGTGCGGGTGTACGACCGGGTCGTGGTCGCGGGCGAAGTGGCGGAGCTGTCCCGGCGTAAGGCCCGGCAGCTTGCCCACTGGGGTCTGGAGACGGCCCCGAACGGGCTGAGCCCCGAGACGGGCGGTGGCGAAGCCCTGCGGCTGGGTGCCGGAGCCTCCCTCTTCAGCATGGCCGACGGCCCGTGTGACGTGTTCGACCCGGACTGCGTCCAGGACTATCCGCTGGAGGTGGTCGGTGAGGGGCACCTCCGGCTGGACGGTGTGACGGGACACGCCGCCACCGAGGCGCCCGTCGTCGACACCACGGACAGCTTCACGGTCAGCGCCCGCGTCAGGCTGTCGGACAACGAACCGGCGGCTCCCATGACCGCCATCTCCCAGGGCGGCACCCACGGCGACGCCTTCAAGATCCGTTTCGACCCCGCGACCTCCAGCTGGGACGTGGTGATGTCGCACGCCGACGAGCCGGGGGCCCGGGAGACGGTGCTCAGCCAGATCGAACGGCCCGACGGCGATGTCGGCTCCGGGCACCGGCTGACCGTCGTGTACGACGCCGCCGCGGACGAGGTGTCCTTCTATCTGGACGGGATGAAGCTCTACGACGGCACGGCCGCCTTCGACTCCGCCTGGGAGAGCACCGGCGGCCTCCAGATCGGCCGTGGCCGCACCGTAGACGGCTGGGGCGAGTACCTCCACGGCGCGGTGGACAGCGTGTACGTGTTTGCCGGCGCGCTGACCGAGCAGGAGATCACCCAGCTGATGTGAGGCCGCCTCTGTGGGGAGGCCGGTGTCGCCCTGCGTGTGGGCTGGGCCACAAAGGGGAGTGCCCGCGGTCCCGGTGGGCAACAGCACCGTACGAGCGGTTTCGGGACGACACGCCGGACCAGGTGGTGGGCGGGACATCTCACCATCCGGTAAGGACGGGTCGTTTCCGGGCCGCTCGTTAAACTGAGCCGACAGCACCATTATTGAGCGAGGAGCGCACGTGGGCCTTGTCGTGCAGAAGTACGGAGGCTCCTCCGTAGCCGATGCCGAGGGCATCAAGCGCGTCGCCAAGCGGATCGTCGATGCCAAGAAGAACGGCAACCAGGTGGTTGTCGTGGTGTCCGCGATGGGCGACACGACGGACGAGTTGATCGATCTCGCCGAGCAGGTATCCCCGATGCCTGCCGGGCGTGAGTTCGACATGCTGCTGACCGCCGGAGAGCGGATCTCCATGGCCCTGCTGGCGATGGCGATCAAAAACCTGGGCCACGAGGCCCAGTCGTTCACGGGCAGCCAGGCCGGTGTCATCACCGACTCGGTCCACAACAAAGCGCGCATCATCGATGTCACGCCGGGCCGCATCAGGACCTCGATCGACGAGGGCAACATCGCCATCGTCGCCGGGTTCCAGGGTGTGAGCCAGGAGGGCAAGAACATCACCACCCTCGGCCGCGGCGGGTCGGACACGACCGCCGTCGCCCTGGCCGCCGCGCTGGACGCCGAGGTCTGCGAGATCTACACCGATGTCGACGGTGTCTTCACGGCCGACCCCCGGGTCGTCCCGAAGGCCCGGAAGATCGACTGGATCTCCTTCGAGGACATGCTGGAGCTGGCGGCGTCCGGTTCCAAGGTGCTGCTCCACCGCTGTGTGGAGTACGCACGCCGTTACAACATCCCGATCCACGTCCGCTCGTCCTTCTCCGGGCTGCGCGGCACCTGGGTCAGCAACGAGCCGCAAGGGGACCAGCAGGTGGAGCACGCCATCATCTCCGGAGTCGCCCACGACGTCTCCGAGGCCAAGGTCACGGTCGTCGGCGTGCCCGACAAGCCGGGCGAGGCCGCCGCGATCTTCCGCGCCGTAGCGGACGCCGAGATCAACATGGACATGGTGGTGCAGAACGTCTCCGCCGCGTCCACCGGCCTGACGGACATCACGTTCACGCTGCCCAAGACGGAGGGCCGCAAGGCCATCGACGCCCTGGAGCGCAACCGGGACCGCATCGGCTTCGAGTCGCTGCGCTACGACGACCAGATCGCCAAGATCTCCCTCGTCGGTGCCGGCATGAAGACCAACCCGGGTGTCACCGCGGGCTTCTTCGAGGCGCTGTCCAACGTCGGTGTGAACATCGAGCTGATCTCGACGTCCGAGATCCGTATCTCGGTGGTCACCCGCGTCGACGACGTCAACGAGGCCGTGCGTGCCGTGCACACCGCCTTCGGGCTCGACAGCGACTCCGACGAGGCCGTCGTCTACGGGGGCACCGGCCGATGACGTCACGCCGCCCTTCGCTCGCGGTCGTCGGTGCGACCGGGGCGATCGGCGGCGTCATGCTCCAGATCCTGTCGCAGCACGCCGACGTCTGGGGCGAGGTGCGTCTGATCGCCTCCCCGCGTGCGGCCGGCCGCAAGCTGGCCGTACGCGGCGAGGAGACCGAGGTGCTCCCGCTCGACGAGGCCGTCTTCGACGGGGTGGACGTGGCCCTGTTCCTGGTGCCGGAGGACGTGTCCGCCCGTTGGGGCCCGGTGGCGGCCGGCCGGGGCGCCGTGGTCGTGGACGGCTCGGCGGCCTTCCGGCGGGACGACGACGTGCCCCTGGTCGTCCCGGAGGTCAATCCGCATGCCGCGCGGCTCAGACCGCGCGGCATCATCGCCTCGCCGAACTGCACGACCCTGTCGCTGATCGTCGCGGTCGGCGCCCTGCACGCGGAGTTCGGGCTGCGGGAACTGATCGTCTCCTCCTACCAGGCGGTGAGCGGGGCCGGCCGCGAAGGCGTCGCAGCCCTGCGCGAACAGCTGTCCCTGGTGGCGGGCACGGAACTGGGCACCGGGCCCGGGGACGTACGGCGGGCGGTCGGTGACGGGGACACCGGCCCCTTCGCCGCACCGGTGGCGCTGAACGTCGTCCCCTGGGCGGGCACGGACGCCGGTGACGGCTGGTCCTCCGAGGAACTGGCGATCCGCGACGAGTGCCGCAAGATCCTCGGTCTTCCCGGCCTGAAGGTCTCGGCGACCTGTGTGTACGTCCCCGTCGTGGCGACCCACTCGATGTCGGTGCACGCCCGCTTCGAGAACGAGGTGGCCGTGGACCGCGCGCACGAGATCCTCGCGACCGCGCCCGGTGTGGTGCTCTTCGACTCCCCGGCCGCCGGTGACTTCCCCACCCCCTCCGACGTCGTGGGCACCGACCCGACCTGGGTGGGCCGGGTACGGCAGTCGATGGACGATCCGTGTGCCGTCGAGATGTTCATCTGCGGAGATAATCTCCGAAAAGGGGCAGCTCTCAATGTGGCGCAGATTGCCGAATCCGTAGCGGTCGAATTCCCGCGGGATTGATCGAACCTCTTTTGTAGGATCTGTGTGTGCCCTGTGAGTGAATCGGTGGCCTAAACCTCTTGAGCTGGGGCGTTGCCATATCCGACGATGACCTTCTGGCCTTGTGCAACCGCTCGCCGGATGCAGTGCGTCTCTGTCGTCACTTCTTGTGTGGCTGGATGCAGTTATGGGGCATTTGGGAAGAGCAGGTACGAATGAGGGCATGTCGCACAGCATCGAACGCGGTGCCGTACGCGTACAACCCTGACGGGGGGCAGCGTGTCCAACTGGCGTGGCAGAGGTTCTCGACATCACAGTGGTGGGCCCGTTGCGGAGCACTCCGGTGCGCCCGCTCCGGCGGCCCCGCGCGTCCGGTGGCATGCCGGTGATCGCGCCCATGCCCGCCGCGCGTTCCGCACGCCTGCCGTCGCAGCGCGAGGGCGCTGAGGAGACGGTGGCGGCGGGAACGACGGTCGACCATCTGACCGAGACCTATCGCGCCCACTACCGCTCGCTGCTGGGGCTCGCGGCGCTGCTGCTGGACGACACCGCCTCGTGCGAGGACGTCGTCCAGGAGGCGTTCATCCGGGTGCACTCGGCCCGCAACCGGGTGCGGGAGCCGGAGAAGACCCTGGCGTACCTCCGCCAGACCGTCGTCAACCTCTCCCGGTCCGCCCTGCGCCGGCGCATCCTCGGGCTGAAGCTGCTCTCCAAGCCGATGCCGGACATGGCGAGCGCCGAGGAAGGGGCGTACGACCAGCTGGAGCGGGACGCGCTGATCAAGGCGATGAAGGGACTTCAGCGCCGCCAGCGCGAGGTTCTGGTGCTGCGTTACTTCTCGGACATGACGGAGGCCCAGGTCGCCGAGACCCTGGGCATATCGCTCGGTTCGGTGAAAGCCTACGGATCGAGGGGCATAGCGGCTCTGCGCGTCACGATGGAGGCGCAGACATGAGCGGGCCGGAACACAGGCACGACGATGACCGGACTGGAAACGGAATTGTGAACCACGGGCCGGACAACACCTCGGACCCCGTAACGGAGCGGAGCGCGGGCGACCGGACGCGGAGCGACGGAGCGACCGCCGGCGCCCCTGGCCCCGCCGACGCCCCTGGTTTCCCCGGCCCCTTGGGCGCGTCCGGCCCCGCCGTGTGCGGTGGTACGGAAGCCGGTGGTCCGGAAACGGAAGGCCCGGAAACAGAAGACGCGGAAACGGAAGGCGCGGGCGGTGAGGGCGGCGGTGCAGAACCGGCCGGAGCCGGCGGCACCCTGACGGCGCTCTTCGGTGCCGGCGCAGGCTCCGGCCGTCGTGCTGACGGCCCTTTCGCTTCCGGCGGCATCGTGGACGAGACGGCGCTGCGCCGGATGATGCAGGGGGCGGTCGGCGGCCTCGAACCCGCCGAGGGGGTCCTCGACCACTTGCAGCGCGCCGTTCCCGCCCGACGGGCCAGACGGCGTCAGGCCGTCGTGGGCGCCGCCGCTGCCGCCCTGCTCATCGGTACGGCGGTCCCCGCCTTCCTCCATGTGGCGAACTCGGAGGGGTCGGTCGCCGCCAACCCGTCCATCGCCGGCCACGGGGAACAGGCCCAGGGCGGCAACGGCCAGGACACGGGCGCCCGGACGAGCGGCCAGGACTCCGGCGGTGGTCCCGCCGCCCGGCAGAGCGAGGGCAGCAGCCAGGGGCAGACCGACCCGTCCGCCGGCCCGACGCAGGAGCCCGGGGCGGGCTCCGACGGCTCCGGTGCCGAGGGTGCCGACGCCACACCGGGCACCGATGCGGCGGAGGTGCCGGCCTGCGACCCGGGCCAGCTGGGGGTGGCGTCCGCCGAGGCGGGCGCCCCGGGTGCGGACGGCAAGGTGTACGGGAGTTTCAGGATCTCCAACGTCTCGGGCAAGGCGTGCTCGGTGACGAGTGACGGCACCGTCGGCTTCCAGGCGGCGGGGGCTGCCGACCCCTTGAAGATCACTGTCGTCCAGCACTCCGCCGGTGATCCGGCCAGTGGACTGCCCGATCCCTCACTGG
Organism: Streptomyces nitrosporeus; assembly: GCF_008704555.1. Taxonomy (NCBI): domain Bacteria; kingdom Bacillati; phylum Actinomycetota; class Actinomycetes; order Kitasatosporales; family Streptomycetaceae; genus Streptomyces; species Streptomyces nitrosporeus. Next base: position 4,110,566 of record NZ_CP023702.1, read on the forward strand.
AGCCGAGGGCGGTCCTGCTGAAGCCGGCGATGGCGTACGAGGTCCGGTTCGCCTGGGTGCCGACGGACAGCTGCCCGACGACCGGTGGTTCACCCAGCCCCACTCCCACAGTCGGTGACGGCGGCGGGGGCACCGGCGGTACCGGCGGTGCGGCGGGCACCCCCGAGGGAGCCTCGGACACGGCGGCGCAGTTCGGCGCCGCGGACGAGACCCCGGCCAACGGCAGTATCGCGGTGACGCACACACCGGAGACCGGTGCGCCGACCGCCGAGACCACGATCCCCCACGCCTGCGCGGGCACCATCTACCGCACGGGAGTGCTGGACGCCTCGTAACCCACGGGCGGACGGCCGAGGACGTGACGGAACCGGTCCGGGCCGGTCCGCCGGCGGACCGGCCCGCTTCCACCCGGGCAAGGGATGCGGCCCAGGCCGGCCTCCGCACGGGCGGGGCCGCGTCCGGGCCGGTACCACTCGGACGAGGGATGCGCCCGAGCCGGTTCCGCCCGGCCCGGGGAACGTCCGGGTCTGTCCGGCCCGGCCGGATGTCAGTCGGCGTCGGCGGCGAGGCCCAGTTCGACGTCACGCGCCGCCTCGGCCTCGCGGCGCACCAGGCGGAACCACATGAAGAGCACGAAACCGCCGAAGACGAACCACTCGCCGGTGTAGCCGAGGTTCTGGAAGGCCTTCAGGTCCAGCCCGCTGCCCTGAGCCGCCGCGGCGGGCACCGGCTCCAACGCACCGCCGGCCCCGGACCCCGGCCCGGGGCCGGTGAGGGTCACCCAGGCGTCGTACACGTCGTACGGGACGAGGTTGACCAGGGCGGCCGCGCTGATCATGCCCAGCTGCCCGTCGGGCAGGCCGCCGCCGGCGACCACCCCGTCGCTGCCGGTGTTCTCCGAAGCCTGCAGGTCGCCGGTCACCGTGACCTGCCCGGCCGGGACCGCCGGGATCTCGGCGCGGTCCGGTGTGCCGGGCAGCCAGCCGCGCACCACAGGCAGCGCCTTGCCCCCGTCGGTGCGCAGCAGGGCCAGCACGTAGGAGCCGGTCCGGTCGTCCAGCTCGCGCCCGGGGACGAGGAACTGGTCCGCGTACGTCCCCGTCGCCACGGCGGGCCGGCCCGAGGTCTCGGTGCTGACCGGAAGCAGCTCGTCGAGGGGCTTCGCCGCACGGGTCCCGGGATCGGGCCGGTTCTCGGCCTCTTCGTGCGACTGCACGCGGTCCTCGAAACGGCCGAGCTGCCATGTCCCCATGAACACGCAGAACGGAATCGCCAGCACGACGAAGAGGTTGATCCCCCACCACCGCGGGGTCAGCAGGAACCGGTACACCCCACCACGGTACGGTCTCCCGCTCCGGTCCCCCGGAGCGGGGTGCACCATTTATCCGGGCCTTACGCCGTCCCGGGCGCCCTTCAGCTGTGTGTACGGGTACTCCGGTTCAATCTGTACGGATCCCGTGGCTCCCCCTCACGGCCCCGGCCGGGGAGCGGTCTCCGGCCGCGGTGCCCCCGCGAGGTGCCGCAGCGCGAAGTCCAGCTCCAGCCGCACCTGCTTGATCCGTTCGTCCACGACGAGCGAGCCGTGTCCCGCGTCGTAGCGGTACACCTCGTGCACGGCGCCCCGGGCGGCCAGCCGGTCCACGTAGTTCTCCACCTGGCGGATGGGGCACCTGGGGTCGTTGACCCCGGCCGAGATGTAGACCGGGGCGCGCACGGCGTCGACGTACGTCAGCGGGGACGATGCCTCGAACCGCTCCGGCACCTCCTCGGGTGTGCCGCCCAGCAGCGTGCGGTCCATCGCCTTGAGGGCCTCCATCTCGTCGTGGTACGCGGTGACGTAGTCGGCGACGGGGACCGCCGCCAGCCCGAGCGCCCAGGAGCCGGGCTGGGTGCCGAGCCCGAGCAGGGTCAGATAACCGCCCCACGATCCGCCGGCCAGGACCAGCCGCTCCGGGTCCGCGAGACCCGACTCCACCGCCCACTCCCGCACCGCCGCGATGTCCTCCAGCTCGATCAGCCCGACCCGGTGCTTCAGGGCATCGGTCCAGGCGCGGCCGTATCCCGTGGACCCGCGGTAGTTGACCCGGACGACGGCGAACCCGTGGTCCACCCACGCGGCCGGCCCGGACGCGAAGGAGTCACTGTCGTGCCAGGTGGGTCCGCCGTGTATCTCGAAGACCGTGGGGAACGGTCCCTCACCGCCGGAAGGCGTCTGCACCAGGGCGTGGATCCGCCCGCCCGGACCCTCCACCCAGACGTCGCGCACCGGCACGGAGGGGGGAGCCTTCTCCCCCGGGGGGTCCAGGACCACGTCCCCGGTCGTCGACCGGACCACCGGGGGCTGTTCGGCCGAGGACCACAGGTACTCCACCGAGCCGTCGGGCCTGGCCGTGGCCCCCGAAACCGTGCCGGCGGGCGTCTCGACACGCACGGGCCCCGCGGCACCCGGCTCGTACCGCCACAGCTCGCTGCGTGCCTCGAAGCTGTGCTCGATGAGGAGCGCCGAACCGTCCGGATACCACTCGGCTCCCACATCACCGGGCAGGTCCACGGGCAGGTCCGTCTGCGTTCCGGCCACCGGGTCCCAGATCATCGGCTCCCAGCGTCCGCGCCGCTGGTGTCCGACGAGCAGCCTGGTGTCGCCGTCCACCGGTGCGAACCCGAGGACCGACAGCCCCAGTTCCTTCGTGCCGCCCTCGGTGTCGTCCAGCTCCGCGACCGTCGTGCCGTCAGGACGCACCACGCGCAGGGCGGAATGCATCGCGTCGCCGTGCTCGGTGTGCTCCAGCGCGATCAGGGAGCCGTCATGGGAGAGGTCGCCGACACCGGCCGATTCCCGGTGCCGGTAGATCTCCACGGGGTCGGTCCCCGCCCGCACCACGTGGACCGTGGTGCCGTCCTCGTCCGTGGAACGGCCGACCACCGCGGTCCCGTCCCGGCCGATCGCGAGCCCGGCCGGATAGGAAGGACCGAGACCGGGGGTCGCGGGCTCGTCCGGACCGCCTTCGAAGGGCTGCCTCATCCACACACCGAACTCGTCGCCGTCGGTGTCGGAGAACCACCAGACGGACGCGCCGTCCGGTGGCAGGACCCCGTCGGTGGTCCCGTTCGGCCGGTCCGTCACCTGGCGCTGCTTCCCCGACGCCCGGTCCCAGGCGTACAGCTCGTACGTCCCGGTGGCGTTGGAGACGAAGAGGGAGCGGTCGGGCGCGTCCTCGGCCCAGTCGGGCAGCGAGACCCTGGGCGCGCGGAAACGCTGCTCCCACCGGGGCATCCGGTCCCGGTCCGGCTTCCGCTCCCCCCGCTCCGGTGCCCGGCCCGCGGCCCGCTCGGCGTCGGTCCCGGCCGGCTTTCCGGACCGGTGCTGTTCCTGTCCCCCGGGGGACGTCTCGTGCTGTGCGTCGCTCATGGCTCCATACAACCCGATCGGACCGGGTCACCGGAGGGCCTGTGGACAACCCCTCCGTCGGCCGCGATCTGTGGACAACTCGCTCACCCGCCTGCGCGGCCACCGGTCGCGGCCTGTGGACAACTCGTCCACCGGTACACACGGCACATACGGTCATCCGGTGCCGGTGCCGGTGCCGGTACCGCGTGGGACAGCCCGGCCGCGGGTCCCGGCGGCCGAGGGACAGCGTGCTCCGGCCAGTACACCCGGGCGGCACGGACAGCACGGGCACAGCCCCGCCTCCGGCCGGAACGCGTGCAGGCGCCACCCGGGCCGCCCGGGTGGCGCCTGCACGGGGAGGCGAGGGGGAGGGAGGATCCCCGTCGCCGTGCACAGCCCGGTACCGCGCAGCAGGCGGCGCCTGCGGGAAGAGGCGTCAGGACCCGCTCCGCGGACCGGGGCCGGGCGGTCCTCAGGCCGCGGAGCGGAAGGCGGGCAGGTATCCGCCCGACTGCCCGGCGACCTTGGGGTGGTACGAGTTGGTGATCGGGAGGGTCACGCTGTGGAGCCAGGCGTCGCCCGAGCACAGCTCGTGCCCGGTGAACTCGTCGACCACGCTGGAGAAGGTGAAGCCCGCGTCGGCCGCCCGCTTGGCGATCACGCCGTTCAGGATGTCGGAGGCGTTGTTGATCGCCCCGCGCTCGGTCTCGGTCAGCCCGGCGATGCAGGAGCCCGAGAGCTTGTAGAAGCGCGGGTACCCCAGCACCACCACATGGGCCTGCGGGGAGCGCGAACGGATGCTGCTGTAGAGCGAGTCCAGCCTGCCCGGGAGGGTGTTCTGCACCTGTGAGACCGCGGTGTTCACCCGGCTGACGCAGGTGGCCTGGCTCTGTAGCACACAGGTCTGCATGACATCGGCGAAGCCGACGTCGTTGCCGCCCGCCGTGATGCTGACGAGGGTGGTCGACGAGCTCAGCGCACTGAGCTGACTGCCTGCCACCGTGGTGGTCGTGGCTCCCGAGCAGGCGACGAACTTGAAGGAGGCCGGGGCGTTCGCGTCCCGCCAGAGGTACGGGTACGCCTTGGTGCTGCGCTTGCAGTCACCGCTCTCGGAGGTGTAGCTCCCGGCCCCGACCCCTGAGGAGTAGGAGTCGCCGAGAGCGACGTAGTTGTCGCCGGCGGCGGAAGCCGGCTGCGCCAGGCCGAGCACAGCGGCGGCGCCGAGCGCGAGGGTCGAGACGGAGGCCCAGAAGGTACGTACTGACATGGCAGTCAGCCCTTCGAAGTGTGGGGGATGAGTGGGGAGTTGGTGCGACGAGCACGTTTGTAGCAGCTCCCGGTACCCCCCGGTAGCGTCCGGTTGAGAAGTCGCCTGATATGCCCGAATGATCGTTCGGTGGGGTGAGCTCCGCGCGTAGATAAACCTCCAGGAGGCCCTCGGGTCGGTGAAGTTGAGGGACCTTCACGGTGGCCCGCCGACGGCACGGCGCCACCTCCGCGCCATCTCCCGGACCATGCCCGGGTGGCCGGATCGTCGGGTGGCCGGGCGGGCTGGGTGGCCGGGCGGTCGTGGGGGCTGGGTGGCCGGACGGTCAGGCGGGCTGGGTGGCCGGGTGGGTCGTGCGGCTGTCGCCGCTCCGCACAACTCCATGTATCCCCGGCAGTCCCGAGGGGCCCGGGCCCTTCAGGGGGCGCACCGTTGTGACGGAGGGGCGTGCAGAGGTGCGGCAGGCGTGTGGAAGCGCGGTGGAGGTGCAGAGGTGCGGCAGGCGTGTGGAAGCGCGGCGGTCATGCGGAGGTCCGGCGGGCGCGCGTACGACTGCGGCCGCCGGGTCGTCCGGCGGCCGCAGTAGCAGAAAGGTGAGCGCGTGCGAGGATGCGCCGGTCTACAGCGTGCGCTCCAGGCGGTCGGCCATCAGCCTGCTGAAGCGGGCGGGATCGCTCAGCTCCCCGCCGTCCGAGAGCAGTGCGAGCCCGTGGACGAGCTCCGCCGCCTCGGCCAGCTCCGTACCGGCGTCCGCTTCCCCGCCCCGCTCGGCGTGCGCCTTCCTCAGGGAGCTGATCAGCGCGTGCGACGGGTTGAGTTCCAGGATGCGCTTGATGTGCGGCACCTCCTGGCCCATGGCGCGGTACATGTTCTCCAGCGCCGGGGTGACGTCGTGCGTGTCGGAGACGATGCAGGCCGGGGACACGGTGAGCCGTGAGGAGAGGCGTACCTCCTTCACCGTCTCGCCCAGCCGCTCCGTCATCCAGGCGAGCAGTCCGGCGTACTCCTCCTGCTGCTTCTCGCGCTCCTCCTCGGCCTTCGCCTTCTCCTCGTCGGTGTCCAGATCGACCTCGCCCTTGGCGATCGACTGAAGCTGCCTGCCGTCGAACTCCGGCACCGACTGCACCCAGACCTCGTCCACCGGGTCGGTCAGCAGGAGGACCTCCAGCCCCTTCGCCCGGAAGGCCTCCATGTGGGGCGAACTCTCCATGGCGGCACGGGACTCGCCCGTCATGAAGTAGATCTGCTCCTGGCCCTCCTTCATGCGTTCGACGTAGGAGCGCAGGGTGGTCAGGCCCTCCTCGTCCTGGGTGGAGGCGAACGAGGAGATCTCCAGGATCGCGTCACGGTTCTCGAAGTCCTGGAGCAGGCCTTCCTTGAGGACCCGGCCGAACTCCTTCCAGAGCGTCCGGTAGTTCTCCGGCGAGGCGGACATCATGTCCTTCACCGTGGAGAGGACCTTCTTGGCGAGGCGCCGCCGCATCAGCTCGATCTGGCGGTCCTGCTGGAGGATCTCGCGCGATACGTTGAGCGAAAGGTCCTGGGCGTCGACCACGCCCTTGACGAAACGCAGGTACGACGGCATGAGCGCTTCGCAGTCGTCCATGATGAACACGCGCTTGACGTAGAGCTGCACACCGCGCTTGTGGCCCTGCATGAAGAGGTCCTGCGGGGCGTGCGACGGGAGGAAGAGCAGCGCCTGGTACTCGAAAGTGCCCTCCGCCTGCATGCGGATGGTTTCGAGCGGGTCGGTCCAGTCGTGGCTGATGTGCTTGTAGAGCTCGCTGTACTCCTCGTCGCTCACCGAGTCCTTCGACCGGGCCCACAGCGCCTTCATCGAGTTGACGGTCTCGGCCGCCGGCTCGGTTCCGTCCTCGGCGGGCGTCACGGCGGCCATGCGGATGGGCCAGGTGATGAAGTCGGAGTACCGCTTGACGATCTCCCTGAGCTTCCAGGGGGAGGTGTAGTCGAAGAGCCGGTCCTCGGTGTCCTCCGGCTTGAGCCGCAGGGTGACCGAGGTGCCCTGCGGCGCGTCGTCGACGGTCTCGACGGTGTAGGTGCCCTCGCCGTCCGAATTCCAGCGGGTGCCCTGCTCCTCGCCCGCGCGGCGGGTCAGCAGGGTGACCTCGTCGGCCACCATGAAGCTCGAGTAGAAGCCGACCCCGAACTGCCCGATGAGCTCTTCGGACGTGGCGGAGTCCTTGGCCTCCTTCAGTTCCTGGAGGAACTTCGCCGTACCGGAACGGGCGATCGTCCCGATCAGCTGCACGACCTCGTCGTGCGACATCCCGATTCCGTTGTCGCGCACGGTGAGGGTGCGCTTCTCCTCGTCGGCCTCGACGGCGATGTGGAGATCGGAGGTGTCGGCCCGGAGCGATTCGTCGCGAAGGGTCTCCAGACGCAGTTTGTCCAGCGCGTCGGAGGAGTTGGAGATGAGCTCGCGCAGGAATACATCCTTGTTCGAGTAGATCGAGTGGATCATCATCTGCAGGAGCTGACGAGCTTCCACCTGGAACTCGAATGTCTCGGCCGGCATGGGTGCGGGATCCCTTTCTGGGGTACGTCGGATGGCCGGGACATATCGTAACCAGCGGCTCTCCCGCCCGGGGCGGCTTACCGGGATCCCGCCCGGCTCCCCGGCGGGCCGTGGGAGGACCGGCTACAGCCTGGCCCCGAGGCGGTCGACGAGGTCGTGCCAGCCCTGGTCCAACCGCTCGATTCCCAGGCCGCGTTCCACCGTCAGATGGTGGACGAGGGCGGCGTCGGCCGAGCCGAGCAGGGTGTGCGCCAGCAGCTCCGTGTCGCCCTCCACGTGCGCCTGGCGCAGCAGCATGGCGACATGGCTGACCCGCAGACGGCTCGCGGGCATGCTGTACGTGCGCAGCGGGTCCGCGCGGGAGGCCAGGGTCAGCTCCAGGTGCTCGCGCTCATGGCGCATCAGGGCGGGCCCGAAGGCGTGCAGGCGTTCCACCGCGGGGGCGCCGGGGCCCATCGGGGGCGGCCCGGAGAGGAAGGCCGCCTGGAGCAGCTTCTCCCGGTGGTCCAGCAGCGCGACGAGAAGGCCGACGCGGTCGCCGAAGCGCCGGAAGACCGTCCCCTTGCCCACTCCGGCCGCGGCGGCGACCGATTCCATGGTCAGGTTCGCGGCGCCGCAGCCGGCCATGAGGCGCGAGGCGGCGTCCAGCAGGCGGGTGCGGTTGCGTGCCGCGTCCGCCCGGAGCGTCCCGTGGGCGCCGGTGCCCGCGAGAGGGAGGGCGGCCCGCGCGTCGTCGGGGTCGAGCGGCCCGTACGGAGGGGTGGCGGGACCGGTCATGGCTCCAGGGTAGCCCCTGAGCAGCGGAAGTGGACCACGGTCCGCTTAGGTGGTAGAACTTTAAACGGACTACGGTCCGCTTGTCTCGCCGCCTTCCTCTCCAGGAGTTCCCATGTCTGTACGCGTCCTCGCCCTCGTCGGCAGCCTCCGCGCCGGCTCCCACAACCGCCAGCTCGCCGAGGCCGCCGTCAAGCACGCGCCCGCGGGCACCGACGTCGAGCTCTTCGAGGGCCTGGCCGACCTCCCCTTCTACAACGAGGACCTCGACGTCGAGGGCAGCGTTCCGGCCGCCGCGGCCCGCCTGCGCGAGGTCGCGGGCGGGGCCGACGCCTTCCTGCTGTTCTCGCCCGAGTACAACGGCACGATGCCGGCCGTCCTCAAGAACGCGATCGACTGGCTCTCCCGCCCGTTCGGCGCCGGTGCCCTCAGCGGCAAGTCCGTCGCCGTCGTCGGTACCGCCTTCGGTCAGTACGGTGGCGTCTGGGCCCAGGACGACGCCCGCAAGGCCGCCGGCATCGCCGGCGCCACGGTGCTCGCCGACGCCAAGCTGTCCGTCCCCGGCTCCGTGACCCGCTTCGCCGAGACCCACCCCGCCGATGACGCCGAGGTCGTCGCCTCCCTGACCGAGGTGCTCCGCCAGATCGCCGAGCAGGCGGCTCCCGCAGCGGCCTGACGCCCCTGGCACGACCGTGGCGGCGACGCGCCGAGGATGCCGCGTCGCCGCCACGGTGCGTCCGGACCGCCCGTACGGCCGCCCGGGATCCCGGGGTTCAGGAACGTGCCCAGCCCTGCATGGGGGAGGCGGAGAGCGCCTCGTCCACCGTACGCAGGACCTGGGCCTGTGTCGTGCCGTCCGGGGCCGTGACGGTCAGGGTGGCGGTGGCTTCCGTCGTGCCGGCCGGACTCACCGACCAGTCCTGAGGCAGCAGGGAGACGAGGCGGACGACCGCGGTCTCCGGTGACGCCGAGGGCAGGGCGTCCTCCGTCTTGTGGATGCTGACCGGCAACTGCGTGGACATGAGGACTCCGTGGTGGGGGCGTGCCGGCATGCGGCCGAGGGCACGGTGATCGGTGAGGGGCGGGGGCGGCGGAGATACCGGACCGGTCATCCCGCGGCCGCGGCCCGGACAGGTTCCGGCCCGGTGGGCTCGGGCGGGGCGCCCGGCGCCAACGGTACACAGGGCAGGACGCCGGTCCCGTTACGGGCCGCGGTCAGAGCGGCCAGGACCCCCGCGGAGCCGCTGGCGAGGTCGGTGGACAGCCGCAGCAGATGGTCGCCGAGGAAGCCGGTGGCCCCGTCCTCCTGAGGCACCGCGAACAGTTCCAGGCCGGCGGTCAGGGCGCCGATCGCCCGCCGGGTCGCGTCCGAGCCGTCGTCGGTGTGCACCAGAGCCGCGAGCGCGCCCGCCTTACCGGTGAACAGCCCGCAGGCCGGATGGAACTCCGAGGTCAGATCGGTCAGCAGGACGTCCTGTACGGCGGTGAGCCGCGGATCCCGCCGGCGGGCCAGGAAGGCGTGGACCGCGATGGCCTGGCCCGCACCGCCGTACGCCAGCTGGTGCGCGTGCCAGGGCGCCGGCGGCTGCGGTGCCGTGGGCGCGCCGGGCAGCCGGCCGGAGACCAGCAGGTCGTGGGTGAGGGCCGCATGGGCGGCGTCGAGCAGGTCGTGGTCCGGGCCGTGGGCGGTGAGAAGGAAGAGCGCCTCGCCCGAACCGCCGCGCAGCAGGCCGGGGCGGCGGCCGGACTCCGGGCCGGGCCACGCCGCTGACGCGCCGTCACCGGAGAGCCGGGCGGACAGCCCGTCGGCGAGTTCGTCGGCGAGCCGGTGCGCCTCACGGGCCAGGGAGTCGTCCCCGCGGCGGCCCGCGAGGTGCAGCAGGGCCATACCGAGCCCCGCCGTACCGGCCGCGAGGCTGTGGTCCGGGCTGCCGTCCCGGTGGTGTTCGCGGGGCCGGGCCAGGGCGCGGTCCAGGAGCTCGGCGGCCGCGTCGGGGCGGCCCAGGTCGTGCAGGACGCAGGCGATTCCGGCCAGTCCGTCGTAGAGCCCGGGGCGGGCGGACCTCTCCCGGCGGGCGGCTTCGGCCAGCCAGTCGACGTACGGCTCGGGCACCTCGATCCCCGCTCCGTGCAGCGCCCACAGCACACCCGCCGCGCCGTTGGCGATGTTCAGGCCGCCGTCCGGGTGGCTGAACTGGTCGGCGTCACCGGGGAAGAGGCGGTCCGTCCGCTCGGGGGTGGCGGAGGCGAGCACACCCGCGCCGATCCGTCCGGCGGTGGCCAGCGGTCCGTCCACGGGTTCCGCGCGCGGCCCGGTCTCCCCGGACGCGCCGGCCGCCGGGACCGCGGACACTCCGGGCCTCCCGCCCGGTACGGCCGCTGGGGACTTCGCGGACACGCCGGCCCCGAGGGCCAGGTCCGCACGGACCCGCGCCCCGAAGTCCTCCGGAACCGGGAAGCGTTCGGTGATCCGGGCGATCAGCTCCTCGGCCCTGTGCGGTGCCCATGACAGCAGTGCCGTCAGGGGGAGGAAGACGCTGAGGCGTATGCAGCCCAGCGCGTAGCGGTCGACGGCCGTCCCGGTGGTGCCCGCGGGAGCGGCGAAGCCGGGGGCGCCGATGGCCTGCCCGGTGTGGTCCTCGGCGGGCCGGGTGGTCTCCAGGTCGATGAAGGCGATGCTGCCGTCGGGACGTATCAGGACGTTGTTGGGGTGCAGGTCGCCGAAGACCAGACCGCGTTCGTGCATGGAGGAGACGGCGTCCTCGATCCGGTCCAGGACGTCCAGCGCCCAGCGCGTGTACCCGTCGAGACTCATCGCGGTCTGCCGCGCGGTCACGGCGTGGACCAGCGGGTTGCGGGCGGTCGCCTCCTTGCCGAGCGGCTCGCCGTCCACGTACTCCCGGGTCAGGAACCAGTGTTCGTTGCCCTTGCGCCAGTCCAGGACGCGGGGGAAGGCGGGGAGCCCGTCGAGCGCGGCCAGCGCCTCGTACTCATGGCGGAGCCGGGCGACCGCGTCGGCGCCGGTGTCGTCCAGGCCCGCGTGCGGCCGGCCCTCCTTGACGAGCACCGGACGGCCGTCGCGGGTGTCGGTGGCCCGGTAGACGCCGCCGCCGTTGGAGAAGTGCAGCGCCTGGGTGATCTTGAAGGGGAAGGAGCCGAGCCCGCCACCCTTGTTGCGGTCGGCCAGCGCCTGCGCGATGAACGGCGGCAGCGGCACCCACGCCGGGGGCCGGAAGGCGGGGCCGCGCACGTCGGGGACGAGGTTGCCGTCCGGGTCCTCGATGCAGGGGACCGATTCGCCCGAGGGGCCGCGGCCCATGCGGAGGGTGAAGCCGCCGTAGCGGACGTACAGCGGACCGCGGCGCCAGCGCAGGTCGCTGAGGACGGCGGGGCCCGGCCGGCCGCCGATGAGCTCGTCCAGTTCCTCCAGGACGAGCCGGAGCTCCGCCTCGTCGCGGGGGTAGAGGGTGATGAACTTGCCGCTGCTCCCCCGGTCCCCGTACTTGCTGTTGCGCAGCATCAGCATCCCGGGGGTGGTGAGGAACTTGAACAGCAGCGACCGCCGGAAGCAGTAGTCGCGGACGGCGTCGAGCACCTCGGGGGCGCTCCCGGCGGTCGCCGAGACGTGGATCTTCCAGCCCTGCGTGGGGAGCCGGGGGTCCGGAGGCGTCAGCGCGGTCCACTCGCCCATCGCCGAGCGCGTCCAGCCGGCGGGCGGTTCGGCCGCCGCGAGGGGGAAGACCTCCTCACCGGTGACGGCGGCGGGACGGTCGTAGAAGGGGGTGCCCGGCGGGCAGTGGGCAACATGGCGCAGGGACATGGCGGGTCCTCCGGAGCGGCGTACCAGAAGTCGGTGGGGTGGGGATCAGGGCAGGATCGGGCCGAGGTAGGAGACGGCGAACCACTTCCACAGCGGGTGGTCGCCTGCCTTCACCTCGGCGACGCCGGTGTGGTCGGGGCCGTCCGCGGCGGGCGTCGTGGCCCCGCGCTCCAGCGGGTACGCCCGCATCGCGAGCCACGGCCGGTCGTTGTCGACCGGGAGCATCGCGGTCAGCGGCGCCAGCGTCTCGCGCCCGACGGGCTCCCCGAGCTCGGCCGTGCCGACCTCGGGGCGGCTGAACAGACCCGAGCGGCGCAGGGTCACCGAGGTCCCCTCCTCCAGCTCGAAGCCGGAACCGCCCTCGGGGACCAGCAGGCTGAGGCTGCCGTCGCTCTCGGTGGTGTAACCGGCCGAGACGGTGGCGGGGACCTGGACGAGGGTGGCGACGAGGCCGAAGGACACCGCGGCGAGCAGCCCGGCGGCGGCGATGCGGAACGGACGGGCGCCCGCCCGGAGCGCGTCCTTGACCAGGACGGCGGTGCCCTTGCCGAGCCGCCACAGCAGATAACCGAGGCCGCACAGCATCAGCACCGAACCGGCGATGCCCAGCCGCTGGAAGATCGAGGACCACAGGGTCAGGGCGGTCGAGACGAGGTAGAGCGGGAAGAGCAGGCAGGCCAGTCCGTACGGGACGGCCCAGCGGCGGCCGGACAGTTCACGGTCGTAACCACGGCCGCCGAACAGCACCCGGGCGAGGAACCTGCGGGCATCGGTCATGGCCTTCTCCCGCAGGTGGGAGATGTCGAGGTGGCTCATCAGCGCGATGTAGCCATCCAGCTTCACCAGCGGCAGCAGGTTGACCAGGCAGGTCATGTAATTGACGAGGGAGACGAGCAGCAGGGTGTCGCGCGGCGGCCCGGCGGGCACGAACAGCGCGGTGATGCCGGCGGCCCCGGCGGCCACGGCCTGGACGGCGATACCGGCGAGGGCGACCTGGACGCGCTGGCGGGGGGCGGGCAGCCGCCAGCCGTCGGACACGTCGCAGAAGAACGCCGGCGACATGTAGAAGAGCATGAAGCCCATCCGGCTCGGCTTGCCCCCGTGGTGGGTGAGGACCGCGCCGTGCGCCATCTCGTGGACGGCGGTGGTGAGCATGACGCCGAGCATCACCGCGGCGTACGACCACAGCGGCATCGGCCGGCTGAGGGCCGCGCCGAGGGTGGGGCCGGAAGCGGCGAGGGCCAGGACGCCGAAGAGGATGACGGCCGCCGCACCGGCGAGGACCGCGCGGTGGGTCAGCGGCCGGATCAGCGGGGTGAGGCGGCGGAGCATCCGCTCCGGCTTGAGCAGGGTGAACTGGATGGTCAGCGGCCCGGCGAAGCGGACGCGCCGTACGCGCCGGGCGGGAGTGCCGTCGTCCAGCAGGTGGGACTCGGCGAGGTTGCGGACCGCCCGGTCGACGTGGTCCGGCGTCCACGGCCGGCCGAGCTCGCTGGCGAGCTGGTCGTGGTCACGGCTGCCGTCGAGGAGGCGGACCAGCCGGGCCACGTTCTCGCTGGTGCGGAAGTGCTGGTGCTCGCCGCGCTGGATCACCCACGGGGCGCCCTCGGTGAGCGGCTCGTGCACGGCGACGTCACCGGCGGTACGGGGCCGCTCCAGGTCGGGCGCGGCGGCGGACAGGGTTGCGGGCATGGTGGGAGCACCTCGGATCGGCGGGCGGCGCGTGCGTGGCGCCGGCAGGGCGGTGTCCGCGCGGCGGCGGGCGGTCAGGCGATGTCGCGGGTACGGACCAGGCGGCGGGCGACGAAGAAGGCGGCGATCAGCCAGGCGGCGGTCACGGCGTACGCCATGGGCAGCGACAGCAGATCGGGCTTCACATCGCGGTAGATCGAGCTCATCGCGATGGTGAGCAGGTACTGGGCCGCCTCGGGCACGATGCGCTGCAGCCCCGGGTCGACGAGGAGGGTGAGGAGGAGCAGGGTGACCACGGCGACGGTCTGGTTGCGCGCGATCCAGCCGACGAGCGCGCCCCAGGGGCCGGCCAGTGTGCAGCAGACGAAGACCCCGAAGAGGATCAGGGCGGTCTCACCGTCCACGGCGGCCTCGAAGCCGAACGCCCCCGGGGCGAGGTAGACACTGGCGGTGCCGAGCGCCGCGGCCAGCACGCCGAACAGGGCGCCGGCGGCGGTCGCGACGATCAGCTTGGCGCTGAAGAGGCGGGTCCGCGAGCCGGCCAGGAGCACGGAGCGGGTCATGGTCCCGGAGCCGTAGTCGCGGGTGACGGCGACGGCCCCGAAGACGGAGGCCAGCAGGAACATCATCATCCAGGCACGGGCGACGTCCTGGCTGACGGCGAGGGCGGTGGAGCCGGACGCGATGGCCTTCTCGCCTCCGGAGACGTATCCGAAGGTGCTGATCAGGCAGAGCCACGCGCCGGCGAGCGGCAGGTACCACCAGATGTGTCCGGTCAGGGCCTTGCGGGCTTCGCCGGCGACGAGGTTACGCACGGGACGTGATCCTTTCCGGAGTGCGGGCCGCGGCCGGGGCCGCGGTGGCGGGGGTACGGGTCGCGGGGGCCGTCGCGGCGGGGTCGACGAGCTCGAAGAAGCGGTCCTCCAGACGGACGGCGCCGTGACCGGTGAGGTCGTCGAGGGTGCCCGCGTACCGCAGCGAACGCTGCATGATCACCACGTCGTCGACGGTCTGCTCCAGCTCGGCGAGCTGATGGCTGGAGACCACGACCGTGCGGCCCTCTCCGGCCAGCGAACGCAGGGTGTCGCGCAGCCAGCGGATACCGTCCGGGTCCAGGCCGTTGGCCGGCTCGTCGAGGATGAGCACCTCGGGGTCGGCGAGCAGCGCGGCGGCCAGGGCCAGCCGCTGGCGCATACCGGTCGAGCAGCCCTTGACCGGGCGGGTGGCGGCGTCGGCGATGCCGGTGATCTCCATGACCTCGTCGGCGCGGGTGGCGGGGAGTCCGAGCACCGTGCACCAGATGCGGAGCTCGCCTCGGACGGTGGCGCCGGGGGTGCCGCCCATGCCGTCCATGCTGACGCCCACCCGGTGGGCCGCGTGGGGGAGTTCGGCGTACGGCTTGCCGAGGACGGTGGCGGTGCCGGCGGTCGGGGTGGCCAGTCCCAGGAGCATCCTCAGGGTGGTGGTCTTGCCGGCTCCGTTACGGCCCAGCAGACCGGTGACGCGACCGGCGCGGATGTCGACGCTCAGGTCTTCGACCGCGGTGACGCCCTTGTAGGTCTTGGTGAGGTGGCTCAGCGAGACGGCGGCGTCATTCGTGGTCATCGCCGGCACTCCTGTCGTGTCGTGTCATGAGGTGCTCCGGAAGTCCTGATGGTGAAGAGGGGGAGGGCCGAGGGCCGGGCCCAGGCCGGGAGTTCTCCCGGCCCGGCCCGGTCCTCTCGATCCGTCTCGGCTTGCGCCGGGCGGTGGATCAGGTGGCGATGGTGACCGTGGAGATCGCGATGCCGATGGAGACGCCCTCCCAGAAGCCCGGGGCCTCGAGGGCCTCCAGCTCCTGCAGGCCGAGTTCCAGGCTGTCCGCGTCGATGGCGACGGTGTCGAGCTTGTCGTTCATGGCGATGTCCTTTCCGTGGGTGTGAGTTGTGGTTGGTGTTGCGGGTGTTGCGGGTGGATCAGGTGGCGATGGTGACCGTGGAGATCGCGATGCCGATGGAGACGCCCTCCCAGAAACCGGGGGCCTCGAGGGCCTCCAGCTCCTGCAGGCCGAGTTCCAGGCTGTCCGCGTCGATGGCGACGGTGTCGAGCTTGTCGTTCATGGCGATGTCCTTTCCGTGGGTGTGAGTTGTGGTTGGTGTTGCGGGTGTTGCGGGTGGATCAGGTGGCGATGGTGACCGTGGAGATCGCGATGCCGATGGAGACGCCCTCCCAGAAACCGGGGGCCTCGAGGGCCTCCAGCTCCTGCAGGCCGAGTTCCAGGCTGTCCGCGTCGATGGCGACGGTGTCGAGCTTGTCGTTCATGGCGATGTCCTTTCCGTGGGTGTGAGTTGTGGTTGGTGCTGCGGGTGCTGCGGGTGGATCAGGTGGCGACGATGGAGACGATGGAGATGCCGACGACGACACCGCCGGTGGTCCACCAGCCGGGGGCCTCCATGGCCTCCAGCTCCTGCAGGCCGAGCTCCAGGCTGTCCAGGTCGAGGGCGGTGTTCTCGAACTTCTCGTTCATGACTGCTTCCTTCCGTGAGTGATGCGTGGTGGGTGGGGACGGTGGTCCGGTCGGTCCGGGAGGATCAGGTGAGGACCACGGAGACGAGGGACACGCCGACGACGACACCGCCGGTGGTCCACCAGCCGGGGGCCTCCATGGCCTCCAGCTCCTGCAGGCCGAGCTCCAGGCTGTCCAGGTCGAGGGCGGTGTTCTCGAACTTCTCGTTCATGACGTTTCTCCTTCGTAGGGCTCGGCCGGATGCCGAGCGGTGGTGCGTTCCCCGCGCCGGGCCGGCGCGGAAGTCTGTGGGTGCGGCCGCTCAGGCGGCCGCGGTGAGGAGGGCGTTCACGTCCGCCGCCCGCAGTCCGCCGAGCATCGGGAGCCCGGCGCCCCAGGTGCGGACCGTCCGGCGGGCGACCGTTTCGCGCAGCGGCGGCGTGAGGGTGAGGTCCCGTGCCACGCCCCAGCGGTCCATCAGGGCGCTGATGCCCGCTGCCGGCTCGGCGGGCAGCGGGTCGCCGCTGCTGTCGGCCGAGCGCAGCAGGTCCCAGACCCGCCGTAGGCGGGGGGCGGAGCCGAGCCGGGTGTCTCCGGCGAGGACCGCCTGCCACAGCGAGGGCAGGAGAGCCGCGACCGCGGTCATCTTGCGGGCGCCGAGCGCGCTGGACAGTTCGTTCGCGATCATCCAGCCCTCGGTGCTGAACAGGTCTCGGCCGTAGGAGAACCAGGTGGACTGGGTGAGTCCGCTGAGCCGGGCGAGGTCGGTCCGCAGTTCGGCGCCGGGCATGCGGCCCGCCGCGAGCTGCCGGGCGGCTTCGCCGCCCAGCCGGACCAGCTGGGTCGCCGCCGCCTCGGAGAGGGCGTCCTCGACCGGGCGGTCCAGGAGGTTGCCGATGTACGGGCCGATCGTGCGGAAGAGGGCCTCCAGCACGCCTTCGACCAGGAGGTCCGCCGGCAGTGTCTCGGTCGCCGAGGGGTCGAGCAGGGCCGCGTCCGGTGCCAGTGCGTCACTCATCACGAGCCGCTTGCCGCTGTTGTGCGGGAGGCAGGCGACCCGGCTGAGTTCGGCGCCGGTGCCGATGGTGGTGGGTACCGCCAGCAGAGGCCGTGACCTGCGGGTACGCGGATCGAGGGTCAGCAGCCCGCTGCGGCCGGTGGTGCGCAGGGCGGCGCGGGCCCGTGGGTCCTCGTGGGCGACCGCGAGCAGCTTCGCCCGGTCGATCAGGGATCCTCCGCCGACGGCCGCGATCAGGCCGGCGTCGGCGGTGGCGCCGGCCAGGGCGAGGATCTCGTCCGGGCCGCCGTCGCCGTCGGGGACGATACGCCGGACGGTGTGGCCCGCCCGGTCCAGTTCCTCGGTCACCAGGGCGGTGACGGAGCTCTCGGCCACGGCCGGGTCGAGCAGCAGGGCGGTGCCGGCGGGGCCGGAGTCTCCCCGGGCGTCCTCGAAGTCCTCCAGCCAGTCGGCGAGCCCCGCGGAGCCGACCAGCAGCCGGGTGGAACCGGACCAGGCGATGTTCACCGGATGCCTCCCGCGAAGTGCTCGACACCGGTGCGTACGGCCTCGACCAGTTCCTGGATCTCGGCGTCGGTCGCGGTGAGCGGCGGCATGATCTGCACACCGTGGACACCGGCGTGGACGATCGCCCCCGCCGCGCGGATGGCGGCGATCTGGCCGAGCACCTCGGCCTGCGGCAGGAGCCCGCCCCCGGCCGTACGGATCCGCAGCGACCGGAAGAGCCCGCGGCCGTCGGCGGAGTCGAACAGGGGGTGCCCCTCGACGAGCCGGTCCAGAGCGGTGCCGAGCACCTCGGCGGCACGCCGGCCGAGGGCCACCGCGTCCAGCCGCCGCATCTCCTCGATGGTGGCGAGGATCGCGGCACAGGTCACCGGGGTGCCCGCCTGCGTCTCGCCGTGGGTGAGCGTGGCGTCCTCGTCGCGGAAGACGTCGGCCACCTCGCGGGAGACGACCACGGCCGCGGCGGCGCAGGTCCCGTTGGTCAGCCCCTTGGAGGTGACCAGCAGATCGGGCCGGCCGCTCCAGCGCTGGGAGGCGAACATGTCCCCGGTGCGGCCGAACCCGGTGGCCACTTCGTCGGCGGCGAGCAGGAAGCCGTACTCGTCCCGCAGCCTCAGCAGGGTGTCGACGTACTCGTCCGTGAGGGGTACGGCACCGCTGCCGAGCACCGGTTCGACCACGACGGCGGCCACCTGGCGGCCCTGGGCACGCATCAGCTTCTCGATGTCGCCCGGGTCGTTGGGGGTGACATGGCGGACCAGGCGCTGGTCGACGCCGTACACCTGCTGGCCGAGGTTCTCCCCGGTGAGGGCGAACCCGCCGAAGGTGAGCCCGTGGTAACTGCCCCGCAGCCCGACGACGATCTTGCGGGACGCCTGTCCCCTCAGTGCGTGGTAGTGCCGGGCCGTCTTCATGACCAGGTCGTTGGCGGCGCCCCCGGAGGTCGAGAACAGCACCCGGGCGAAGTGGTCGGCTCCGCAGAGCGCGACCAGGGCCTCGGCGGCACGCCGGGCGTAGGTGTGCTCGTAGCGGAAGACGCTCAGGTACGAGGCGTCGCGGAGCGCTTCGTAGGCGGCACGGGCGATGTTCTCGTTGCCGTGGCCCAGATTGGCGTTCCACAGCCCGGAGTCACCGTCGAGGAGTTCGCTTCCGTCGGCGAAACGTACGCGCATGCCCTGGGCGGAGACGGCGCAGATGCTGTCGTCGCCGTGGGCGGAGGGAGGGAGCAGGGAGGTCCACAGCGCGGGGTGGGACCGCGTGCCGGCCTCTTCCGGCAGGGGTGTCAGGGTCGTCTCGGTCATCACAGGGCCTCTGCTTCGAGCAGGACGTCGTGGTGGCGTCCGCCACCGGGTACGGGGGTGAGGGAGCGGACGGCGTAACCGGCCTGCTCCAGCTCGGCGATGAGCCGCTGTGCGGGCAGGACGCCGATGGTGGTGGTGGCGACCGTGACGGGGCCCTCGGCGGGCGGCTCGGCCGGGATCATGGTGACCGTGCGGGTGGTGGCGCCCGCGCTCCACTGCTCGATCATGCGGTAGGTACGGCCGCTCTGGCCCTCCGCGAGGATCTCGGACTCGTCCGTGCCGTCGGCGGCCGGATCGACCTCGACCGTGGTGATCAGGAAGCGTCCGCCGGGGGCGAGGTGCTCCCGTACACAGCGGTAGAGACCGGGGCGGGCCTCGGGCGGCAGCAGCGAGACCGAGGTGGTGCCGAGCACCACGGCACCGAAACGGCGGCCGAGGGCGAAGTCGCTCATGTCGGCCCGCACCGGTGTGCAGCGTCCGCGCAGCGAGGGCGGGGTGGCGGCCAGGCGCTCACGGAGCAGCCCGATCATGTCCTCTGACAGTTCCAGGGCGGTGACCTCGCGGCCGAGACCGAGGAAGGGGAAGGTCAGGCGGCCGGAGCCGGCCGCCAGGTCCAGCACCGGGCCGGGCAGTCTGCGCAGGGCCGCGAGGAGTTCGCGTACCTCGTGCGGGGTGGTGCCGGCGATGTCGTGGTAGACGGGGGCTCCCGCCTCGTCGTACAGGTCGCACAGGACGGCCTGTTCTCCGAGCCCGGCGACGGCCTCGGCGGCGCGGCCGGTGAGCGGGGTGCCCGCGAGGGCGGGACTGAGCAGCATGGCGCCCATCAGGCGTTCACCTCCTCGGTGACCGTGCGGGGCTCGGCGGATTCGGTGAGGGGCAGGCCGATGCCGGCGAAGTAGGCGGCGACGGCGTCGACGGTGTCCGGGGCGGCGTACCGGGCGGCCTCCTGAGCGGAGCCCGTGACCAGCAGCGCCTCGGCGGCGAGGGCCGCGTCGGTGGAGAGGGCGACGGTGCGGCGGTCCACGGGGTGGTGGATCAGGGCGCGTTCGCCGTTGTGGAGGAGCAGCGGGGCGGTGGCGGACCGGTCGAAGGGCTCGGCGAAGCCGTTCAGCGCCTCGGTCATGCGGCCGCCGAACCCGGAGACGCGGGGCTGTTCCATACCGCGGGTCACGGCCTCCCTGACCGCGCCCAGAGCCGCCAGGTAACGACCGGTCCAGGGACGGGAGGCCAGCTCCCGTGCCCGGGAGGCGCTGTCCGGCACCGCTCCGAGTGCGTCGGGGAACTCCTGCCACGCGCGGTGCAGTTCGTCGCGCGGGGTACCGACGGGGCCGAGCGGGGCGCCACCGGGGGAGACGCTGACGGTGCCGTCGGCGGCCACGTACAGCCGCAGGCCGGGTCCGTCCTCCCCGGGGCCGCCGCCCAGCGCGGAGAGGTCCCCGAGCTGTACCGCGGGATGGGTGAGGTATTCGGAGAACTCGCCCTGGTCCAGCGCACGTCCGGCGTCGTCGAGGTAGGCCTGGAAGTCGGCCTCCTCGGTGATCCGGACCAGCGTCGGACCCAGCACCGAGAGGTAGGGGGTGATCGAGTAGGCCTGCACCTGGAGGTAGAAGTCGGGGTGCAGCCCCGCCTCCGCGCCGGGCTCACCGAGCGAGCCCTGCCAGGTGATGATCTCCGCGCCGGTCGGCTCGTGGCGTACGGGTTCGGCGCTCGGCTCGTCCCCGGGGACGAGGACGGTGGTTCCGGGGCCGGCCACACCCGAGCCGAGCAGGGCGTCGAGGTGGGACGCGTCCTCCAGGACGACGGTCGAGGTGTACGGCGGACGGGCGGAGAGGGCGGACACGGGACGTCCCGTGCCCCACTGCAAGGCGTGGGCCTTGGCCGAAGAATGTGTCATGAGCATGCCTAACGTGAGTGCGTGAGGAGCCGACGGCAGGGGGCTGCCTGCGAAGTCCGGGTGGTGGAGCGCGTACGTGCGAAGTCCAGGGGACGCGGGGAGGTACCCGCGAGGAGGGCGGCCGGGTCTGCCGCGAGGTCAGACGGCCAGGCCGAGCAGGGTCAGCAGGGCGCGCAGCTCCTTGGTGGCCGCCTGTGGCCCGAAGACCCGGGCCACACCGGTGACGTTGAGGACGATCTCGTCGACCCCCGCCTCCCGGTAGGCGTCCAGCCCGGCCCGCAGCCCGTCCGGTCCGCCGTACAGGAAGGCGTCGCCGGCGATCAGTGCCTTGCCCTGCAGGAGCTCGTTGTCGTCGGGCGGTCCGGTGCCCTCGGGAACCTCGTCCGGCAGGTCCACACCGCCGCGCCGGAGCATGTCGCGGTAGTGCGCCGCACGCAGATGGTTCCGGTTCGACGCGAGGGCGAGCTGCACGGGGTCGCGGTCGTGGGCCTCCAGGGCGAGGGGCACCATGGCCACCACACGGGGGGCGGGCCGTCCGGTCCTCTCCGCGCTCTCCCGTACCGCGGGCACGATGTGCTCCCGCAGATAACGGGCGGGCGTCAGCCAGGTGATGGCCGCGTCGGCCACCTCGCCGGCCACCCGGGCCATCCCGGGCCGCAGCACACCGAGTCCGAGCTCGACCTTCGGGCCGGGCACGGGCCGCAGCAGCGACTCCTGGTGCACGTACGTACCGTCCAGCACCTCCGGACCCCCCGCCAGCGCGGCACGTACGGCGCCCAGGTACTCGCGGGCCGCGGTGAGCGGACTGCGGTACGGGGCACCGAGCAGTGCCTGCTGCACACCCGGGGCTCCGGGGCCGTACCCCGCCAGGACCGGTTCGCCGGTCATCAGGGAGAGCGATCGTGCCTGGAGCGCGGCCTCGGTGGGATGCCGCAGGGGCATCAGGGTCACTCCGAGCCCCGCCGGCACCCGGAATCCCGCACCGGCGGCGTAGGCGAACCCCTGGTGGGACTCGGTGGAGAGGCTCTGCCCCTGCCACAGCCGGTGGGCACCGGTCCAGTGCACGAGTCCCGCGAACGGCAGCATCTGCTCGGGTCTGCTCGGGACGAACGGTACGAGGACCGAGTAGGCGGTCATCGGGGGTTCCCTCCTTGTTCCTGGCCGAGGTCCTGGCTGATGGACGGCTGACGGACGGCTGACGTCGTGGTGGCTAGATCCAGTCGTGGATCAGCGGGACGGCCGGCACCACTTCGTCCAGGATCAGCTCGGGGAGGGAGGACAGCTGGAGAAGGGCGGAACCGCCGGTCGTGGCGGTGGAGACCACCTCGGCCGCGGGGCCCGCCGGGGCGTCCGCCTGGGCGGTACCGGCGCCGGCGATGCTGAGCAGGGCGGTGGCGACGAGCGAGATGGCGAAGCGCTTCTTCATGACTGTTCCCCCTGATCGATACGTGTGGATCTGGAATCCGGCCCGTTCCGGTCCGGTTGCCCGGAGCTTCCGGTGTGTTCCCGGCGGCTCCTTGTGACCACAACTCTGCTGTCCGGGAAGCCCGAGCGGGAGGGGACTTGCGCGCAGCTTGCTGCGCCCGCCGATGTCACTTCCTGCGCATCTTCTGCCCTTGGCTTGAACGGACCTGACGATCTACATCGTTCTTGCCTGGTCAGCCTGATAGATCTATGAGAACGACCGGAAGTCGTCGGCCATTGGGGGGAACCATGCCGCACACGAGTCTTGAGTTTCTGGGCGTCAGACCGGAGGAGGAGGCGTTCTACCGCGCACTGCTGCGGACGGGCGGAGCCGGCCTGGAGGAGCCGGCCGAACACCGTTCCCCGGACGAGGAGCCGACGCGCGCCCTGCGGGAACGGGCCGTCGGACTCGGACTCGCCACCAGTGCCGACGGCCTGCTGCGCCCCGTCGCCCCGGCGAGGGCGATCGAGGCCCTCGTCGAGCGCCGGGTGGCCCTGGTCCGGGCGGAGCTGGAGAACGCGGTCGCGGACAACGACATCGTCGCCTCACTGCTCGCGGAGCGGAACCCCGCACCGGCGGACAACGCCGTCGCCGGGAACGACCGCCCCACGATGGAGCGTCTGGAAGGAGTCGACCGGGTCCGCGCCGCCATCGACGAACTGACCTTCTTCACCCGCACGGAGAGCCTCACCACATGGCCGAGCGGGCTGATCCCCCCTCAGGTCGTCGCGACGTCCCGGCCCGCGGACGAACGCATCCTGCGTCGCGGCATACGGATGCGGACCCTGATCGGGGCCGCCGCGCTGGACGATCCCGGCACCATGGCGTACCTGCACGAACTGATCGCCAAGGGAGCGGAGATCCGGATCTCCCGGCTGCCGCTGGAACGTGTCCTGATCTTCGACCGGGCCGCCGCGCTCACCCCGATCGACCCCGCCGCCAGCAGCCGCGGTGCCCTGCTCACCCGGGAGCCGGGGCTCGTCGCCACCCTGGTCTCACTCTTCGAACGGATGTGGGGCCAGGCCCACGAGCCTCCGCCGCCGTCGGGCGAGAGCGGCCCGGAGCCGGCCGACGACCGCCCCGGCGAGATCGAGCGCAGGGTGCTGGAGTCCCTGTGCACGGCGGACAAGGACGAGACCGGAGCCCGCGACGTCGGCATCTCGGTGCGTACGTACCGCAAGTACGTGGCGTCCCTGATGCAGCAGCTGGGCGCGTCGAACCGTTTCCAGGCCGCACTCCTCGCCCGCGAGCGCAGCTGGATCTGAGCGGCGCGTGCGTCCGGGACGGTGCTTCCGTCCGGGACTGTGCTTCCCGGACGGCGTATCCATCCGGACGTAGCTTCCCGGGACGGCGCGTCCATCCGGACGGCGCTTCCCGGACGACCGCTCCCGGACGGCACGACGGGGGTCGGAGCACCGTGGAGCAGGTGCTCCGACCCCCGTCGGAGAGATCCCGCGGCCCCCGCCGCCCCGCGCCGGTTACCGTCTGGCGGCCCGGGCCAGCGAACGGGCGCTGAACAGCGCTCCGAGGGCGAACACGGACACCGCCACGATCTGTGCGGCGCCGTCGAGGATCACGAGAGAACAAGCGAGAGCGATCAGCAGGCCGGTCAGCCCGGCCAACGGATTCCGAGTACTCCCGCCCGTGGATTTCTGGGCCATCTGCCGGCTCCTTCCGCATGGGGATTGGTCATTCCACTGTCCCAGGCCCCGCCTCCCCCTCGCCCCGAACGAGGTGCAGCTTCCTGCGAGCCGCCTCGCAGCATCCTGCGAGCCCGGAAACGTGTGAAAACCTCCCCGCCGACGCCCCACGGCCCTCGCGCTCCCCGCGCTCTCCCTCGTACACCCGACGCAGGCCGGCACCGGCCGGCATCCGTACCGACGGGAGAGGGCGAGCCCTCCCTACCGACCGGGGGACACACGCACGGCCGGAGACACACGGCGGGGGGAACAGGCCCGAAGGGCCGACGGGCATACAACGGCAGCCACGTCCCCGGGCTCCCGCACCTGCGAAAGAGGGCGGCCCGGACACGGCAAAGGGCAGGTTCTCCGTAGATAACCTGCCCTTTGACCTGATATTTCAGCTGTCGGGGTGGCGGGATTTGAACCCACGACCTCTTCGTCCCGAACGCGATCAGGCGCCTTGTGACCCTACTTTGGGGCCGCTGACCTGCCTGTTGCCCTCCATGACAGTCCATGACTGTCCGGGACAGTCATGCGGCGGCTGCTGCGTTTGGCCCCCTGTTTGGCCCCCGGCTCTGGTATTGCCCGAAGGCCGAAGGGCAGCCTCACGCCGTTCGCCAGATCGGTTAGTCGTCGTCCTCGTCGAAGTAGTCGTCATCCTCGTCGAAGTCGTAACCGTTGCTTGCGGCCTTGGCCCCGTCAAGGAGGCCGTGGGCGTAAGCCGCCGCGTTCGCCCTACGTGCGGAGTTGTGTGTCGCGGCGAGGGTGACGACGACTGTGCCCACTACGGTGACAGCAAAGCTGCCGGCCGCTACGGCAACCTGCTTCCAAGACGGCCCGGACCTGACGGGGCCTGCTTCGGCTTGAGCAGCCTCGCTGGCTACAGGACCGGAGGCCTCGGACGCCATCTTTTCACCGTTCTCCGGGACCTTGCTCATCAGGCTGCACCTTCCAACTGCCCTGGCAGCCAGACCGATACGGCTGCTTTCCGATCGCTCTCCCCCGCATTCTGGGTCATTCGACCCGTGAGACACCACCTGGTTCGGTCAAGTCGATCCAGCCTGTCACCAGACACTGGTGTGGAACTTGCCTTCCGTGCGGGCGGCTGGCCCTCCCAGGGTTCTAGCGACCTCCTGACCGTCCTCGGCCCGGCCCCGCCGCAACCTCCTCCAACAACACTCCGGCTTCCGGCTCACCGCAGAAGGTCCGGGGCAGCCTGACTTTGTTCAAGACCGCTTCTCCCGAACGCGATCGACCCCCCTCCGTGACCTTGCTACGACGCCGCTGACCTGCACGTTTATCCCTCAGGACTGTCCGTCGCGTCCAGGGCGGCCCGTGCATGAGCGCGTCGATTGACCCCTCTCCGGTCCCCCGTGTGCGGCGATGGACGCATGTGACTGACCGTCTGTTTGTGGCCAGAGCTTGCCAGTTTGCACAAACGGTGCCATGGTGAAGACGCGTCAGAAGTTTGTGCAAACAATCGTGAGGTAGCGATGGTGGTGGGCGGTGCGGGTGCTGAGGTGCGTGATGAGAACGCGCTCCTTGAAGCTCCTGCTCTGGCAGTAGATGGTTCGGTTCCCTACCGGCCGAGTCAGTCTCTGGCGGTGCCGAGGCAGGGTGGCGTTTACGTCATCCATGACATGCGGGGCTCCCTGTACATCGGCCGAAGCGACAACTTGTATCACCGCTTTCACGCTCACTACGAGTACAGCCACAACCAGCGGCTCCGTCGCGCATTGCGACGGCCCGCCGGGTGCATTTGCTTCTCATGGGTGCTGGCTCACGGCGAGCACCAGAAGGCTCTTGAACAGCGCCTCATCCGTGACCTGCACCCTCTGTGCAACCACATCCGGTACACCACCACCAAGGAAAGTGAACATGGCGACCACTGTTCCGGCGATTAAGAGCAAGATGGGTTCCATTGAGTACTACAACGCCAAGCTGCGCGCCGCAGACCTTGCCGCTATCGCCCGCGCGGCAAGCAAAGGCGACGACTGGGCCAACCTGAGCATCGAAGAGCGGCTTCAGCGGGCGCTCAATGACAAGCGAGTCCGCGAGGAGATCGTGCCTTATCTCGCGAATGCGGAGGACCGCTTCTTCGGCTCCATCATCGTCCTGGTCTACGAACCAAACGTCTTCGCCTATGAGTCGTTCGGTAAGTGGCTCAACGGAGAGACGCCAGCGGCGTACAACGAGGTCATCCAGCAACTGGGCGTCCTGACCATCGATGGCGGCGACCTGATCGTTCTGGATGGTCAGCACCGATGGTCAGCGTTGCGTGCCCTCATCAACCGCGTGAACGACAAGGGGCAGGAGATTACTGGTCCGTTCGTCGGCGCGGTGCGGGAAGATGAGCTGGCCGTGATCTTCATCCCGTTCTACGGGTCGGAGACCACTCGGCGAATCTTCAACAAAATCAACCGGTCGGCCAAGCCCACTGGGCGCAGCGACAACATCATCACCAGCGAGGATGATGGGTACTCCATCCTCACCCGCAAGCTCCTCGCGGCCGGGGAGCCCCTCAGTGTTGCGGACTCCAAGGGTGAGCTCATCGTCAACTGGAGGAGCAACACTCTGTCGGACCGAAGCTCTCAAATCACCACCGTCAGCGCCGTATACGAGACCGTCAAGGCGATCTGCAAGGAGAACGGCTTCCACTTCGAGGAAAAGGACCGCGTCGTCCGCCCGAGTGACCATGAACTGGACGCCGCTTACGACCATGTGGCGCAGTGGTGGACCAGCCTCCTTGAGCACATCAGCGTCTTCAAGGAAGCCGTCGATGCACCGGACCTCATCTCCACGCTTCGCAAGAACGAAACCGACAACCTGCTGCTGAAGCCTGCAGCGCAAATCGCGGTCATGCGCGGGCTCCTCGTGGCCACTCGACGCTATGGTCTTAAGAACGTCCAGGCAATCAAGCGGCTCAACAAGATCAACTGGGACATGCACAGCCCGCTGTGGCGCGACGTGCTCGTCTCTGCAGGAGATCGAATTGTTGCCCGAAACGAGAACTACAACCGCACGGCGGAACTCATCGCCTACCTGCTCGCGGGGAGTAGCGCGAACTACACTGATGAAGACAAGGACCGCCTCCGCGAGAGCCTTGCAGACTTCAAGAGCGATTCGGCCTATGAGCTGCCCAAGCCCGTAGCCTAGTGAGTTCAGAAACGCATCGAAAAAGGGGCCCGCTCCATGAGCGAGCCCCTTGGTGCGTTGCAGGAGTTCAAGGCTAAAGAAACTCCAGTCAGGTGTGCGTGACCTTCTACCGAGGCATGAAGCCCGGTTTTTGTTCGGCGGGGCCTCCCCCTGAGTGGTGGACACGCTGATACTGGATCTGCTTGATCCGGAGGAAGCGAGAAGACCGCCGATGGCGATGAAGGACTACTCGGACGAGTTCAAGGCTGATGCCGTGGCCCTGTACGAGTCCACACCCGGGGCGACCTACAAGAGCATCGCCGCCGACCTGGGCATTAACAGGAACACTCTGCGGAACTGGGTACTGCGCTCCCAGGAACTCCGCAGCGGCGCCCCGGACGCCCGGGGCGCCAGGACAGCGGTCCGGGCCACGCAGGCGACGCCGGCCGCGGAGCCTGACGAGCGGATCCGGCAGCTCGAGGCCCGGGTCGCCGAGCTCGAGGCCAGTGAGCGGAAGCTGGCGACCGAGCGGGACATACTCCGCAAGGCGGCCAAGTATTTCGCCGGCGAGACGAACTGGTGAGCCGCTTCGAGTTCGTCCACGACCACCGGGACGCCTTCGAGGTGAAGCGGCTCTGCGAAGTCCTGCAGGTGAACAGGTCCAGCTACTACAAGTGGCTGTCCGGCCTGCAGACCAGGCGGGCCAGGCAGCGGGCCGATGAGCGCCTGGCCGCGAGGATCCGCGAAGTCCACGCGGCCTCCGGCGGCGCCTACGGCTCCCCGCGGGTCACCGCCGAGCTGAAGGACAAGGGTCTGCACGTCAACGAGAAGCGCGTCGCCCGGGTGATGCGCACGTTCTCCATCACCGGCGTCCGCCTGCGCAGACGCGTCCGCACCACTGTTTCCGACCCGTCGGCCGCACTGGTCCCGGACCTGTTCCGCAGGGACTTCACCGCACCCGAACCCGGCATCAAATACATGGGCGACATCACCTACCTGCCCCTGGAGAACGGAGAGTTCCTCTATCTCGCTACGGTGCTGGACTGCTTCAGCCGGAAGGCCGTCGGCTGGTCCATCGCCGACCACATGCGCACGGACCTGGTTGCCGACGCCCTGAAGATGGCCGCCCGCACCCGCGGCGGCCTGGACGGCGCGGTCTTTCACTCCGACCACGGAGCCCAATACGGGGCCAGGGCCTTCGCCGCCCTCTGCGACCAACTCGGGGTGACCCGGTCGATGGGCGAGGTCGGCTCGAGCGCGGACAACGCGGCCTGCGAGAGCTTCCACGCGTCCCTCAAATGCGAGACCCTCCAGGGCGCCCGCGACTACGGCGACGCCGCCACCTGCAGAAGAACCGTCTTCGCATGGCTGACCCGCTACAACACCCGCCGCCGGCACTCCGCCAACGGCCACCTCAGCCCCGACGAATACGAACGACGACACCACACCGCTAAGCTCACGCTCGCCGCGTGATCAATGACCGCGTGTCCACCACAAAGGGGGAAGGCCCGGCAAGCGAGTGAAGCCGCGTAAGGTAGTCCCGTGCCGCCGGCTCGGAGCTGTACCGGCGCCGCATCTCGGCGGCAAGTTCGCGGCTGGTCATGATCAAGGACGGCACCGACTGACGGTCTCCGGGCCTTGACCCCGGATCTTGGACACACGAGACACTGGGTCCTGAGGATCTGAGAACGGACATCTCGTGGTCATGAAGAACTGTCCGCCGCAGTTCGAGGCGGACGCTGTCGCGCTGTACGAGTCGCGGCCCGAAGCGACGATCAGGTCGGCCGCCGCTGATCTGGGGGTGAACCCGGAGACGTTGCGGAACTGGGTCAGGGCGGCCGGTGCGAGTCGGCCGCGGGGACGTCGGGCCGAGGCGTCCGTCGAGCCGCCCACTGCGCTGGGGGCGCAGAACGCGGCCCTGCGCAAGAAGATCCGCGAGTTGGAGGAAGAGCGCGAGATCCTGCGGAAGGCGGCGAAGTATTTCGCCGGGGAGACGCGCTGGTGAACCGCTTCCAGTTCGTCGCCGACCACCAGCGCCGTTACGGCGTGAAGCGGCTGTGCACCATCCTGGGCATTGCCCGCTCCAGCTTCTGCTACTGGCGCCGCACCGCCGCCTGCCGGGCAGCCCGGCAGGCGGCCGACGCCCATCTCGCCGCACGGATACGGGCCGTGCACCGGGAATCGGACGGCACCTACGGTGTCCCCAGGATCACCGCCGAGCTCCGCGAGGACGGCGAGCGTGTCAACCACAAGCGGGTCGCACGCGTGATGCGGAGCATCGATCTGGCGGGCGTGAGGCTGCGACGAAGACACCGCACCACGGTCGCGGACCCGGCCGCGGCGAAGGCCCCGGGCCTGATCGGCCGCGACTTCACCGCGAGGGAAACGAACACGAAGTACGTCGGTGACATCACCTACCTCCCCCTGGAGAGCGGGAGGTTCCTTTATCTGGCCACCGTCATCGACCTCGCCTCACGGCGTCTGACTGGCTGGGCGATCGCGAATCACATGCGCACCGATCTCGTCATCGACGCCCTGGCCGCCGCGAGATGCACCCGCGGCAGCCTTGCCGGAGCTGTCCTGCACACCGATCATGGAGCCCAGTACACCAGCCGGGCCTTCGCCGACGCCTGCAACCAGGCCGGCGTCCGCCAGTCCATGAGCGCGATCGGCTCCAGCGCGGACAACGCACTTGCCGAGTCCTTCAACGCGACGTTCAAACGCAAGACCCTCCAGGGCCGCAAGCACTGGACCGGCGAGCGCGAGGCCCGCCTCGACGCGTTCCGATGGCTGCACCGCTACAACGTCCGACGCCGTCACTCCCGCCTCGGACACCGCAGCCCCATCGCTTACGAGAACGCCCTCCGAACGACGTCAACCACGCTGAAGCAAGCCGCATAACCCGTGTCCAGAACCCGGGGTCAAGGCCCCGTCTTCGCGTGCGGTGGCGTCATGGAGAAGCCTGCTTCGTCCTCGAAGACCAGCCATGCCTCACGGGCCACCGCTGACCTTCCGCGCGGGGCCACACCTCCTTGACCCACCCCGCGACCGCGTCATCGTCCCGCTCCATCGCACGACGGGCCGGAACCTGACAGGACCAGCCGTTACGCACCAACAGCTTCCGCACACCCTGGATCGTGTACGTCAGATGGAAGCGCCGGCCGATCACCGTCTTGACCCGGGCCGGCGTCCAGCGCTGGTCCTCCCAGCCATGAGCGGCCGAGCCCCTTGGCCAGCTCCGCCTCAAGCTGCGTGAACTGCTGATCGCTCAGCCTCGGCAGCGACGCCGGCCCCTGCGACCGCAAGGATCGAGGGCCGCCCTCGGCCCACGCGTGACGCCATCGCTGGACCGAGCGGACACTGACCCGCAGATCTATGGTGATCGCGGTACTGCCCTCGCCCAGGGCGAACCGCTCGGCCGCCTTGAGCCGTAACTCCTCGCGGAACTGCTGCCGTTCGGCGGACAGCCCGCCCCCTTGTGGATACCGCATGACTTCGGTGATACCGCAGCCACCGGCCAGCCGTCACCCCCTACGACACCACGAGTTCAGCGTCAGTAATCATTGAAGATCTGCTGGAAGCTGATATGTAGCCGCATCGACGCAGGTCAACGTCCTGATGCTGGGCCTATCGGCGAACGGTACTGATGTAGCGTCAGCTTCTGGGGAGGGGTAGAATATGTGCTGACCTGACCGTACAGCTCCTGGCTCAGATGCGGTAATAGCTGGGCTTGGGCTCGGCAATGCCCATGCATCGCCGAGCCGTGGGCTACGCGGGCCTTGTTACACGGCCTTGAGTCAAGGCCCCCCCACCCGGCAGGGACTAGCTTGGCCGCCCTCTTCGAATGTGCTGTGTGTCTTCCATCGCGGCGAGAACTGGGCGGGGCAGGACTACGCGGAGGGGGTGTGGCCGCCCGGTCGTCGACGGTGAAGAAATGACCCACGGTGCCCCCCGTGCGCCGGACGTCCAGAGCGTACGTGGCGGGGGCACCCCTTCAGAAAGACTCGGCTCAGCTGCGCACCGCTCACAGAAGGAGGCTTACGCGAGCTTCGAAACTGTCATGCTCTGCCGAGTCGAATAAATGTTCCGCCCTCTGGAAGAGTCATGTGGCAATCCGTAAGAGCATGGAGGAGGTCCTCGTGGTTGCCGGGCAGCGCGAGGAGTGGCTTACCCGCTGCGAACAGGGCCTCATCACCGCAGGGTTCAAGGACGTGCGGACACTCGCAGACCTCGGGCAGGTGACGGGAACGTACAGAAGGTTCCCCACCTGGGGCGAGCTCACGATCACGGTCGTCCCGGGCGCTCAGTCGGGAGACACGCGACTGACGCTTCGCTCGACCGCCGCAGTCGACAACATATACGCCATTTTCTCCAGCCCGAACAAGAAGGTTCTCGAGGTTGCGAAGGCCGGTTTCGCGTGAGCACGGCACCGTCTGGAACTGGAGGTTACGGCGCGGTCGGAACAGCCGTGGCGGGTCAGCCCGTGGGCCAGAATTTGGGTGCGTCCACCTGAGGGTCGACGGTGCGGACACGGGTGGCGCGAGTTGGGTCGACAGAGGTGAGGGAGACCAGACGTTGGCCGTCTGCGACCGATAGCTCGGCCAGAGCGTGGGGGAGACCCGCGCAAACCGTGGCGATGGCCGAGCCCAGGCCAACCAGCCCGCCGTGCTTGTTGTTCTGTCGGTACTCGATCCGATGGAGCCCGGATGCAGCGATCGCCGCGACTTCAAGGTGCCGGCTCATCTGTTTGGTGTCGTTGGTAAGGACTGCGTCGAAGCCTTCAGCGCGGGCCTTCTCGAACAGCTCGATGTCTTTGGTGCCAGCCCATCCAGGCAGGTCATGCACGTGCAGGATGTCATGAGCCTTGAGAAGGATGCGGACGATGTCGGCCATAGGGCGTGGCACGTTCTCGTCGAGCAGCAGCTTCAAGCGGCGCCTCGGCTCGTACCCGCGCCTGCGCCGGTTGGCGTTCCGGCGTAGCTGTCGACGTAATCGGTGAAGTCGGTTGCTTCAAGTGCTGCTCCGGCGCTGACCCCGGGGAAGAAGTCGGCGATCTGCTCCGGAGGAATTCCATCTCGGATCAGGGCCGCGACCTCGGCTGCGGGGACGCGAGTGCCACGGATTACCGGTTCACCGCCGCGTACGGATGGATCCACGGCGACATCTGGGCGGGGGGACAGCAGGTCGGGAATGTGTCGGCCGTTTCGGTAGAACGGGGCTAGGACATCGACGAGCTGGTGGATGACGAGGTTGCTTTTGCCACCCTTGCGGCCGATCAGGTCGACGGCATGGTCAGGATCGGCCAAATACACCGTGCCCCCGTCGGTGACGAGCTGGTAGGCCGAGAGGTGCTCTCGCTCACCCAGATCGTCCCTGAGGGAGTCCACTGCGCGACGGATCCGCTGCAGCGAGGTCTCCTGCCGGAGGCGTACGCAGGTTCGCAGTGCGACGACATCTCGGAAGGAGTACAGGATGGGCCGTATAGCTGAGATCTCTGGGACGAGGACTGCGCCTCCTGCGCCTGAGGCGTGACGCCAGTGAGAGAGCTGGGCCATCGTCGCGCCGGACAGCGCCGCTGCGAGCTTTGGTTCGTACGACATGGCCCCTCCTCTCTGTGCCTACCCGTGTGAGCGCGACCGTACTGCATTCTCTGTCGAGGGCCCGCTCAGTGCGACCCCTTCGAGACAGGGGAGTCTGAACGTCTTGCTGCGCGGTGGCTGCCCCATCCAACGCAGGGGCCTGGGGAGCCGCTTTCCTGCACTTGGCTCCCAAACGGCTCCCAAGGCGCCCCAGGAAACCACGCAGGGACCTGATCCACTAAGTGGATCAGGTCCCTGACCTGGTGTTTCAGCTGTCGGGGTGGCGGGATTTGAACCCACGACCTCTTCGTCCCGAACGAAGCGCGCTGCCAAGCTGCGCTACACCCCGATGTCCACCGTTTGTCCCGGCGACAACGATTACTTTAGCCCACCGGCGCCCGGAGGCGAAATCCGGTTTCCGTGGTGCCCGGGCGGGCCGCTGCGTGACCCGTCCCTCACCCTCAGTCGCGTGGCGTCAGGGTCAGCAGGGTCGCCTCCGGAGGGCAGGCGAAGCGCACCGGGGTGTAGCGGTTGGTGCCGCAGCCCGCCGAGACGTGCAGGTAGGCGCGCCGGTCGCCGACCGTGTGGCTGGAGAGGCCCTTCACCCGGTCCGTGTCCAGGTCGCAGTTGGTGACGAGGGCCCCGTAGAAGGGGATGCAGAGCTGGCCCCCGTGGGTGTGGCCCGCCAGGATCAGGGGGTAGCCGTCCGCGGTGAAGGCGTCCAGCGAACGCAGGTAGGGGGCGTGGACCACGGCGACCGACAGGTCGACGCCCGTCTCGGGACCGCCGGCCACCTCGGCGTAGCGGTCCCGCTTGATGTGCGGGTCGTCCAGGCCGGTGAAGGCGATCTCCAGGCCGTCGGTCTTGAGCCTGCCCCTGGTGTTGGTGAGGTTCAGCCAGCCCGCCTCGTCGAACGCGTCCCGCATGGGTTCCCACGGGTTGTGGACGGCGCCGGTCGCCGGGGCGTTGCCGTTGAGCCCGTGCTTGCCCTGGGCCTTCTCCAGCAGGTAGCGGGCGGGGTTGCGGAGCTTGGGGCCGTAGTAGTCGTTGGAGCCGAAGACGTACACCCCGGGGAACTCCATCAGCGGGCCGAGTGCGTCGAGCAGCTCCGGCACGGCCTGCGGGTCCGAGAGGTTGTCACCGGTGTTCACGACGAAGTCCGGGCGCAGCCCGGCCAGCGACTGGAGCCAGGCCCGCTTCTTGCGCTGTCCGCTCACCATGTGGATGTCGGAGACCTGGAGGACACGCAACGGCCGCGCCCCGTGCGGGAGTACGGGAACCGCCACCCGTCGCAGCCGGAACGACCGGGCCTCGAACCCGGCCGCGTAGGCGAGGCCGGCGGCCCCGACCGCTGCGCCGACTGCCGTGACTTTCAGGGGTACTCCGTAGCGTGCGCGCATGGGGCCATCGTCGCAGACACGGTGCCGCGAGAGGAAAACAGGCGGGCGGCGAGTGCTCCGTACCTGACACAATCGCTGTATGACCACGCTCAAGTCCAAGCTCAAGGAAGACCTCACCACGGCCATGAAGGCGCGTGACGAGCTCACTTCGTCCACGCTCCGGCTCACCCTCACCGCGATCTCCAAGGAAGAGGTCAGCGGCAAGTCGGCCCGCGAGCTCTCCGACGACGAGGTGCAGAAGGTGATCGCCAAGGAGGCGAAGAAGCGCCGTGAGGCGGCCGAGGCCTTCGCTCGGGGCGGACGGGCGGAGCAGGCCGAGCGGGAGCGGGCGGAGGGCGAGCTGCTCGACGCCTATCTGCCCCGGCAGCTCTCCGACGACGAGCTGGACACGATCGTCGCGCAGGCCGTCGAGGAGGCGCGGGCCGCCGGAGCCGAGGGGCCGCGGGCGATGGGCGCCGTCATGAAGGCCGTCAACCCGAAGGTCGCGGGGCGCGCGGAGGGCGGCCGGGTGGCCGCCGCGGTGAAGAAGCTCCTGGCGGGCTGAGGCGCCGGATGCCCGTCCCCGCGCTCCGGCTCCCACCGGCGCGTACGGCGAGGGGGCTGCCCGGCCCGTGGCGTACCTCTCCGGTGGGGAGGGGGCCGAGGCCGGGACGTGCGCGGAGACGAAGAAGACGTACGGATGTGGAGGAGGGGCACCCCGGCCGGGGTGCCCCTCCTCCACATCCGTACACGTCCGTCCGCCGGAGACCGGCGGCGGGCGTCAGGGACCGTTGCCGGCGTCGCGCCGGTCGGAGCCGGCCCCGCCGAGGAAGCCGGGCGGGATGGTGATCCCGCCGGGGGTGTCGCCACCGGCCCTGTCGCCGGGGTTCCCCTCGCGGCCCTTGTCCCTGTCCCTGTCCTTGTCGTTCTTCGGCTTGTCTTCCTTCTTCTTCGCCCGCGGCACGTCGACGGGGTTGAAGGCCGGGGTCTCCGAGGCGTTCAGCGCGCCGGTCATCGCCGTCTTCCAGATGGGACCGGGAAGACAGCCACCGCAGACCTTGTCGTAGTACTGGCCGCCGATGGTGATGTCGTACATCGGCACCTTCTGGCCGCCGTCGGACCCGACCCACACCGCGGTGGAGAGGTTCGGGGTGTAGCCGACGAACCAGGCGTCCTTACGCTGCTCGGTCGTACCCGTCTTGCCCGCGTTGTCGCGGTCGGTGAGGCCGGCCGCCGTGCCGGTGCCGTCCTGGACCACGCCCTTGAGCATCTGGTTGATCATGTCCGCGGTCCGCTCGCTCATCGCGCGTGAACACGTGGACTCGGGCACCTTGACGGCCTTGCCGTCGGCGCCCGTGATGGACTCGATGGCGACCGGCGTGCAGTACGTGCCGCGGTTGGCGAACGCCGCGTACGCGGCGGCCATACCGAGCGGGGTGCTCTCCGTGGTGCCCAGCGTGATGGCGGGGTCCGCCGTGAGCGGCTCTCCGTTGCCGCGCTGGTAACCCAGCTTCTCGGCCATGGTGAGCGTCTCGCAGAGGCCGGCCTTCTGCTCCAGCAGCGCGAAGTAGGTGTTGATGGACTTGCCGAGCGCGCCCATCATGTCGAAGGCGCCCTTCTCGGACTCCAGCTCGTTCTGCACCGACCAGGTGCCCTCGCCCGCGGAGCCGCCCTCACAGGTCTTGTAGGTGTTCTTCGGGACGGGGATCTTCCACGGCGTGTCGAAGGTCTGCGCCGGGCTGATCCCCTTCTCCAGGGCGGCGGCCGCGGTGAACGGCTTGAAGGTCGACCCCACCTGGAAGCCGTAGGTGCTGCCGCCCAGCTTGTTGCTGACGGCGAGGTTGAGCACCGTCTGGTGCTGGTTCATGTCGAGCCCGTACGGGCGGGACTGGCCCATCGAGAGGATCTTGCCGGTGCCGGGCTGGACCTGGACCACCGAGGCGGCGACCTTGTCGGCCTTGGAGACCTTCGAGGTGGCGGCCTCGTTGGCGGCCTGCTGCGCACGCGGCGAGAGAGTGGTCTTGATGGTGAGACCACCGAGGTTGTACAGCTTGGAGCGCTCCTCCGGGGTCTTCCCGAAAACCGGGTCCGTGAGGATCGTCTTGCGCACGTAGTCGCAGAAGAAACCGGCGCCGCTGACCGCGGTGATGCAACCGCTCCTGGGCTGCTTGATCTTCAGCTTGATCGGCGTACCGATGGCCTTGTCGGCTTCCTCCTGCGAGATGCTCCCGACGGTCGCCATGCGCCGGAGCACGGTGTTGCGGCGCTTGGTCGCCTCCTCGGCGTCGTTGACCGGGTCGTAACGGCTCGGGGACTGGACGAGGCCGGCCAGCATGGCCGCCTCTCCCACGTCGAGGTCCTTGGCGTGCTTGGAGAAGTAACGCTGCGAGGCGGCCTCGATGCCGTACGCCTGCTGCCCGAAGAACGTGATGTTGAGGTAGTTCTCCAGGATCTTCTTCTTGCCGAGCTCCTCCTCGACCTGGATCGCGTACTTCAGCTCACGGACCTTGCGGCCGATCGTCTGCTGGGTGGCCTCGAGGACCTTCTCCTGGTCGTCGCCCGCCTCCTCGACGAAGACGTTCTTCACGTACTGCTGGGTGAGGGTCGACGCGCCCTGGGTCTCGCCGCTCTGCACGTTGCTGTTCACCGCGCGCAGCATCCCCTTGAGGTCCACCGCCCCGTGCTCGTAGAAGCGCGAGTCCTCGATCGCGATGATCGCGTCCTGCATGTGGGGCGAGATGTCCTTGAGCGGGACGACGGTCCGGTCGCGCGAGTAGTCGACCGCGATGAGGCCGCCCTCGCTGTCCAGGATCGTGGTCCGCTGGCTCAGCGGCGGAGTCTTGAGGTTGGCCGGGATCTCGTCGAATCCCTCGACCGTCCCCTTGGCCGCGAGTCCCAGCGCCCCGGCGGCCGGCAGCGCGATGCCCGCCAGCACAGCTCCGGACAACGCGGCGACCCCGAGGAACTTGGCGGCCTGCTGGGTCGTGCTGAGACCCCCGCCTGAGCGCTTCTTTGGCATGGAGGCAGCCTAATCCGTCGGATACGGCGTTCCGAGGGAGTGGGGGCCCGAGGGGCCTTTCGAGTACCAGACCGTGACATCCGGCGGGTCCGCGGGCCGCCCCGGTCCGGTTTCCCGCGCAGGCCGGCCGGGCCGCGGAGCCTCTGCCCGTGAGGAGGGGAGCGGCGGGATCCGGCGCCGGGGGCCCGGCCCCGGGCGGCGGGGCCCGGGGCGCGTCGGCCGGACGGGCGGTACGAAGAGCCCCGGGACACGGCGGCCGGACGACCGGTACGGAGAGCCCCGGGACATGACGGTCCGAAGACAGCGACCGTCTCCCTCGGCATTCGCCGGACACACGGGCAGGCCTTGGCCTAAGCTGCTCTCAACTGTCACAGCAATCCAACGGCGCATCAAGCCCCGTGCATGCCCCTCGCGTAATTCAGCCACACATGAGGCGCTCCCGAATTCGCCCTGTGTGTCGCTGAATGTCCGTTGCGGATTGGGTATCCTGTCCCGATATCAGTCGGGATGGTCAGGCATGTCCATAGGTCACTCCTCTGGGTGATCTCCCGTGTACGCATAGTCCGTTCGGGCCATTCAAGATTGGGCCCGAAGGGGGTGTTGTGCTGTCCCCACCTTCCGTAACGTCCTCAACTGGCAGCGGTGAATATGCCGCTGCCGCCGTGGGGGAGCCTCGATTCGGGAGAGGACGGCGCCGGCATGGGCTGGGTTACCGACTGGAGTGCGCAGGCAGCCTGCCGCACTACTGATCCGGATGAACTGTTCGTACAAGGGGCAGCGCAGAACAGGGCCAAGGCGGTGTGCACCGGTTGCCCGGTGCGGACCGAGTGCCTGGCCGACGCGCTGGACAACCGCGTCGAGTTCGGCGTGTGGGGCGGGATGACGGAACGGGAGCGCCGCGCGCTGCTGCGACGGCGGCCCACCGTGACGTCCTGGCGACGGCTGCTGGAGACCGCGCGCAGCGAATACGAGCGGTCCACGGGCATGCTGCCCGCGGCGGTGGGTCTGGACGACGACGAACTGCACGAGACGTACGCCGCCGTGGGGTAAGGGCCGCCCCGTGTTCCCCGGCGGGTGCGCGAAGACGGGCAGGGCATCTCGCGGCGTTGCCGGAACGTCCCCGTACGCCGGTACGCGGACGTCCTCCGCCTTGTGACGAGCCGCCGTCCTCCGCCTCGGGGCGACGCCGCGTCCGACTCCGCGCGCCGATCTGCCAGGGTTTCCACCAGGGTTGACGGGGGAGCCCCCGGCCCGCGCCGAAGGCACCCGGCGCCGGTGAGCGCGCGCTCCCGGTTGTGCGGACGGCGCCGGAGCCGCGGTGCGCGGCGGACCGGCGTCAGGCGCTGCCGGTCGCGAGCCGTTCTCCGACGGCGCGCAGGCCCGACAGGTCGTGCACGTCTCCGGGCAGCGCGTCCACCGCGGTCACCGGCACCTCGGGATGGCGCGCGGTGAAGCCGTCACGCGTGCGCTGTTCGCGCGCGACGACCTGCATGCGTTCGGCGTGCAGGCGCAACAGGCCCGCTGTGAGCTGCTCGACCGATACGTCCGACGCTCCGTCAGGAAGCGCCGTACCGGCCGGAGTCGCGCTGTCGGCCGGTTCTTCCGTCATGTCCTCTCGTGCGGGGTCACCGGCTGCTGTACGCGCCGGACCGGGCGGTGCCTGGGGCCGCGGCTCGGCGGCCCCGCGCCCGCGCGGGGTGCGGCCGGGGGACGGTTCGTGGGAGTGCTCGGGGGAGAGCGGTGATCCGGGGGATTCGCGGGGCTCGGGGGCTCCGGCGGACTCGGGAGAGGTGAGGTCCGCGGGGCCCGCACATGGGCCAGCCTTCCCGGCCGGCTGATCCACAATGCCGGAGCCCTCAAGATTTTCCGCGGCGGCCAGGGCCCGTTCCGCGGAGAGGCGGGCGGCCCCGCTGCCGTGCACCCGGTTCAGTACGAGGCCGGCCAGTGGCATCCGCTCCGTGGCGAGCCGCTCCACGAAGTACGCGGCCTCGCGCAACGCGTCCCGCTCCGGTGTCGCCACCACGAGGAAGGCCGTCCCGGGGGCCTGGAGGAGCTGGTACGTCGCGTCGGCCCGGGTCCGGAACCCTCCGAACATGGAGTCCATCGCCGCGACGAACGTCTGGACGTCCCGCAGGAACTGGCCGCCGAGCAGTTTCCCCAGCGTGCCGGTCATCATCGACATGCCGACGTTGAGGAACTTCATCCCCGCCCGCCCGCCGATCTTCGCGGGGGCGATGAGCAGCCGGATGAACTTCCCGTCCAGGAAGGAGCCGAGACGTTTCGGCGCGTCCAGGAAGTCCAGCGCCGAGCGTGAGGGCGGGGTGTCGACGACGATCAGGTCCCACTCGTCGCGGGCCCTCAGCTGGCCCAGCTTCTCCATCGCCATGTACTCCTGGGTGCCGGCGAAACCGGCCGACAGGGACTGGTAGAAGGGGTTCTCCATGATCGCCCGGGCCCGCTCGGCGTCCGTGTGCGCTTCGACCGTCTCGTCGAAGGTGCGCTTCATGTCCAGCATCATGGCGTGCAGTTCGCCGTCGCCCTCGATGCCCTCGACCCGGCGGGGGACGTTGTCCAGCTGGTCGATGCCCATGGACTGGGCGAGCCGTCGGGCCGGGTCGATGGTGAGGACCACGACCCTGCGGCCGCGCTCGGCCGCCCGTACGCCCAGTGCCGCCGCGGTCGTGGTCTTGCCCACACCGCCCGAGCCGCAGCACACGACGATCCGGATCCCGGGATCGTCCAGGAGCGCGTCGGTGTCCAGACGAGGCGTGGGGCCGGTGTCCGGACGGGGCGTGCCGTCGGTGCCGGGGCGCGGTACGGCGCCGGTGTGCGTGCTGCTGGTGCCCGGTGTCATGAACCCGCCCCTCGTCCCGGGCCGCCGCTCCGGGTGCCGTCCTGGTGCCCGCCGTCCCCCGGGCCGCCTCCGGTCCGCCGTCCGGGTTCCCCGGCCCCTTGTACGGCCTCGTCCACGGACCCGTCGCCCATGCCCTGCTTGCGGAACTCCGTCGCCATCTCGTACAGCGCGGAGAGGCTCACCCCCTCGCCCATCAGCGGGAGTTCGGCGGTGGGCAGGCCGAGACCGGCCAGCACCGCGCGCTGTCCGCGTTCGAGCTCCACTCGCCGGGCGTGCTCGGCGGCCTGCTCGACCAGGGGCCGGACCAGGGACGCCGCCCCCTTCACCCCCGCCCGGGTCAGGGCCTTGCCGATCTCCCCGCGCCGGCCGCCCGAAGCCGTACGCAGCGCTTCCTCGTCCAGCAGATGGGGCCGGACCATGTTCACCACCACCCGGCCGACGGGCAGACCGGCCGCCCGCAGCTCGGCGATGCCGTCGGCGGTCTCCTGGACCGGCATCTCCTCCAGCAGTGTCACCAGGTGCACCGCCGTCTCGGGGGACTTCAGGACCCGCATGACGGCCTGCGCCTGGTTGTGTATGGGGCCTATCCGGGCCAGGCCCGCCACCTCGTCGTTGACGTTGAGGAAGCGGGTGATGCGGCCGGTCGGCGGGGCGTCCATGATCACGTAGTCGTAGACGAACCTGCCCTGCCTGTCCTTGCGGCGTACCGCCTCGCAGGCCTTGCCGGTGAGCAGCACGTCCCGGACACCGGGCGCCACGGTGGTGGCGAAGTCGATCGCGCCGAGCTTCTTCAGGGCCCGGCCCGCGCTGCCCAGCTTGTAGAACATCTGGAGGTAGTCGAGGAGGGCGAGCTCGGCGTCGATGGCCAGCGCGTGGACCTCACCGCCCCCCGGCGCCACGGCGATCCTGCGTTCCTCGTAGGGAAGGGCTTCGGACTCGAACAGCTGGGCGATGCCCTGCCGGCCCTCGACCTCGACGAGGAGGGTGCGCCTGCCCTCGGTCGCGAGGGCGAGCGCGAGGGCGGCGGCGACCGTGGTCTTACCGGTACCGCCCTTGCCGCTGACGACCTGGAACCTGCTCACACCTTCGAGCCTAACCAGTCGGTGGCCGGGCTACGCACGAGGCCGTGTATGCCAGGCATTACAGTCGGCCCATGACCAAGTGGGAATACGCGACCGTGCCCCTTCTCGTGCACGCGACCAAGCAGATTCTGGACACCTGGGGCGAGGACGGCTGGGAGCTGGTCCAGGTCGTTCCCGGCCCGAACAACCCCGAGCAGCTCGTGGCCTACCTGAAGCGGGAGAAGGCGTAGTGGCGGGCGCCGTCGAGGCCCGGCTCGCCGAGCTGGGCCTGACGCTCCCGGACGTCGTCCCGCCGCTCGCGACGTATCAGCCGGCCGTGCGGTCCGGGGTGTACGTGTACACCTCCGGCCAGCTCCCCATGGTGGACGGCCGGCTCGCGGTGACCGGGAAGGTCGGCGCGGAGGTGACGCCGGACGAGGCCAGGGAACTGGCCGGGACCTGCGCGCTGAACGCCCTCGCGGCCGTGAAGTCGGCCGTCGGCGACCTGGACCGGATCGCCCGGGTCGTGAAGGTCGTGGGCTTCGTCGCCTCCGCCGCCGACTTCACCGGACAGCCCGGCGTGGTCAACGGCGCGAGCGAACTGCTCGGCGCGGTGCTGGGCGACAAGGGCGTGCACGCGCGCAGCGCGGTGGGCGTCGCGGTGCTGCCCCTGGACGCGCCGGTGGAGATCGAGATCCAGGTCGAGCTGACCGAGGACTGAGCAGCCGTTCCGGCCCGGTCCCGTCCGGTCCACCCGACCGGGCGGGACCGGGTGCGTACGGACCTGTGTGCACGGGCCGGTGTGTACGGGCCGTGGTGCGGGACCCCGGACGGTTCCCGGGGCCTCTCGAACATCGTCTCGGTTCCGGATAGCCTCCGGCCATGTCCAACGGTCAGTGGTACCCCCCGGAATGGCCCGCCCGTATCAGGGCCCTCGCCAGCGGTGAGCTGACGGCCGTGACGCCCCGGCGGGCGGCCACCGTCATGCTGCTGCGGGACGGCGCACCGGACGCGGCCGGGGCGGGGCCCGTCGTGTACATGCTCCGCCGACGCACCTCGATGGCCTTCGCCGCGGGCATGTACGCCTATCCGGGCGGTGGTGTCGATCCGCGTGACGACGACCGTTGCGTGCGGTGGTCCGGTCCGTCCCTGGAGACCTGGGCGGCCCGGCTGGGTCTCCGGACGGCCGCCGGGGCCCAGGCCGTCGTCTGCGCCGCGGTACGCGAGACGTACGAGGAGGCGGGCGTGCTGCTCGCCGGGCCCACGGCCGATTCGGTGGTCGGCGACACCACCGGCGCCGACTGGGAGGCAGACCGCCAGGCACTCGTGGACCGGAAGCTGTCCTTCGCCGAGTTCCTCGACCGGAGGGACCTGGTACTGCGCTCCGACCTGCTGGGGGCATGGGCGCGCTGGATCACCCCGGAGTTCGAGCCGCGCCGGTACGACACCTGGTTCTTCGTCGCGGCCCTCCCGGAGGGCCAGCGCACCCGGAACGCCTCGACCGAGGCCGACCGCACGGTGTGGATCCGTCCGGACGCGGCACTCGCGGGGTACGACCGGGGCGAGCTGCTGATGATGCCGCCGACCGTGGCCACCTTGCGGACGCTCCTGCCTCATGGGACCGCCGCCGGGGCACTGAGGGCCGCGGCAGAGGCCCCGGGCCTCACTCCGGTGCTCGCGGAGGCCCGGCTGGAGGGCGACGGCCTGGTGCTGAGCTGGCCGGGCCACGAGGAGTTCACCCAGCACATCCCTGCCACCCCCACCGCAGTCGGCGGTGTCTCCCGTACGGACGGTGGCGGGGGCACGGGCGGTGCGGATGGTGGCGAGGGCGCGGACGGTGCGGTCGGCGGCGAGGGCGCGGGCGGTGGCCGGGCATGAGTGACGCCGCGGCCCTTCCCGGCCAGCCCCGTGACGTGGTCCTGTCCGGGCCCGCCACCGCCCGTACGGTCAACGTGCTCGCGCCCAACGCCTCGGCGATGACCCTGGACGGTACCAACACGTGGATCGTCGCGGAACCGGATTCCGGCCTCGCGGTCGTGATCGATCCGGGCCCGCTGGACGACAGGCATCTGCGGGCCGTCATCGACATGGCGGAGCGGGCCGGGAAACGTGTCGCACTGACGCTGCTGACCCACGGTCACCCCGACCACGCGGAGGGCGCGGCCAGGTTCGCCGAGCTCACCCGCACGAAGGTGCGGGCCCTGGACGCGGCGCTGCGCCTGGGGGACGAGGGCCTGTCGGCGGGTGACGTGATCACCACGGGCGGCCTGGAACTCCGGGTCGTGCCGACCCCGGGCCACACCGCGGACTCGCTCTCCTTCCACCTGCCCGCCGACCGGGCCGTTCTGACGGGGGACACGATCCTCGGGCGCGGTACGACGGTCGTCGCCCACCCGGACGGGCGGCTCGGCGAATACCTCGACACACTCCGCAGGCTGCGCTCCCTGACCGTCGACGACGGCGTGCGCACCGTGCTCCCGGGGCACGGCCCGGTGCTGGAGGACGCCCAGGGGGCGGTGGAGTTCTACCTCGCCCACCGGGCCCACCGGATCGCCCAGGTGGAGACGGCCGTGGAGGCCGGACACCGCACCCCGGCAGAGGTCGTCGCGGCGGTCTACGCCGATGTGGACCGTTCGCTGTGGCCTGCGGCGGAACTGTCGGTGCGGGCCCAGCTCGAATACCTGACCGAGCGAGGGCTGATCCAGTGATCCTGTCCCGATGACAGGACGCGGAACGGACGAGAGGCCCCGCCGCTCCCGGCGGCAGGGCCTCTCGACGACTGCGTACGGGTGGCGGAGCCCCGGAGCGAACCGTTTCCTCCGTCTCCGGCCGAGCCGGTTCCGACCGCTGCCCGCCGGGTGGTCAGCGGGACCGCTTGGCCAGCCGCTCGACGTCCAGGAGGATCACCGCGCGCGCTTCGAGCCGCAGCCAGCCCCGGCCCGCGAAGTCGGCGAGCGCCTTGTTGACCGTCTCGCGGGAGGCGCCGACCAGCTGGGCCAGCTCTTCCTGGGTCAGGTCGTGGACGACGTGGATGCCCTCCTCGGACTGGACGCCGAAGCGGCGCGACAGATCCAGGAGCGCACGGGCGACACGGCCCGGCACATCGGAGAAGACCAGGTCGGACATCTGGTCGTTGGTCTTGCGGAGCCGACGGGCGACGGCGCGCAGCAGCGCGGTCGCGACCTCGGGGCGGGCGTTCAGCCAGGGCTGGAGGTCTCCGTGGCCCAGGCCCAGGAGCTTCACCTCGGTCAGGGCGGTCGCGGTGGCGGTGCGCGGGCCCGGGTCGAACAGCGACAGCTCGCCGATCAGCTCACCGGGGCCGAGGACGGCCAGCATGTTCTCCCGCCCGTCGGGGGAGGTGCGGTGCAGCTTCACCTTCCCGTCGGTGACCACGTACAGCCGGTCCCCCGGGTCTCCCTCGTGGAACAGCGCGTCACCGCGCGCGAGGGTCACTTCACTCATCGAGGCGCGGAGCTCCGCGGCCTGTTCGTCATCGAGCGCCGCGAAAAGCGGGGCGCGCCGCAGAACGTCGTCCACGAGTTCTCTCCTTGTCGGCCTGTTCAGGGAAGCGTGGTCCCCATGATGCAGGACGGTAAAACAGTGCGATCAATCACAAACCAGTTTGACGCACGGGCGTGCCGGACCCT
The DNA here is from genome assembly GCF_008704555.1 of Streptomyces nitrosporeus. Lineage (NCBI taxonomy): Bacteria > Bacillati > Actinomycetota > Actinomycetes > Kitasatosporales > Streptomycetaceae > Streptomyces > Streptomyces nitrosporeus. Next base: position 4,155,066 of record NZ_CP023702.1, read on the forward strand.
ACGGCAGGGGGGCCGATCGGGCGGGGGAACGCGGTGACCGGCCCGGATGCCGGTGCCTGGCCCTAGGCTGGCCGGGTGTCCGAAACGCCGGTGAGTGCGCAGGTCCAAGGGGGCTGATGGGGTGTCCGAAGAAGTGAATTCCGCTGTGGGCGAACAGTCCGCAGGGCGCCGGAAGAAGGCCGCCGACGACTCCGGCCGAGCGCGGGGCGCCTCGGAGCGGACCGGCCGGAACACGGCGCCGAAGGCCGGGGCGCGGCGGACGGCCGCACCGGTGAAGAAGCCTGGAGATGCCGCACCCGCGAAGAAGGCGGGAGGGGCCGCATCCGCGAAGAAGCCGGGAAAGCCGGAGACCCACCTCGCGATGGTGCGCCGGGCCCGCAGGATCAACCGGGAGCTCGCCGAGATCTACCCGTACGCCCACCCCGAGCTCGACTTCCGTAATCCCTTCGAACTCCTCGTGGCGACGGTGCTGTCCGCCCAGACCACCGACCTGCGGGTCAACCAGACCACCCCCGCGCTCTTCGCCGCTTATCCCACCCCCGAGGACATGGCCGCCGCGGTCCCTGAGGAGCTGGAGGCGATCATCCGTCCGACCGGGTTCTTCCGGGCCAAGGCACGGTCCCTGATCGGTCTGTCGGCCTCGCTCCGTGACGATTTCGGCGGGGAGGTCCCCGGCCGGCTCGACGCCCTGGTGACACTGCCCGGGGTGGGCCGCAAGACCGCCAACGTCGTCCTGGGCAACGCGTTCGGGGTCCCCGGCATCACGGTGGACACCCACTTCGGGCGGCTCGTCCGCCGCTGGAAGTGGACCGTGCAGGAGGACCCGGTGAAGGTGGAGGCCGACGTCGCCGCGATCTTCCCCAAGAGCGAGTGGACGATGCTCTCCCACCGGGTCGTCTTCCACGGCCGCCGTATCTGCCATGCCCGCAGACCGGCCTGCGGTGCCTGCCCGATCGCCCCGCTCTGCCCGGCGTACGGGGAGGGGGAGACGGATCCGGAGAAGGCCGGAAAGCTGCTGAAGTACGAGCTGGGCGGCTACCCGGGCCAGCGCCTCAGCCCGCCCCCGGACTACCCGGGGCGGCCGGCCCCGCCCCTGGGGACCGCCTGAGCGGAACCGCTGCCTCCCGGGGCGCCGCGGGAACCGCTCCTTCCCGGGAGCCGCAGGAGCCGTGGCTCCGGACCGATGGCGCGGTACGGAACGAAATGGATGAGGGCAGGCGTTGGAACGACGGGGGTGCCGATGACGCACGCACAGAGGACACGGGCCGCGGGGGACGCGGCCACCGCACAGGCGGGCGCGCAGCAGGACAGCGCGATCACCGTCACCACCGAAGGGATGCCGGACTGGCTCGGTCCCGTCGCCGAGGCGGCGCGGACCGTCAGGGCGCGGCAGCTCAGCCGTTTCCTGCCGCCGAAGAGCGGTGAGGGCCGGCAGTCCGCCGTGCTGGTCCTCTTCGGCGAGGGTGAGCGCGGGCCCGAGCTGCTGCTGATGGAGCGTTCCGGCTCCCTGCGCTCCCACGCCGGCCAGCCGTCGTTCCCCGGGGGCTCACTCGACCCGGAGGACGGCGACCCCGCGACCACGGGACCGCTCCGGGCGGCTCTGAGGGAGGCCGAGGAGGAGACCGGTCTCGACCCGAGCGGTGTGCAGCTCTTCGGCGTGCTCCCCAGGCTGTACATCCCGGTCAGCGGATTCGTCGTCACCCCCGTCCTCGGCTGGTGGCGTGTGCCGAGCCCGGTGGGGGCGGTCGATCCGGCGGAGACCGCACGGGTCTTCACCGTCCCCGTGGCGGATCTCACGGACCCGGCGAACCGGGCCACGGCCGTTCACCCCAGCGGCCACGCGGGCCCGGCGTTCCTGGTCGAATCCGCACTGGTCTGGGGGTTCACCGCCGGTGTGATCGACCGCATCATGCACTACGCGGGATGGGAACGCCCCTGGGACCGGGCCAAGCAGGTGCCGCTCGACTGGCGCGCATGACAGGCTGACTTCCGTGCTGCGCTGTTCCGGGGTCCGGCCCGGACCCCGTCGGACCGGACGGGCCAGGTGACGATTCTGCGAGGCTATAGACGGTGAACGTGCTGGACATCCTGCTGCTGCTCGGCGCCGTATGGTTCGCGGTCATCGGCTATCGCCAGGGTTTCGTGGTCGGCATCCTGTCCGTGATCGGCTTTCTGGGCGGCGGTCTGGTGGCCGTCTACCTGCTTCCGGTCATCTGGGACCGGATGACCGACGGGTCGGAGGTGTCTTCCACGGCCGCCGTGGTCGCGGTGGTGATCGTGATCGTGTGCGCCTCCGTGGGACAGGCCTTCACCACGCATCTGGGCAACAAGCTCCGCCGGTACATCACGTGGTCGCCCGCCCGCGCCCTGGACGCCACCGGGGGCGCCCTGGTCAACGTCGTCGCCATGCTGCTGGTCGCCTGGCTGATCGGCTCGGCGCTCGCGGGCACGTCCCTGCCGACCCTGGGCAAGGCGGTCCGCAACTCCTCGGTGCTGCTCGGGGTCTCCCGGGTCATGCCGGACCAGGCGTCCAACTGGTTCACGGACTTCTCCTCGGTCCTCGCCCAGAACGGCTTCCCCCAGGTCTTCAGCCCCTTCGCCAACGAACCCATCACCGAGGTGCGGGCACCGGACCCGGCTCTGGCGGGCAGCCCCGTCGCGGCCCGCGCGAAGAAGTCCATCGTGAAGGTCGTCGGCATGGCACCGGGCTGCGGCAAGGTACTCGAAGGCACCGGCTTCGTCTTCTCCGACCGGCGCATCATGACCAACGCCCACGTGGTCGGGGGCGTCGACGAGCCGACCGTCCAGATCGGCGGCGAAGGCCGGCTCTACGACGCCAAGGTCGTCCTCTACGACTGGCAGCGTGACATCGCCGTACTGGACGTCCCGGACCTGGACGCGAAGCCGTTGGAGTTCACCGGGGCCGACGACGACGCGGAGAGCGGCGACAGTGCCATCGTCGCCGGCTTCCCGGAGAACGGCGCCTACGACGTACGTTCCGCCCGCATCCGGGGCCGCATCGACGCCGACGGCCCGGACATCTACCACCGGGGCACGGTGCGGCGCGACGTGTACTCGCTGTTCGCGACCGTGCGCCAGGGGAACTCGGGCGGCCCGCTGCTCACCCCCGAGGGCAAGGTGTACGGCGTGGTGTTCGCCAAGTCCCTCGACGACCCGGACACGGGTTACGCGCTGACGGCCGACGAGATCCGCGAGGACATCGAGCTCGGCAGGAACGCCGCCCAGCAGGTCGACAGCGAGGGCTGCGCCCTCTGACCCCGTCCCGGCACATCCCCGGCCCGGCGCGGCGCACCCGCACGTACCGGTGCCGGGGACCCGCGCGTACCGGCGCCGCGACGCGCAGTGCCGGTACGCGAGAGACCGGGGCGGCCCCGTGATTCCGGGAAAGCCGGGTGGGTGCGGGTGGCAGGCGGGGCTCATGAGGCCGCCGCTACGAGGTCCTGCTCAAAGGCGGTGCCGAGCCGGACGGGAACCTGATCAGCTGCGAGGATGCCTCAGGCGGGCCGAGAACCACCGTGCCCGACGGTGGAGGATGTGCGGAATGCCCAGCTGCGGATCGTGGAAATCGTTCATCTCGTGCATCCGGCTCCGGGAGCCGTCCCCCTCATGAATGCTCGGACCAGCGGGAGCGGTCGAGCGGCGGTTGCGTGCTGCGTCACTGAAGTCGCGCGTCCAGCCCATACCCCGACGTCTGCCCCCGACCCATGGTCGGTAATCGTGCGGGAGTCAGCCAATTGGCTTATGCGGCAGGCAAGTGGCTGTTCGTCAGACATCTGTTCGCAGCGGTCACCGATCGGGTTCGGGATCCTTGAGCCAGTTGATGACTTCGGTCGAGAAGCCGACCGGATCCTCCTCGTGGGGGAAGTGCCCCAGACCGTCGAAAAGTCGCCACCGGTAGGGTGCCTCGACGTACTCTCCGGACCCGGCGGAACTACGGGTCCGCATCGCTGGATCGAGTGAACCGTGCAGATGCAGTGTGGGCACCCGCACCGGCCGTTTCATCCGGCGGTTGAACTGGACACCGTCCGGACGCAGCAGCGAACGCACCATCCAGCGGTACGGCTCGACCGAGCAGTGCGCCGTCGACGGGATGCACATGGCCCGGCGGTAGACCTCCAGGGTCCCGTCGTCGGGGAAGTCCGGGGTCCGGGGGCCTGACCAGTCGCGGATCAGGCGGCCCACCAGAGCCCCGTCGTCCGCGACCAGCTGACGCTCGGGCACCCACGGACGCTGGAACCCCCAGATGTGTGAACCGGCCCGTGACTGGGACAGGTCGGAGAGCATCGAGGAACGCCAGCGGCGGGGGTGCGGCATCGACGACACCACGAGCCGGCGCACCAGCTTCGGCCGCATCACGGCGGCCGTCCACGCGAGGTAACCGCCCATGTCGTGCCCGACCAGCGCCGCGTCCGGCTCGCCGAGCGACCGGATCACCCCGGTGACGTCGAGCGCCAGGTTGGCGGGGTCGTAGCCCCGGGGCGTGCGGTCGCTCCCGCCCACCCCGCGCAGGTCCATCGCCACCGCCCGGTAACCGGCGTCGGCCAACGCGGTCAGCTGGTGGCGCCAGGTCCACCAGAACTGCGGGAAGCCGTGCAGCAGCAGCACCAGCGGTCCGTCACCGAGTTCGGCGATGTGGAAGCGCGCACCGTTGGCCGCCACGTCGCGGTGGGTCCAGGGACCCTCGATCCGTACGGGACCGCCGGTGCCTCCCGGAGGCACGACGGGTCCCGCCGGGCCGGTGGATGCGCTGAAATCGGGGTCGGTCATGTGGACGAGCGTGTCACAGATGCCGGCTTGTCCTGGACCGGGCGGTTCTCGATGGCCTTGTCCAGGAGCGTGCTGCCCTGGTTCCGTTCGAGCGACGCCACCGCGACGGCGGGCCGGGGGTGGGGCTTGGCGCTCTGCAGGACCGCGGCGGTCTGCTTGGCGGAAGCGATGGACTTCTCCGGCGGCTTGACCTTCTTCAGCTTGGCGAGCCCGAAGAGGAAGATCAGGGCCCCCAGAAGAATGAAGGCTCCGCCGACGATCAGGAACGACCAGGCGAGGCCGAGCCCGAGGTTGTGGATGCCGTAGGCCGCCGCGAAGCTCAGCACGGGGATCGAGAAGAGGAGCAGTACTCCGGCGACGGCGGCCGAGGCGCTGCCGATCACGCCGCGCTTCACGTCCTGGCGCATCTCGGCCTTGGCCAGGGCGATTTCGTCGTGCACCAGCGCGGACATCTCGGCCGTGGCTGACGCGAACAGCTGACCGAGACTGCGGTCGGTGCTGCCCGGGTAGTTGCTGGGGTCGCTCATCCCTGACTCCCTCTCCTCATCCGTACATCCGATGTCAGATCATGCCGGACCGTCCGGCTTGTCGCGCGCTGCCCCCGCCTGTTCGGCCAGGCGTCGGTGCTCGGCGGCCTTCTTCTCGTGCAGGGCGGCCATACGACGGTGGTACTCGGGGTCGTCCTGCTCGTAGACGTCGGGTACCCCCGACTCGTCCTCGTCGAGCTCCTCCGCCTCATACAGCGCCTTGTACTTCCGTACCCGGAGTTTCAGCAGTACACCGGAGAGTACGGCGGCGATCAGCGAACCCATCAGCACCGCGGCCTTGACTTCGTTGATCATCCCCTCGTCGTCCGAGAAGGCGAGTTCTCCGATGAGGAGCGAGACGGTGAAGCCGATGCCGGCGAGTGCGGCGACGGCGAAGACATCGGCCCAGGCCAGGTCCTTGTTGAGTTCGGCCCTGGTGAAGCGCGCGACGACCCAGGTGCCGCCGAAGACGCCGAGCGTCTTACCGGCCACCAGGCCGAGGACCACACCGAGGGTCTCGGGCCGGGTGAACACACCGGCCAGGGCGTCGCCCTTGAGTGTCACACCGGCCGAGAACAGGGCGAACAGCGGAACCGCGACACCGGCCGACAGGGGACGCACGAGGTGCTCGATGTGCTCCCCCGGGGAGTGCGCCTCTCCCTCGCGCCGGGTGCAGCGGAGCATGAGCCCCATGGCCACACCGGCGATGGTGGCATGGACCCCGCTGTTGTACATGAGGCCCCAGATGACCAGGGCGAGCGGCAGATAGACGTACCAGCCCCGCACCCCCGTGCGCAGCAGTACGTAGAAGACGGCGAGCCCCGCGAAGGCGCCGCCCAGGGCCAGGAAGTCGAGGTCGTCGGTGAAGAAGACCGCGATGATGAGGATCGCGAACAGGTCGTCGACCACGGCGAGCGTCAGGAGGAACGCGCGCAGCGCCGAGGGAAGCGACGTACCGATGACCGCGAGTACGGCCAGCGCGAACGCGATGTCGGTGGCGGTGGGAACGGCCCAGCCCGCTGCCGAACCCCCACCGATCAGGATCGTCAGGGTGTAGACGAGCGCGGGCACCGCCATGCCGCACAGCGCGGCCGCCACCGGCAGGGCCGCGGCCTTCGGGTCACGGAGCTCACCCGCGACCAGTTCGCGCTTCAGTTCGACCCCGGCGACGAAGAAGAAGACGGCGAGCAGGCCGTCGGCCGCCCAGTGGGCCACGGAAAGGTGCAGCCCCAGGGCCTCGGGCCCGAAGTGGAAGTGACTGACGGCCGCGTAGGCGGAACCGAAGGTGTTGGCCCAGATCAGCGCGACGATCGCGGCTACCAGCAGGATGACGCCGCCGACCGTCTCCGTACGGAGGGCCTCGGCGATGTAGTTGCGCTCGGGCAGGGGCAGGCGGCCCAGCAGGGAACGGCGAGGGGCAGGGGGGACGGGCGCGGCCACAGGAAGACCTCCGGAGGGATACGGCAGCGATGGCATGGCAAATGCACGTGCCGACCAGACTTCCCGGCGCCCCTGTGGAGATGTGTATGCGGTTGTCGGCGTCGGGTCGACCAGCACCCTCGGCGAAGTGGCCACTTTACCCGGGGCACCTGGAACCGTAACTGGATACGCTGCCCGCTGCCCGCTGCCCGCTGCCCGCTGCCCGCTGCCCGCTGCCAGGGGCCCGCTGCCCGCTGCCCGCTGCCAGGGGCCAGGGGCCAGGGGCCAGGGGGACAGGGACCGGGCGCAGCGCGGGGCGGGTCTCTACGGCTCGTACGGATGGAGCCCGGCCGCTGTGCAGGTCCTGACGGGAACGCCGGGGCCGGAGGCGAGGGAAGAGAGCCCTCCCGGGGGACGAGGTGCCGGTCCCCCTGAACCACGTGATCACGCGGACGGCAGACAGGCGCGGTACCTCGCGGTGCCGGGCGGATACCCACCCGGCGTATGCGGTCGTCGGCTCGTGCCACTCCCGGCCGGCGGCGGCCAGGCCCCGGCAGCACGGACCGGTGCCACGGAGGTGTGCTCGTATACGCCGGCACGAAGGCGCGCGCGTGCCCGGCAAGCACGAAGGGGCACCCGTCGCCGGATGCCCCTTCTGTTCTGAGCGCTCAGTCCTCGGAGGGAGAGGCAGGCAGCTGTGTCTGGATGAGGTCCATGACCGACGAGTCGGTCAGCGTGGTGACATCGCCCAGCTCACGGTTTTCGGCGACATCCCGCAGCAGACGCCGCATGATCTTGCCGGAGCGGGTCTTCGGCAGCTCGGCGACCGGCAGTACCCGCTTCGGCTTGGCGATCGGACCGAGCGTGGCACCGACGTGGTTGCGCAGCTCGGCGACCAGCTCTTCGGAAGCCGTGGCCGTGCCCCGAAGGATCACGAAGGCCACGATCGCCTGGCCCGTGGTCTCGTCGTTGGCACCCACCACGGCAGCCTCGGCGACCGACGGGTGCGACACCAGGGCCGACTCGACCTCGGTGGTCGAGATGTTGTGCCCGGACACGAGCATGACGTCATCGACACGGCCCAGCAGCCAGATGTCGCCGTCCTCGTCCTTCTTGGCACCGTCACCCGCGAAGTACATACCTTCGAAGCGGGACCAGTAGGTGTCGATGAAGCGCTGGTCGTCACCCCAGATGGTGCGCAGCATCGAGGGCCACGGCTCGGTCAGGACCAGGTAGCCGCCCCCGCCGTTCGGCACCGCACGGGCTTCGTCGTCGACGACCGTGGCGGAGATACCGGGCAGCGCGCGCTGCGCCGAACCGGGCTTGGTGGCGGTGACGCCGGGGAGCGGCGCGATCATCATCGCGCCCGTCTCGGTCTGCCACCAGGTGTCCACGACCGGGCACTTGTCGGCACCGATGTGCTTGCGATACCAGACCCACGCCTCAGGGTTGATCGGCTCACCGACGGAACCGAGGACGCGCAGCGACGACAGATCGAACTTGGCGGGGATGTCGTCCCCCCACTTCATGAACGTCCGGATCGCGGTCGGCGCCGTGTAGAGGATCGTGACCCCGTACTTCTGGACGATCTCCCAGAAGCGCCCCTGGTGCGGGGTGTCAGGGGTGCCCTCGTACATGACCTGGGTGGCGCCGTTGGCCAGAGGCCCGTAGACGATGTACGAGTGGCCCGTCACCCAGCCGATGTCGGCGGTGCACCAGTACACATCCGTCTCGGGCTTGAGATCGAAAACGGCGTGGTGCGTGTAGGCCGCCTGCGTCAGGTACCCGCCGGAGGTGTGGAGGATCCCCTTCGGCTTACCCGTCGTCCCCGAGGTGTAGAGGATGAAGAGCGGGTTCTCCGCGTCGAAGGCCTCGGCGGTGTGCTCTGCGGACTGCCGGCCGGTGATCTCGTGCCACCAGATGTCCCGGCCCTCGGTCCACGCTGTGTCCTGCCCGGTACGCCGGACGACCAGGACGTGGTCGACCCCGGTGAGCCGGGACACCGCCTCGTCCACGGCGGGCTTCAGGGCGGACGGCTTGCCGCGGCGGTATCCGCCGTCGGCCGTGATGACGACCTTGGCGTCGGCGTCCTGGATACGTGCGGCGATGGCATCGGCGGAGAAGCCGCCGAAGACCACCGAGTGTGCGGCCCCGATACGGGCACAGGCCAGCATCGCGATCGCGGCCTCGGGGATCATCGGCAGATAGACGGCCACCCGGTCGCCCTTGCCGACGCCGAGCTCGATCAGGGCGTTGGCCGCACGGGAGACCTCGTCCTTCAGCTCCGCGTAGGTGATGGCACGGCTGTCACCGGGCTCGCCCTCGAAGTGAATGGCGACCCGGTCGCCGTTGCCCGCCTCGACGTGACGGTCCACGCAGTTGTACGCGACGTTGAGCTCACCGTCCGCGAACCACTTCGCGAAGGGCGGGTTGCTCCAGTCGAGCGTTTCGGTGGGCTCGGTGGCCCAGGTCAGGCGACGGGCCTGCTCGGCCCAGAAGCCCAGCCGGTCCGCCTCGGCCTGCTCGTACGCCTCTGCCGTCACGTTGGCGTTCGCGGCCAGATCGGCAGGCGGTGTGAACCGCCGCTCCTCCTTGAGCAGATTGGCCAGGCTTTCGTTGCTCACGACATCTCCCATTCCCAGGGTGTCCGTTGTGTCCCGGGGACAGCTCATCAGGCCGCAGGCCAGGTGACAAGTGTCTTCCCGGAATTGGTTTAGACCTGTGTTTCGTGTATGGGGGCACGTGTCCCGCCTCCTCGTCGGCATGGCGCGGCGCGAAAGCGGGACCACAAGGTCTCACGGACCAGATGTGCGGAAGGTTCAGGCCGCTCAAGCGCCTACCGACGCGTCGGAGGCCGGCTGGAGAGGATCGGATCGAGAACTCTTGCCATGTCCGCCCCCAGGCGCGGCGCCCGGGCCGGTGCCGGAATCCGGCCACGGAGCAGAGCCCGGTCCGGACCCGGCGGTCTGCCCGTGGAGGGTGCCCGACCGTGACGGAGCGGCATGCTCCGGTGGAGCATGGGGAGCTACCCGGAGGAATACCTCATCGGGGCCGGTGCCGGAACTCGCTCCCTCTGTCAGCAGGTACGCCTGGGCCTCTCCGACGTGGAAGTACATGCCGTGCAGCTGCAGAGTGCCCGCTGCGACCCGGCGTGCGACCGAATCATGGGCTCTGAGGTGCTCCAGCTGCTGGACCACGTTGGTCAGGCAGAGCTGCTCGACCGCGTCGGTGGGCAGCCGGCCGGCGATACGAGCCCAGGAATGGTGGCGTGATCTCATCCGGCGGAGGCTCGGCGAACCGTGCCGGAGCCAGCGCCACAGCGGCGTCCGGGGGCTGTCCGGCGCACCGTTCAGGAGAGCCTGCATGGCACCGCACCCGGAGTGGCCGCATACGGTGATGGACTCCACCTCCAGCACGTCCACCGCGTACTCGATCGCAGCCGCCACCGAATCGTCTCCGCCCGATGCCTCCGCCGTCTCCGGTGGTGGCACGAGGTTCCCCACGTTTCTGACGGTGAAGAGATCACCCGGACCGCTCGCGGTGATCATGCTGGTGACCAGGCGCGAGTCGGCACAGGTGATGAACAGCTGGGAGGGCCGTTGCCCTTCGGCAGCCAGCCGTGCCAGCTCCTCACGGACCAGCGGCGCTGTGGTGCGCTGAAAGGAGCTGAGGCCGCTGAGCAGGCGGTGGGCCCCCGGGCGTTCGGCTGCGAAGGTCGAGGGAACGGTCGGTGAGTCCGGGGCCTCGCGGGCGAGGGCAGCGGCGGCGAGGGGGACGACGGTGACGGTGTCGGCGCCGACCGCATCCGCGCTGTGGCAGTGGTGGTTGCGCCAAGGTGTCCAGGGGCGGCAGCAGGAATGAGCAGCCGACGCGGGTTCGGCGATGTGCCCTCCCGCACGCCCGGTGATCACGATGTTGCCGCCCAGAGCGGTTTGCGTGGTCTGCCAGTCCTGAATGGCCTCGTAGGCGGCGTGGTCCATGAAGGAGCCGTCCAGCTCGACCGTGACGTCGGCTCCGTCGGGGAGCCGGCCGAGCGCCCGGCTGAGGCGTGGGACCGCCAGAAACGTGAGCTGCCCACGAGCCGTCACCGCATACCGGCCGTCCCGCTCGGACACGGTGACTCGTGTGTGAGCGAGGCGGTGCAGGGCCAGAACCACCGCGACGACGATTCCGATCGCCACACCCTTGAGGACGCCGGCCAGCAGCACCCCGAGGATCGTGGCCGCGTAGACGGGGAACTCGCGGTGCCGGTGGACGTTACGGATGTGGGCGATGTTGACCATCTGGACACCGACCATCATCACCAGTGCTGCCAGGGCCGCCAACGGGAGCCATTCGAGCACGGTGACCAGGAACAGCGAGGCGAGCAGCACCCAGACACCGTGCAGCACGGTCGCCGCCCGGCTGCGGGCCCCCGCCCGTACGTTGGCCGAACTCCGCACGGCTCCTCCGGACACAGGGAGTCCTCCGAGCAGCCCCGCCAACGAGTTGGCCACACCCTGTGCCCGCAGTTCACGCTCGAGGTCCGAGCGGACGACGGGAGCCGAGGGGGTGGAACCGTCCCCGGGCGGGGCCGCAGCCCGGCCCGCGGTGAGTTTGTCCACGGCCACAGCGGCGAGCAGCGACTCCAGACTGGCCACCAGCATGACGGTGAACACGGCGGTGGCGAGGGCGGCTGCGGGGCCGTGCGGCAGTTCGGGCAGTACATGAGCGCGCCAGGACGGCAGATCGACCCGGGCGATATGGGGCGCGGCGAAAGCGGCTACGGCTGTTGCCAGTGCGACGGCGGCGAGTGCGGCGGGAATCCGGCCCAGTGCCGCCCCGGCACGACCGGGCAGCCGTGGCCAGAGGATGAGCAGGGTGATGGTCAGTATCCCGATCGCGGGAGCTGCCGGACTGAAGTGCTGGAACTGGGCAGGGAGCGCCCGGGCGTTGTCGAGGGCCGAGTTCTGCGGCGATCCGCCGAGCACGATGTGCAACTGCGCGAGCGCGATGGCTACGCCGATGCCGGCGAGCGCACCGTGCACGATGGCCGGACTGACCGCGAGAGCGCTGCGGGCGGCTTTCAACGATCCGAGGAGGATCTGCAGAAGTCCGGCGCCGACCGTGATGGCACAGGTGGTGCGCCAGCCGTAGAGCTGGATCAACTCGGCTGTCACCACGGTGAGTCCGGCTGACGGGCCGCTGACCTGGAGAGGTGATCCCCCCAGCAGGCCGACGACGACTCCGCCGATGACTGCGGAGACCAGTCCGGCCGCGAGCGGGGCGTCCATGGCGACGGCGAGGCCGAGCGACATGGGCACCGCGATCAGGAAGACAGTGACTGATGCGGAGAGGTCCGCGTTCGATACGCCGAAGCGGCGGCCGGCGTGCGGCGGACTGTGAGGGCGTTTGACGCCGGAGGCCCGCGAAAGGCGCCATCGGCTGGATGGCCGGTCATTTCGAGTGGGATCGAAGGTAGGCATATTCCCGTCTCCTCCGGGGCGACGCGAACACCGAAAGGGGGGTCGCGTGGCCGTGGGTTGGCTTGCAACGGCGGGATAACTCAACTCTCGGTAAACGAATCGTAATGCAGAGTAAAGAGAGGTGTCCATGTTTTCGAGCAAGTAGCGGATGGACTCACCCTTTCAAGTGAATAAGCAGCTTTTCATCAGAGTTGCCGTCCTGATTCTTCGTATCTGCGTGCGAGGTTGACCGCGCTGTGTGGGCAGTGCAATCGCACGATTTCCGGAGGAAGAGGGTGGACGGATGATGGCCGCCACGAAGAGGGCTGCCGTGGGTGCTGTGGCCGCTGCGCTGATCACGAGCCTGGCGGGTTGCTCGGTCGCGGACACCGGCAGTCCTGGAACGGGCAAGAAGGCCGCCCCCGGCACGGAGGAGCGCTCGCCGGCCGCGGCTCCCAAGGGTGCGGTCAGGCTCATCGGTGACGGGTCGACCGCGTTCACCGGGGCTCAGCCGAAGATGCCGGTGGCCGAGCGGATGCAGCCGGGCCGGAAGCCGCCTCAGTTCGTGGTGTTCTCCTGGGACGGTGCGGGAGAAGACAGCCAGAAGCTCTTCTCCCACTTCCGCGAGGTCGCGAAGAAGTACGACGCGAACATGACCTACTTCCTCAGCGGCGTGTATCTCCTGCCGGAGGGGAAGAAGGCGCTTTACAATCCGCCGCAGCACTCGGTGGGCCGTTCCGACATCGGCTTCAACGACATCCAGGGAATCCGCGACACGCTGACGGAGCTGCGCGCGGCATGGCTCGACGGGAACGAGATCGGCACCCACTTCAACGGGCACTTCTGCGGTCCCGACGGCGGTGTCGGCACATGGTCGGCCGAGGAGTGGAAGAGCGAGATCAGTCAGGCGAAGGCGTTCGTGAAGAACTGGAAGACGAACGCCCCTGCGCTCAAGAACGAAGCACCGTTGCCCTTCGACTACGACAAGGAACTGATCGGAGCGCGCACTCCGTGCCTCGAAGGCCAGAAGAACATGGTCGCCGCAGCGCGGACGATGGGCTTCCGCTACGACTCCAGCGGGGTCGGCAACCAGGTCTGGCCGACGAAGAAGAACGGCCTGTGGGACCTTCCTCTCCAGTTGGTTCCGGTGCCCGGCCGCGCCTTCGAGACCCTCTCGATGGATTACAACTTCATGTTCAACCAGTCCGGAACGACACAGGGTGACCCCGCGCAGCACACCTTCTGGGGAAATCAGATGCGGGACGGCCTGCTACAGGCGTTCGACCGCGCCTACAACGGCAATCGTGCTCCGCTGATCATCGGCAACCACTTCGAATCCTGGAACGGTGGTACCTACATGCGCGCGGTCGAGGAGACGGTGAAGACGGTGTGTGTGCGGAAGGAAGTGCGCTGCGTCTCCTTCCGGCAGCTGGCCGACTGGCTGGACGCCCAGGACCCGGCGGTGCTGGCCGCGCTCGGCACGCTGAAGGTGGGCCAGAAGCCCGAACAGGGGTGGGAGGCATTCCTGAAGACCTCCGCAGACAGCAGCCCCGTACCGGCGGGCCCGGACGGCCGCGCGGCAAAGGATGCCGACCGGAGCGCGGAGTAGGAGCGAGTCGTCCGCCACCACTCCGCGTTCGGGCTCCGGTGTGCGAGTGCGCCTTGTCCGCGGGGCCTCGACGGGCCAGGGTGTCAGGCGGGCTGGGCGGCGCTCGCCCCCGCGAGCTGCTCGTTCAGTACGAAGGCGGGGTCGACCTGGGCGGCCAGGTCGGCGCCCGTCCTCTCGTTGCCCCAGCTCTCCGCGTTCTTCAGGTGGAAGTGCACCATCTGACGTGTGTAGCGCTCCCAGTCACGCTGTTCGTACGAGTCCTCCGCGGCATCCTGCAAGGCCTGCAGGGCCATCCGGTTGTCCGCCTCGAGCCGGTCGAAGGGGGCGGGCCTGCCTTTCTCCATCGTCCGTACCCAGTCGGAGTGACCGACGCCGACCAGCAGGTCGTCGCCGACCTCCGTGCGCAGGAAGTCGAGGTCGTCCTTGTTCTGGACCTTGTTGCCCACCACCTTCAGCGCCACACCGAAGTCCCGGGCGTACTCCTTGTACTGGCGGTAGACGGAGATACCCTTCCGGGTCGGCTCCGCGACGAGGAAGGTCATGTCGAACCGCGTGAACATTCCGGAGGCGAACGAGTCCGATCCCGCGGTCATGTCGACGACCACGTACTCGTCCGGGCCGTCGACCAGGTGATTGAGGCAGAGTTCCACAGCGCCGACCTTGGAGTGATAACAGGCCACTCCGAGATCGGACTCGGTGAACGGTCCGGTGGCCATGAGCCGGACCGTGCCGTCGTCGAGCCGGACCGTGCGGGCGCAGGCCGCGAAGACGGGGTTGTCCTCCCGTACACGAAGGAGCCGTGAGCCTTCACCGGGAGGCGTCGTCTTGATCATCGTTTCGGACGACGTGATGCGGGGGTTGCTGCCCCGCAGGTAGTCCTTGATGAGCGGCAGATGCGCGCCCATGGCCGGAAGTGCGGCTGCCTGCGCGTCGTCAAGGCCCAGGGCGGCGGGGAGATGCTGATTGATGTCCGCGTCGACCGCGATGACATGTGCTTCGTTGGCTGCGAGGTGACGGATGAAGAGCGAGGACAGAGTGGTCTTGCCACTGCCGCCCTTGCCCACGAAAGCGATCTTCATGTTCACCTAGGGTAGCTGATCGATCGCAATGTGCAGTCGTCATTGGTGAAGAAGGCCACTCCCGGGTGGTAACGGGGTGCGGGACGCGTAGCCTCCTTACCTATGAGTACGACTTCCTCCGACCCGCTCGCCGCACTGGGTGCCCTGCCTGGGGTGGCCGACGCGGTGGATTCCGTACGCAAGGCCGTGGACCGGGTCTACGGTCACCGGGTCATGCGGCGGCGCAGCAATGAGGTGACGGCCGAGGCGGCTTTGCGCGGGGCGCGCGCGACGGCGGCACTCTCGGGCGCCGACTGGAACCTTGAGGAGGTGCGCAGGCGCAGCGACTTCAGCGGTGACAGCGAAGCGCGTGTCGTGGGGGCGGCTCTGCGGCTCACCGCGGAAGCGGGACAGCTGCTCTCGATCTGGAGGCAGTCGCCGATCCGTGTGCTGGCGCGGCTGCATCTCGTGGCGGCCGGCGGTGCGGCCGCCGATGAAACGGTGGGCCGGCCCCGCCTCGCGGGGGAGCCGGTCGATGACGCTCTGATCGACGTCCCTCTCCCCGGAGCGGACGAGGTGGCGGGACGGCTGGACGGACTTTCCGGTCTCATCCTCACCGGAAGCGAGGCGCCCGCCCTGGTGACGGCGGCTGTCGTGCACGGGGAGTTGCTCGCTCTGCGACCCTTCGGCTCCTGCAACGGCCTGGTCGCGCGCACTGCTGAACGGATCGTGTTGATCGGCAGCGGCCTCGACCCGAAGTCGATCTGTCCTGCCGAGGTGGGGCATGCCGAACAGGGCCGGGCGGCTTATGCGGAAGCGTTCAGCGGCTACCTGTCGGGCGAGCCGGAGGGAATGGCTGCCTGGATCGAGCACTGCGGACGAGCGGTGGAGCTGGGAGTGAGGGAATCGACGGCAGTGTGTGAGGCCCTGCAGCGCGGAGCGGCGTAAGAGGTATCCGTCAGAGGGCCTCGGGGCGGTCACCGGGCCGTGGCCCGGTGACGAGGGCTGCACGGGATGCGTGGGGAAAGAGGTGGTGGCGGCACCGTTCCGATGCCGCCACCGGCGTGTCCGCCCGGTTACCAAGCGTCCTCGGTATACGCCCATCAGGTCGGGTTCTTTGCCCGCCACCTGGTGCGGCTGGCCCGTAATCGACGGGTCGACGTCGCGTGGGTTTCCGGCTTCCATGCCCGGTCCGTGGGGCCACTGTGCGTATGAAAGGTGATCCTCTCGGATGTCCTTGGTCTCGCGGGCCGTTGACTCCTTTGTACTCCTGGCCGGGTCGCGGTGGAAGCCCTGATGGCACTCTTTAACCTTTCTGCTCAATAGGGGCAAGTCGGGCTTCGGGTCTCTGAAGCCGGTCGCGCCCTGTCGGCGGGCCCCCTGGGGCGGCATGCCGATCGGGAGAGGGGGCGGCGCCGCGCGGAACGGCCGGACGTCAGCTGCTGAGGGCGTGGTTGCGCCGACGGCCGGCGTACCAGACGACTCCAGCTGCCATGGCTGCTGCGCCCACTGCTGCGGCGGCCACCAGTGCCGGACGCGTGGGCATGGAAAGGGCGGGCAGCCGCTGCTTGAGTCGTACCGGACGGTCGAAGACGAGAATCGGCCATTCCCGCTGGGCCGCTTCCCGCCGAAGTGCTCGATCCGGGTTGACGGCATACGGGTGGCCTACCGATTCGAGCATGGGTACGTCGGTGGCGGAGTCGCTGTACGCGTAGCACCGCGAAAGGTCGTAGCCCTCGGAGGCGGCGAGTGCCCTGACCGCCTCCGCCTTGGTCGGTCCGTAGGCGTAGTACTCCACTTCGCCGGTGAAGCATCCGTCGTCGCCGACGACCATGCGGGTGGCGACGACCCGGTCGGCGCCGAGCAGTTCGCCGATCGGCTCGACCACCTCGGCGCCGGAAGTCGACACGATGACCACATCGCGCCCAGCGGTGTGGTGCTCTTCGATGAGCGTCGCGGCCTCGTCGTAGATGATCGGGTCGATCAGCTCATGCAGGGTTTCGGCGACCAGCTCCTTGACCTGCTGGACGTTCCAGCCCTTGCAGAGGGATGAAAGGTATTCACGCATCCGCTCCATCTGGTCGTGATCGGCGCCTCCGGCAAGGAACACGAACTGTGTGTACGCGGTCCGCAGTACGGCGCGGCGGTTGATCAGCCCACCCTGGTAGAAGGACTTGCTGAAGGTGAGAGTCGATGACTTCGCAATGACCGTCTTGTCCAGGTCAAAGAAGGCTGCTGTACGCGGCGAGAAGCAGTTTTCCACAAAGGTGAGCATAAGGGCCCGCCATTCGGCGTAAACCCCGGCGGTTGGGTTTGCCTGAGAGGGGCCTCGGGTACACCATGGAAGTCACGGATCGTTCGCGACCGTGCTAACCCGGTTCGACTCCTCCCCCCCCCGAGTCGGCCGTGGAGACGACCCCCGCTCTCCCCCCCGGCGGGGGTCGTCGCATGTCCGGATGCGTTTCTGCTGCTGCTGGACGGCTCGCCGCTCTTTCCTCTGTCGTGACGACCGTGCTCCGGGGTGCTGGCCCCAGATTGCCCCGTCACGGGGTGTAGCGGAAGCGATGCTCTCCGAAAGCCCTCGGACGAGCTACGGAGATATTCACAACGAGGGCAGTTGTCCACAGTTTTCGAGCAAGATCCACATGTTTTTCCGGGGTGATGCATGTTGATTCCGCCCGTGAAGTCCGCGGGTTCCGGAATCACGCCTCTCGGACGGCTCCGAGATCTCCGTGATCCGCACTGACCCAGCAGTGAGAAGGGGCGGAGTCCATGGCTGGATCCCTCGCACGAGAAGGACTGACGAACACCGGGGAGCGGGGCGGCGGACCGCTGATCATGACTGAGGACGCGCATTTGCTGGACGACCTGCTGAGGCTGTGCGCGGCGGCCGGAGCCATGCCCGAGGTGCACCACGGGCTGCCGGAGACGAAGGGGGCCTGGGAGCGGGCGCCGATCGTCCTCGTGGGGGACGACGCGGCCGCGCGATGCCGTGGGGCGGCGCGCAGGCGCGGCGTGATGCTGGTCGGCCGTGATCAGGACGACCCGGGTGTCTGGCGTCGCGCGGTTGAGATCGGGGCCGAATACGTGCTGTGCCTTCCTGACGCGGAGAACTGGATCATCGATCAGATCGCCAATGCCGCGGAAGGGGTCGGAAACCCGGCGCTCACCATCGGGGTACTGGGCGGGCGAGGCGGATCCGGCGCGTCCACCCTGGCCTGCGCGCTTGCCGTCACTGCGGCGAAGTCCGGCCGGCGCACCATGCTGGTCGACGGTGACCCCCTGGGGGGAGGCATCGACGTTCTGCTCGGGGGAGAGAACGTCGAGGGGATGCGATGGCCGGATTTCGCTCGTTCCACAGGAAGGATGGGCGGCGGAGCGCTGGAGGAGTCACTGCCTGCGCTGCACGGACTGCGTGTACTCAGCTGGGGCCGGAACGACGAAGTGGCCATCCCACCACAGGCGATGCGAGCCGTGCTCGCTGCAGCGCGCCGGCTCGGAGGGGTGGTGGTCGTGGACCTGCCGCGCCGTGTGGACGAGGGCGTGGCGGAGGCGCTGACCCAGCTCGATGCCGGGCTCTTGGTCGTCCCGGGTGAGCTCAGGGCGGTCGCGGCAGCCAGGCGTGTGGCGTCGGTGGCCGGAATGGTCCTGAACGACCTTCGGATCGTTGCCCGGGGCCCCTATGCCCCAGGGCTCGACGAGCGATGGGTCGCCCGGACTCTGGGGCTGCCTCTGGTCGGAGATCTCCCGTCGGAACCCGGCCTGGCCGCGGCGTTGAACAGCGGCGAGCCGCCGGGAGCCGATCCCCGCGGTGCACTGGCTCGTTTCTGCAACGCCTTCTGGGAACAGGCCGATATGCGAAGGGCCCCTCACGGCCCGGCGTCCATCGGGACGGGGGCATCATGACGGAGGTTCTGCTCGACGCGGTGAGGCAACGTCTGGCTCGCAGCGGTGCGGCGCCCACCCCCGCCGGGGTCGCGGCGGCACTGAGGGAGCAAGGCCGTCTGCTGAGCGACGCGGAAGTGCTCGGAGCCGCGGAGGAACTGCGAGGGGAACTCGTCGGTACGGGGGTACTGGAGCACCTCCTCGCCGATCCCTCGGTGACCGACGTCCTGGTGTCGGGTCCCGACCGGGTATGGGTGGACCGGGGGCGAGGACTCGAACTCACCCGGGTCACCTTCAGGGACGCGGCGGCGGTCAGGCGGCTGGCACAGCGTCTGGCCGCGGTGACGGGCCGTCGGCTGGACGACGCCCGGCCGTGGGTGGACGCGCGGCTGCCGGACGGGACACGGATGCACGCGGTACTGCCACCGGTGTCGGTCGGATCAACCTGCCTGTCGTTGAGGGTCGTCCGTCCTCGTGCTTTCACACTGGAGGAACTCGTCGACGCCGGCACCGTGCCACCCGGCGGGGACCGCTTTCTGGAGCAGTTGATCGAGGCGCGGGTCTCCTACCTGATCAGCGGGGGCACGGGCGCTGGAAAGACGACCCTGCTGTCGAGTCTGCTCGGTGCCGTCGGGCCCGGGGAACGCATCGTGCTCGCCGAGGACTCAGCTGAACTACGCCCCGACCACCCCCATGTCGTACGTCTGGAGTCACGCCCCGCCAATCAGGAGGGGGCGGGGCAGGTGACTCTCCGGGACCTGGTGCGCCAGGCGCTGCGCATGCGCCCCGACCGGCTGGTGGTGGGCGAGGTGCGAGGCGCCGAGGTGACCGATCTGCTGGCAGCCCTCAACACGGGTCATGAAGGCGGCTGTTGCACGGTGCACGCCAATGCCGCGGAACATGTCCCGGCTCGTCTCGAAGCGTTGGGCACAGCCGCCGGTCTCGACCGTGCGGCATTGCACAGCCAGTTGGCGGCTGCCTTGTCCGTCGTGCTTCACCTCGTGCGAGGCCGGGACGGACAGCGGCGACTGGCCGAGGTACACGTGCTCAAGAGGGACGACGCCGGACTGGTGATCACCGTCCCGGCATTGCGGTGGGGATCCGGGAGTTTCCTTGCCGAGCGGGGCTGGGAGCAACTGGAGCCGCTGATCGGAGCGACCGCGTGACGGCCGCGTACACGGTCCACCTGGTCCATGTCCCGTCCTTGGTCATGGCCGTCGGCGCAGGGCTGGCGGGAGGTCTGGCGGTCATCAGGGACCCCGCGGCAGGGCGGGCGCGGAACATGTTCGCGGGCCACCGGACCGGGAGCGTGCCACCCGCTGCCGGATGGGTGGCTGTCCGCGCGAAGCTCGGCGCACACCAGGAGTGGTTGTGCGCCCCACCGGCTGTGTTACTCGCGATGCTGGGCCAGTCGGTGCTTCCGCTGCTGGCCGGTGCCGTAGCCGTGCCACTGGTGGGCCGGTGGATCCGGCGGCGGACGATGCGGCGGGACCGCGAGCAGGCGGCGCACGCGGTGACGGACCTGTGCGGAGCGATCGCGGGGGAGCTCCGGGCCGGCCGTGAACCTGGGCAGGCTCTGCTCACCGCGGAACGGAGCGAGGGAGCGCTGGGGGCGGCCGAGCCCGCAGTCCTTGCCGCCGCGCGCTTCGGCGGTGATGTGCCGGATGCGCTGCGGAAAGCCGCGGTCGTACCGGGCCGGGAAGGGCTTTCCGGGATGGCGGCCTGCTGGCAGGTGGCGGTGGACGGTGGAGCCGGGCTCGCCATGGGTCTGGCACGCCTTGAACGGGCGTTGCGCGCGGAGAGCCGGGCGCGGGAGGAACTCCGCGCGCACCTGGCCGGTGCCTGGTCGACGGTGGTCGTGCTCGCCCTGTTGCCGGTGGCCGGTCTCGGCCTGGGAGCGGCGATGGGTGCCGACCCGCTGGGGGTTCTGCTGCACAGCCCTGAAGGTCTTGCGTGCCTCCTCGTGGGTTCACTGCTGGAAGCCGTGGGGCTGTTCTGGGCAGCGCGCATCGTGCGGGCCGGGGAGGCTATGTGAACAGCGTGCCCGACGGGTTCGGCGGACCGGTCTTCCTGGGCGTGTCGGCAGGTGCGGGCATGTTTTTGGCCGCCCTGTGGAGCGGGTTCAGGCGAGGGCGGGTGTCTCGTCGGCGAGGAATTCGGCTGGTGGACCCTTTGGGGCATCGTCGCCCGGCCGGCAGTCGGAGGTTCCAGTGGGTGAGCCGAGACGGTGCCCGACGGTGGGGACCTGTGGCAGCTGCCTGGGTGGCCTGCTGGTTCCTCCTGGGCGGGGCCATCGGATGCGGAGCCGGCCTCGTGGCGGCATACGGCACGTTCCGGTGGCGGCGTTCCGTGGAGACATGCGAGGCCGGTGCGGAGGAGAAGGCGGAATCCTCCTTCCTCGCCGCGCAGTTGCCGCTCGTGGCCGATCTGCTGGCCGCATGCCTGTCCGCCGGGGCCGGGCCACTGGACGCGGCAGTGGCGGTGGGGAGATCCGTGGGCGGGCCTGTCGGTGACCGGCTGACACGTATCGCGGCGGAGATCCGCCTGGGGGCTGAACCGTCGGACGCGTGGGGCCGGTTGGGCGAGATACCCGGTGCTCGGCCACTCGCGCGTTGTCTGGAGCGGGCCGGCGTGACGGGGGCTCCGGCAGCGGAGTCCGTGTCCCGCCTCGCGGACGAGATGCGTGCTGAGCGGGCGAGTGCGGCCGTGGCACGTGCTCAGCGTGCGGGCGTGCTGATCACCGCACCGGTCGGGCTGTGCTTCCTGCCCGCCTTCCTCTCCGTAGGCGTGGCACCGGTGGTGATCGGGCTGGCCGACGGTCTCCTTCACAGGGGCTGACCGGAAGCACTTGTCCACGCGGGCGGCCCGGGATGTGCGAGGGCCCGGCGGAATACGCAGGTGCACCACGAGGGTGCTGAGCCGGGCGTGGTGGCGGGCGCAGGGGTGAGGAAGCGGAACCCGTACATGACACCTGACCACAACACGATGAAGCGGTACACGGGAAGGCAGGGCAACGAGGTGGAGAAGCGGAAGAACGCCGTGACGCGGGCGCTGGTCTCGGCGCGCCGTTCCTGGGACGTCAGGGTCGGCAGGCTGCTGGCGAGGAACTGGCGGGAACAGGGCATGACCACGTCCGAATACGCGGTGGGAACGATCGCGGCGTGTGCATTCGCCGCCGTTCTCTACAAGGTGGTGACCAGTGGAGCGGTGCAGTCCGCCCTGCAGTCGTTGATCAAGGAGGCTCTCGATGCGAAGTTCTGAGGGGGCCGGAAAAGGGATGCCCGGCCCGGTGAAGGCCCGGGGCCGGAGCCCGGGATACGGGGCCACCGAACGGGGAGCGGTGACCGCGGAGGCTGCTATGGCGATTCCCGTTCTGATCACGTTCGTTCTGGCCCTCGTCTGGGCGTTGGTCGCCGCATGCGATCAGATCCGCTGCGTGGATGCCGCGCGGGCCGGGGCCCGTGCGGCTGCCCGCTCGGAGCCGGAGTCCGATGTGCTGTCCGCGGCACGGGAGGCGGCACCGGACGGCGCCCGGATCGTGGTGGAACGGGCAGGAGAGCTGTGGAGGGTCCGCGTGGAGTCGCCCGCGCCGGGGCCGGGCGCCGGGGCCCTGACCCTCAGAGCGGAGGCAGCCGCGCTCGCGGAGGAGACCGTGGGAGCCGGTTCATGAGAAAGAACGCCAGGAATCCTCGGGACCGGTGGGGTGACCAAGGTGTCGCCACGGTGTGGGTGGCAGTGACCACTGCAACGCTGTGTGCGGTTTTCGCAGCGGTGCTTGCGGTCGGCCAAGCGGTGGCCGCACGGCATAAAGCGGGTGCGGCAGCGGATCTCGCCGCCCTGGCGGCCGCGGATCATGCTCTTGACGGGAGTCCGGCAGCGTGTGGAGCGGCGATACGAGTGGCCGATGCCCAGGGGGCGGAAGTGGTGCGGTGCGTCATTCAGGGGGATGTCGCCGATGTGGTCGTACGAGGGTCCTTCGGTCCGTACGGTCCGGAGGTCAGGTCGCGGGCCGGACCTCCTGAGGCCGGGCCGGCTGGTGGGCAGACCGTGCTATCGAGGCCGGGCGTGGCCGGACGGTGAGGGGAGGGTCCAGCCGTGTGGGGCCGACGGGGGAGGGAGAAGCGTCCGGGCGCCGGACCGGATGGAGGGGGAGCCTGCGCGGAGGCTGGGACCTGCCGGGAGGTGGTCGTGGCGGCCGAGGCGGTGGCAACCGGGCAATCGAGACGTGATGACTGAGGCCGTGGTGACCAAGACGTGGTGACCGAGGCCGTGGTGGCTGAGCCCGTGGCGACCGGGAGGTGGCGGCTGAAGCCCGTGGCACGAGCCTGCCGGTGCCCCGGCATGCGTCTTGGCCCGTTTGGCCGTGCCTCAGCGGTCGCACAGGCCCGTTCACTGTTCGCTTCCCTCCGGGCGGGGGCCCCCGCCCGGGTCCGGCGGCGCGTTTCGCAGAAGCTCGGCCAGAAGGCGGACGGCACCACGCTTGTGCAGGGGCTCATTGCCGTTACCGCACTTGGGGGACTGGATACAGGACGGGCAGCCGGCCTCGCACTCGCAGGACGCGATGGCCTGCCGGGTGGCCGTCAGCCACGCGCAGGCAGTCCGGAAGGCCCGCTCGGCGAAGCCCGCGCCACCTGGGTGCCCGTCGTAGACGAAGACGGTCGGCAGGAGCGTGTCCGGGTGGAGCGGCACCGACACCCCACCGATGTCCCAGCGGTCGCAGGTGGCGAACAACGGGAGCATACCGATCGACGCGTGTTCGGCTGCGTGAAGGGCGCCTCCGAGGATTTCGGGGCTGATCCCGGCGGCGTCGAGCTGGTCCTCCGCGACCGTCCACCACACGGCACGGGTGCGGAGGGTGCGGGGAGGGAGATCGAGCTTCGTCTCCCCCAGAACCTCTCCGGTGATCAGTCTGCGGCGCAGGAAGGAGACGACCTGGTGGGTGACTTCCACCGAACCGAAACACAGCCGCCCGTCCCCCCAGGGGATCTCGGTGTCGGTCTTCAGGACGGCGACGGCGGTGGTGTCCCGTGCGGTGGTCGAGTACGGGGGGGCCGCTTCTTCGACCAAGGCCACCGATTCCTGGAGGTCCAGTGTCCGCACCAGGTAGGTACGGCCCTGGTGCAGGTGCACGGCGCCTTCGTGCACGGCGGTATGCGCGGCCGACTCCTCGACCGTGCCCAGGAGCCGGCCGGTGCCCTCCTCGACGATCTGCACGGGCCGGCCGCCCCCGCCGCGGATGTCCGTGAGGTCGGCGGCACGCTCACGCCGGGTCCAGTGCCAGCCGGCCGCACGTCTGCGCAGCAGTTTCGCGGCCTCCAGCTGCGGCAGCAACTCGGGAACCGCTGGGCCGAACAGAGGAATGTCGGCTTCGGTGAGCGGCAGTTCGGCGGCGGCTGCGCACAGGTGCGGGGCGAGGACGTACGGGTTGTCGGGGTCGAGGACGGTCGATTCCACCGGTTGCCGGAACAGGGCCTCGGGGTGGTGGACGAGGAAGGTGTCCAGAGGGTCGTCCCGGGCGACCAGCACAGCGAGCGCCCCCTGCCCGGACCGTCCGGCGCGGCCGGCCTGCTGCCAGAGCGACGCCCTGGTTCCCGGGTAACCGGCGATGACGACGGCATCCAGCCCCGAGACGTCGATACCGAGTTCCAGTGCTGTCGTGGCGGCCAGGCCGAGCAGCTCACCCGAGTGCAGGGCCTGTTCCAGGGCCCGGCGCTCCTCCGGCAGGTAACCGCCGCGATAGGCCGCGACCCGCCCGGGCAGGGAGAGGTCGGTCTCGGCCAGCCGTTCCTTGGCGATCAACGAGATCAGTTCGGCGCCACGCCGTGAACGGACGAAGGCGACGGAGCGGACGCCCTGAAGCGTCAGACCGGTCAGCAGGTCGGCCGTCTCGGCGGTGGCGGTACGGCGCACGGGTGCGCCCTTCTCGCCATGCAGCTCGGTCAGAGGGGGTTCCCACAGAGCGAAGACCATCTCGCCGCGGGGGGAGGCGTCGTCGGACACCTCGGTGACGGGGATGCCGGTGAGACGGCCTGCGGCGACGGAAGGCTCGGCCGCGGTGGCCGAGGCGAGGAGGAATACCGGATCGGAGCCGTATCGCGCACAGAGACGGCGCAGGCGACGCAACACCTGGGCGACATGGGAGCCGAAGACACCCCGGTAGGTGTGGCACTCGTCGATGACGACGAAGCGCAGGGCACGCAGGAAGGAAGCCCAGCGGGGGTGGGAGGGCAGTACGCCCCGATGCAGCATGTCGGGATTGGTGAGTACGTAGTTGGCGTACTGGCGCACCCATTCGCGTTCTTCCACCGGCGTGTCCCCGTCGTAGACCGCGGGCCGGACCGAGGAGCCGAGCGGGGCGGCGAGTGCCTTCACCGAACGGAGCTGATCGGCGGCGAGGGCCTTGGTGGGGGCGAGGTACAGCGCGGTGGTCCCCTGGCCGTTCGGGGCGTCGGAGCCGTCCAGGAGGGCGCTCAGGACCGGGGCGAGGTAAGCGAGGGACTTGCCCGACGCCGTTCCGGTGGCGATGACCACGGATTCACCGTCCAGGGCGTGCTCGGCGGCGACGGCCTGGTGGGTCCACGGATGGTCGATCCCCGCCCGGGCGATTGCCGCGACCACTTCCGGCCGGATGCGGTCGGGCCACAAGGCATGGCTTCCCGTCCGCGGGGGCAGGTGCTCCGTATGAGTGATGCGCGCTGCCCGGCTCGCCCCTGCGGCGAGCCGGTCGAGGACCACTGCTGGAGACAGGCGCGAGCTGCCGTTCTCGGGTGGTTGACTAGGGCGGTGTTTCTTGGCCATCGGCACCGAGTGTGTCACCGGCGTGACGGACAATGGGCCCAAGGCGTCGTGCATGGCTGCTGGTAAGTGATTGAATGCCATCGCGGCTGGCGATCCGTCCCCTGGCCTCCGTCGGGGAGACCGAGGGGCGACCGCTCGATAGCAAGGTGCTGGAGGATCCGTGGACCTGTCCCTGTCGACTCGCAATGTGTCCGGCCCTGGTGGCGACCGTACGGTCGTCGAGGTCGGTGGCGAGATTGATGTGTATACCGCGCCCAAGCTGCGCGAGCAGTTGGTCGAGTTGGTGAATGACGGCAGTTACCACCTGGTCGTCGACATGGAAGGTGTCGACTTCCTCGACTCCACCGGACTCGGCGTGCTGGTGGGCGGCCTGAAGCGTGTCCGGGCCCATGAGGGCTCGTTGCGCCTGGTGTGCAACCAGGAGCGCATTCTCAAGATCTTCCGGATCACGGGTCTGACCAAGGTGTTCCCCATCCACACCACGGTCGACGAGGCTGTCGCGGCCACGGACTGATCCGCCGTCGATCGGCCGGGTCCGCCCGGTCGGTGGCATGGTTCCGGGCCGGCCGGCGGCAGAAGGCGTGCCGCCGCGAACGGGCGGTCGGCTCTCCTGCCGGCTGCCGGTTTCGTCGGTCCCCGAAGTGAATGGGGAGACGGGGCGCCGGGCGTCATGCCCGGACTCCGGAAACGCACGCCCGAACGTTTGAGGGGGATGGCATGCCAACCGTTGAACTCCGCTTCAGCGCTCAGCCCGAACACGTCAGGACGGCCCGCCTCGTGGCAGCCGCCGTGGCGCGTCGGGCCGGAGTCGACGAGGCGGTGCTCGACGAGGTCAGGCTGGCCGTCGGGGAGGCGTGCAGCCGTGCGGTGGGACTCCACCGGGGCCATGGCATCACCGCCCCGGTGTCGGTGGTGCTGACCGAAGGGGAGAAGTCGTTCTCCATCGAGGTCGGTGACGCCGTTCCCGGGCATGGGAGTGATTCCGTGTCCTCCGGGCGCCGGCAGGGCGTGGCCGGGGGGCCCGACGAGCCGGAGACGGATACCGACAGCGAGGACGAGATGGGCCTCGCGGTCATCAGTGGTCTCGTCGACGACGTGGAAGTCAGATCGGCCCCCGACGGCGGCGTCATCCGTATGAGCTGGCCCGCGGCGCCCGCGGTGGTCGTTTCCTGATCTCCACGTCCCGTGATCCCCACCTCCCGTGATCCCCACCTCCCGTGGCTCACCGGTGCACCGGCTGGTGCTTCGGCGGATACCCGCGGCGGGCCTTTCTCCCTGCCCCGGAGATCCGGGCCGGGATCTCCGGGCCAGGGGCGCCACAGGTGCGTATGGGGCAGGACACCGCTGCCACTCGGTCCCGCTGCGAAGGCCGGGCGCCGCGATGGAAGGTCGGGCGTGGCCAAGGCCGGGCGGACGATCTCAGGGATGAGAGCTGTGCGTGGCCTTGAGTGCGGATCAAGCCGGGTGACGGCACATCAGGAAGCGAACAGCTGGTTCAGCCGGTGTGCACCGTGCCGCGGTGGGACGGGAGGTGACGTCGCGTCGGTCCGGAGAAGAACGAGCCGGGCAATTCCGGTGCGGGTGAGTTGTATCTCCCTCACTCCTCTTGGTGCAAATGGCTTCAAAGGTGTACATACCGGACGTCCGGCGCCTGAATGTCGCCCAGTTGGCGTGTAAGTTCCGGGGCCGAGAGCCTTGGAAGGGACCGATCCGGTGAACAAGAAGTTTGCAGCCGCGCTGTCCGGCGGTGCGGTACTCGTACTGACGCTGTCGGGCTGCAGCGACGACAGCGACGACAAGGTGAACGACTGGGCGAAGAAAGTCTGCGACCAGGTTCAGCCGCAACTGCAGAAGATCGCGAACGCCAACGCCGCGATCCAGGAGCAGACGGCGGACAACAGCAAGCCCGCAGACGTCCAGAAGACCGACTCGGCGGCTTTCCAGCAGATCTCGCAGGCTTACAAGGCGTTGGGCGCGGCTGTGGATTCGGCGGGGCCGCCCCCCGTCGACGACGGTGAGACCACGCAGAAGGAGGCCGTGAAGGAGCTCAACGCCTCCTCCACCGCATACGCCGGCCTCAAGACGAAGGTCGACGGTCTCAACACCAAGGACCAGGCCGAGTTCGCCGATGGCCTCAAGGGCATCGCGGACGAGCTGAACAAGATCAGCACCAACGGTGACCAGGCGCTGAAGAAGCTCCAGTCCGGCGAGGTCGGGTCGGCGATGTCGAAGCAGAAGGGCTGCCAGAAGCCCACAGCCTCTTCTTCGCCCGCGGCCGGCCAGCCGGCTCCGGCGGTGGACGGATCCGGGAAGGAGTCCCCCGAGTCGGAGAGCGGTACCTCCGAGAAGGAGAAGGAGACCTCGCCCAAGGCATCGTCGTAGGGCGAGCGGTACGGCAGGACAGGGCGGGCGGGGGGCCCGGACCCTTCGGGCGCGGGGCGCCCCGGGCAGGGGCCCGGCGCGTTCTCGCGGGGAAGCGCCACGGCATCCGGTTCCGGGGGCCGGCGGCAGGCCCCGGGTGCAGGGCGGCCGAGTGCGGCAGGGCCGTGGCGGCCCCGGCGGGGCGGGCCCGCTGCCGTTGTCGGAGGAAGCGGACACAATGGGTGGGTGAGTACCAGTCTCCCCGCATCCACCCACGCCCCCCGGCTCCGTGAAGCCCTGCTCGCCGGTGACTTCACCGCAGACGGGCTTCTCGAACGGCTCGGCGCCCCCGCCTACGCCGCGCTCGCCCGCAGCGAGACCGTCCCCGCCCTCAGGGCGACCCAGGGCGACTCGCCGCTGGACACGCTGGTGCGGCTGTTCCTCCTCCAGCGTCAGGTTCCGGCCCGGGCCGCCGCGGCGGCTCTCCCCCTGGAGGAGTGCCTCCAGGACGGCTGGGTGGTCCAGGACGGCGATCTCGTCCGGGCGGCCGTCGACGTACGGCCGTACGGCGGTCCCGAGGGCGAGGACTGGTACATCGTCTCCGATCTGGGCTGTGCGGTCGGCGGAGCCGGTGGCATCGGTTCGCGGGAGGAAGGGGTCGTCCTCGGCGTCGGCGGAGCGTCCACCACGCTGGCGGGCATCACCGTGCGTGAGCCGGTCGCCTCCGCGCTCGACCTCGGCACGGGTTCCGGGATCCAGGCGTTGCACGCCGCGCAGCACGCCACCCGTGTCACGGCCACAGACGTCAACCCGCGCGCCCTGGACTTCACCCGGCTCACCCTGGCCCTGTCCGGCGCCGCCCCCGCCGACCTGCGGGAAGGTTCGCTCTTCGAGCCGGTGGGCGCCGAGACGTATGACCTGATCGTGTCCAACCCCCCGTTCGTCATCTCGCCGGGAGCGCGGCTCACCTACCGGGACGGCGGGATGGCCGGCGACGACCTGTGCCGGACCCTGGTGCAGCAGGCGGGCGACCGGCTGAACGAGGGCGGGTACGCCCAGTTCCTCGCCAACTGGCAGCACGTCGAGGGCGAGGAGTGGCAGGACAGGGTGCGTTCCTGGGTGCCGCGCGGCTGTGACGCGTGGATCGTGCAGCGGGAGGTCCAGGACGTCACGCAGTACACCGAGTTGTGGTTGCGGGACAGCGGGGACCACCGGTCGGATCCCGCCGATTACACCGCGCGGTACGAGGCATGGCTGGACGAGTTCGAGGCCCGGGGCACCAAGGCCGTCGGGTTCGGGTGGATCACGCTCAGGAAGTCGGCTGCCGCCGCCCGGCAGCCTTCGGTGGTCGTCGAGGAGTGGCCGCACCCGGTGGAGCAGCCGCTCGGCGACGCGGTGGAGGCGCACTTCGCCCGCCAGGACTATCTGCGTGAGCACGACGACGCGGCGCTGCTCGCGGCCCGTTTCACCCTTGCCGGAGAGGTCGTGCAGGAGCAGGTCGGCCTGCCGGGGGCGGAGGACCCCGAGCATGTGGTGCTGCGTCAGCACCGGGGGATGCGCAGGGCGACCAAGGTGGATGCTGTGGGAGCGGGTTTCGCGGGTGTGTGCGACGGATCCCTGCCCGCGGGCCGCATCCTGGACGCCATCGCCCAGTTGATGGCTGAGGACCCGGTGCTGCTGCGTGACCGCACACCCCAGGCGATCCGGCTGCTGGTCGAGGAAGGGTTCCTGGAACCGCTGCCGGAGACCTCTCCCGGGCTATGAGGACCGCCCTCTGACCGGTGGCCGCCGCGGGCCTCCGGTTCGGTGGGGTCCGGGAGTGCGCACCGGGCCGGAAACCCCTTTGAGCAGCGGTTCTTCCGGGCCTCGGGACACCGGCGGTGGGAGGGGAGGATTCCGCCGGACGGTGTGCCGGCGCGGGCGCGGGTGGTGTTCACCCGGGGTTCGCGTCCGCGTCGTCCGGGGGTGGCAGCCTCCCCTCTGCCACGGGCGGCGAGTGCCGCATCCGGATGGGAAAAGCCGAGGGGTACGGACATGGAGAGCGCCACCGCCGTTTTCGCCGGTACGGCATTCACACTGTTCGGGGCTGCGCTTCTCGTCTGGACGGGGGCGCGTACCGTCCGCCGCGCGCCGGTCGCACACGGTGTGAGCCCCGCTGTCTCCACCGCTCTCGCCACGGTCTTCGGCGTACTCTTCGTCCTTCTCGGCGTGTGGTGCCTCACCCGCGTCTGATCCGTTTCTCCCGCCGGTCCTTCTTCCCGGCGCGCAGGCGCTGTGCGGCAGACGTATTACCTGACCGGTTTTCGCAGGCGACAGACGTGCGAAGCGCGTACCGGGCGGTCCGGGCGGCAGGAATGCCGGAAGTCGGGTTACCGTTCGAGTGGCCGTTGCGGGCTTTTGCCGTTTGACACGGGGGCGGGTTGTACCGTCACACTCCGCAGCGACAGCACCGCGTGCAGCGCCCCAGCTCTGCCCGGATGCCCCACGAGTGCCGACCGGAGAGAAGAGCGAAGTTGTCCCCGACCAGCGAGACCGCACAGGGCGGCCGCCGACTCGTCATCGTCGAGTCGCCTGCCAAGGCGAAGACGATCAAGGGCTACCTCGGCCCCGGATACGTCGTCGAGGCGAGCGTCGGGCACATCCGCGACCTGCCGAACGGCGCGGCCGAGGTCCCCGACGAGTACACCGGTGAGGTCCGCCGGCTCGGCGTCGACGTCGAGCACGACTTCCAGCCGATCTATGTCGTCAACGCGGACAAGAAGGCCCAGGTCAGGAAGCTCAAGCAGCTACTGGCCGAGTCCGACGAACTCTTCCTGGCCACCGATGAGGACCGCGAGGGCGAAGCCATCGCGTGGCATTTGCAGGAAGTCCTCAAGCCCAAGGTCCCGGTCCACCGGATGGTCTTCCACGAGATCACCAAGGACGCGATCCGGGCGGCCGTCGCCAGTCCGCGCGAGCTCAACCAGCGCATGGTCGACGCCCAGGAGACCCGCCGTATCCTCGACCGCCTCTACGGCTACGAGGTCTCGCCGGTCCTGTGGAAGAAGGTCATGCCGCGGCTCTCCGCAGGCCGTGTCCAGTCCGTCGCGACCCGTCTCGTGGTCGAGCGGGAGCGGGAGCGCATCGCGTTCCGCTCCGCTTCGTACTGGGATCTGACCGGCACCTTCGCGACGGGCCGCAGCGGCGACACCTCCGACCCGGCCACGTTCACCGCGCGCCTCAGCGCGGTCGACGGGCGGCGCATCGCCCAGGGCCGCGACTTCGGTCCGGACGGTCTGCTGAAGTCCGCCTCCGCCCAGACGCTGCACCTGGACGAGGAGAACGCGCGCGCCCTGGCCGCCGCCCTCGCCGGCTCCGCGTTCGCGGTCCGGTCGGTCGAGTCGAAGCCGTACCGCCGCTCGCCGTACGCCCCCTTCCGGACGACGACCCTCCAGCAGGAGGCGAGCCGCAAGCTGGGGTTCGGCGCCAAGGCCACCATGCAGGTCGCGCAGAAGCTGTACGAGAACGGCTTCATCACCTACATGCGTACGGACTCCACGACGCTCTCGGAGACCGCGGTCTCCGCGGCCCGTGCGCAGGTCACGCAGCTGTACGGGGCGAACTACCTCCCGGACAAGCCGCGCACCTACGCCGGGAAGGTCAAGAACGCGCAGGAGGCGCACGAGGCGATCCGCCCCTCCGGGGACCGCTTCCGCACGCCCGCCGAGACCGGTCTCACCGGTGACCAGTTCCGGCTGTACGAGCTGATCTGGAAGCGGACCGTCGCCTCCCAGATGAAGGACGCCACCGGGAACTCCGTCACCGTCAGGATCGGCGGCCGGGCGAGCGACGGCCGGGACGCCGAGTTCTCCGCGTCCGGCAAGACGATCACCTTCCACGGCTTCATGAAGGCATACGTCGAGGGCGCCGACGACCCGAACGCCGAGCTGGACGACCGCGAGCGGCGGCTGCCGCAGGTCGCCGAGGGCGACGCGCTGAGCGCCGAGGAGATCACGGCCGACGGGCACGCCACCAAGCCCCCGGCCCGTTACACCGAGGCCTCGCTGGTCAAGGAGCTCGAAGAGCGCGAGATCGGCCGCCCGTCGACGTACGCCTCGATCATCGGGACGATCCTGGACCGCGGTTACGTGTTCAAGAAGGGCACGGCGCTGGTGCCGTCGTTCCTCTCGTTCGCCGTGGTCAACCTGCTGGAGAAGCACTTCGGCCGGCTCGTCGACTACGACTTCACGGCCCGCATGGAGGACGACCTCGACCGCATCGCACG
Source organism: Streptomyces nitrosporeus (assembly GCF_008704555.1). Taxonomy (NCBI): domain Bacteria; kingdom Bacillati; phylum Actinomycetota; class Actinomycetes; order Kitasatosporales; family Streptomycetaceae; genus Streptomyces; species Streptomyces nitrosporeus. Next base: position 4,187,219 of record NZ_CP023702.1, read on the forward strand.
CGGTGAGGCCCAGTCCGTGCCGTGGCTGCGGCGCTTCTACTTCGGAGCGGGTGACGACGCCTCCGGCGCGGGCGCGGCCTCCGCCGCGGGCAACGGCGACGGCGACCACCTCGGCGGACTGAAGGAACTCGTCACGGACCTCGGAGCGATCGACGCCCGGGAGATCTCCTCCTTCCCGGTCGGCAACGGCATCAAGCTCCGGGTCGGCCGGTACGGGCCGTACATCGAGCGGGGCGAGAAGGACTCCGAGGGCCACCAGCGCGCGGACGTCCCCGAGGACCTGGCACCCGACGAGCTGTCCGTGGAGTACGCGGAGGAGCTGCTGGCCAAGCCGAGCGGCGACTTCGAGCTGGGTACCGACCCGGTCAGCGGGAACCAGATCGTCGCCAAGGTCGGCCGCTACGGCCCCTACGTCACCGAGGTGCTGCCCGAGGGCACGCCGAAGACGGGCAAGAACGCGGTGAAGCCGCGGACCGCCTCGCTCTTCAAGTCGATGTCGCTCGACACGGTGACGCTGGAGGACGCCCTCAAGCTGATGTCGCTGCCGCGCGTGGTCGGCGAGGACGCCGAGGGCGTGGAGATCACCGCGCAGAACGGCCGGTACGGGCCCTACCTCAAGAAGGGGACCGACTCGCGTTCGCTGACGTCCGAGGAGCAGCTCTTCGACATCACGCTCGAAGAGGCCCTCGCCCTCTACGCCCAGCCCAAGCAGCGTGGCCGGGCCGCCGCCAAGCCGCCGCTGAAGGAGCTGGGCACCGACCCGGTGAGCGGGGCTCCGGTGGTCGTGAAGGACGGCCGCTTCGGCGCGTACGTCACCGACGGCGAGACGAACGCGACGCTGCGGACCGGTGACAGCGTCGAGGAGATCACCCCGGAGCGCGGGTACGAACTGCTCGCCGAGAAGCGGGCCAAGGGGCCCGCGAAGAAGAAGACGGCGAAGAAGGCTCCCGCCAAGAAGGCCCCCGCGAAGAAGGCGGCGGCCAAGAAGACGACGACGGCGAAGAAGACCACGGCCAAGAAGACGGCAGCGACGAAGAAGACGGCCGCGACGAAGTCGGCCACGAAGGCCACGGCCGCGAAGGCGACGGCCACCAGGGCGGCCTCGCCCTCGGCGGCCGAGGAGAGCTGAGTCCGGGCCTCCCGGACCTTCGGCCGAGTCCCCCGTCCGGTTCGCCGGGCGGGGGACCCGTCGTCGCTCCGCCTGGAGTCCGCCACCCGCGTCGAGGTCTGCGCCCGTCGCCGGCAGGAGCAGGAGCAGGGGCGGCGCGCCGGCGACCGGGGCCCCGGGGAGTCCGGACCCGCACCGGCGCCCATATGTTCGGGTGCGGCCCCCGGCCACGCTCACACTGCCGATAGGCTGGGCGGATGACGCGAGCCGAGCAGCCATTGGTCGTGAGCCCCACCTCCGACACACTTGCCGCAGACTCACGCGAGCGCGCCGTACGGGCCCTGCTACGTGTTCCCCCGCTCAGGCGGCTGTGGAGCGCCCAGGCCCTCGGCAGCATCGGCGACGCACTCGCCGTTCTCGTGCTTGTGCTGTTGTCGCTGCAGGCGGCGGTCCAGGAGGGGTCCTTCGGGGGTGGATACCGCGGGGCGGCCTTTGCCGTCGCCGCCGTGTTCGGCGCCAGACTCCTTTCCACGGTGCTCTTCGGAGCGGTGCTCCTGGGTCCGCTGACCTCGCTCACCGGACCCGGCGGGCCGCTGGACCGGCGCTGGCTGATGATCGGTACGGACGCGCTGCGGCTGGCTTCGCTGGTCGTCGCACCGCTGTGGATCGACTGGGTGCCGGACAAGGCACTGCTGATGATCCTCGTCACCGTCTTCGTGACCGGTGCCGCCGAGCGCCTGTGGACGGTGGCCAAGGAGAGCGCGGCCCCCGCGCTGCTGCCGGCGCCTCCCGTCGAGGGAGCCGCGGTACGCCCGCTGCCCGACCACCTCGACGCCCTGCGACGGCTCTCCCTGCGGACGGACTTCCTGGCCCTCCCGGTGGCCGCCGCCGTACTCCTGGTCGCGACGCTGATCGGCAATCTGCTGGGCACCGGCTTCGAGTGGTTCTCCTTCCACCAGGCTGCGCTCGGCTCGTACGTCGCGGCCGGGCTGTTCTCCGCCTCCGTGTCCGTCCTCTACTTCCTCGAATTCCCCGGCATCCCCACCCCGCGCCCGCGCTCGCCCCTCGAAGGGCTGCGCCGGCCCGCCTCCGGCCCGGGGCCCGACAAGGGCCGCACCGGGTCGGCCCGGCTCGTCACCGCCGCGTGCGCCCTGGTCGCCGGAGCCGTCGCCGCCGCCGCCGGTGTCTTCGCGCTGCACGCCTTCGACCTGGACGGCGGGTCCGTCACCTTCGCCCTGCTGATCCTCGTCCTCACCGGAGGCACCGCGCTCGGTATCCGTACCGCGCGGATGGTGCTGCCCGCGCTCTCGCGGCGCCGGATGCTGGCCCTCTCCATCGCCGTCACCGGGGTGGCGCTCCTCGCGCTCGGCCTGGTGCCGGACACCGCGACCGGGGTGTTCCTCACGCTGCTGGCCGGTTACGCGGCGGGTGTGGCGGCCAACACCGGTCACGCGGTCCTCGACCAGGAGGCCGAACCCGCCCGGCAGGCCAGGACCACCGAGCACCTGCAGGCCGTCGTCCGGGTCCTGATCGCGGTCGGGGCGGTGGGGGGCCCGCTGCTCGCCGGCGCCATCGGCCGTCACCGGCTCGGTTCCGGTGACTTCGTCTTCGCCCACGGTGGCGCCGCGTTCACCCTGATGCTGGTCGGCGCGCTGCTGCTGCCGGTCGCCGTGGTCGTCCTGGCCAGGATCGACGACCGCTCCGGAGTGCCGCTCCGCCGGGACCTGCGGGAGGCGCTGCGCGGGGGTGACACGGCGGTGGCGCCCGCCTCCACCGGCTTCTTCCTCGCCGTCGAGGGCGGTGACGGAGCGGGCAAGTCCACCCAGGTCGAGGCGCTCGCCGAATGGATCCGGGCCAAGGGCCACGAGGTCGTCGTGACGCGCGAACCGGGGGCCACCCCGATCGGGAAGCGGCTGCGCTCGATCCTCCTCGACGTCTCCTCGGCGGGACTCTCCAACCGGGCCGAGGCCCTGCTGTACGCCGCCGACCGGGCCGAACACGTCGACTCGGTCGTACGTCCGGCGCTGGAGCGGGGCGCGATCGTCATCTCGGACCGCTACATCGACTCGTCCGTCGCCTACCAGGGGGCCGGACGCGACCTGTCCCCGACGGAGATCGCCCGTATCTCGCGCTGGGCGACCGGCGGACTCGTACCGAACCTGACGGTCCTGCTGGACGTCTCCCCCCGGACCGCGCGGGAACGCTTCACGGAGGCGCCCGACCGGCTGGAGTCCGAGCCGCCCGAGTTCCACGACAGGGTGCGGTCCGGCTTCCTCACCCTCGCCGCCGCCGCCCCGTTCCGGTACCTCGTGGTGGACGCCGGGCAGGAACCGGAGGCGATCACCACCGTCGTACGCCACCGGCTCGACCAGCTCCTGCCGCTCTCCGAGGCCGAGATCGAGGCCCGGGAGGAAGCGCGCCGGGCGGCCGAGGAGGAGGCCCGCCGCAAGGCCGAGGAGGAAGCGGCCCGGAAGGCGGAGGAGGAGCGGCTGGAGCGCGAGCGCCAGGCCCAGCTCGCCAAGCTCCGTGCCGAGGAGGAGGAGCGCCGGCGCCGCGAGGAGGAGGAGGCGCGGCAGCGCGAGGCCGAGCGGCAGGCGGAGGAGGCGCGGCAGCGTGCCGAGGAGGCCCGTCGCCGTGCCGAGGAGGAGCGCGCCCGGCTGGAGGCCGAGGAGCGCGCCCGCGAGGCCGAGCAGGAACGTCTGCGCAAGCAGGCCGCGGAGGAGGCCCGGCTCCGCAAGGAGGCGGAGGCGCTGCGGCTGGAGAAGCAGCGCAAGGCCGAGGAGGCGCTGCTGCGCGCCGAGGAGGCGAGGCGCCGGGCCGAGGCCGAGGCGGCCGCCGCGGCAGCGGCCCGCGATGCGGCGTCCCGGGCGTCCGGCGGTCCTTCCGTGCCCGACAACGAGATCACCGTGCCGACCCCGGTCGTGAACCCGAACGAGATCACGCAGCCCGTGCCGCTGGCCGAGCCGCAGGGCCGTCCCTCTCCCGACGCCGACGAGACGGCCGTACTGCCGCCCGTCCGGGACGAGGAACCGTCCGACCGGGTCCCCCCGCACATGTTCCGCGAGGAGCGGAGGGCCGACGGGGCCGAAGGGGAGAACGAGCGCACCCGGGAGCTGCCCCAGATCAGTGACGATCCCCAAGCCAGGCAGGCCGGCCGGACCGGCCGCTCCGGCCAGGACGGCCGCTCCGGCGACGGCGCGGGCCGTCGGCAGCGTCCACGCCCCGACTGGGCCGAGGAGACACCGCTCGACGACCTGCCGACGCTGGCGGACGAACTGCTCGGCGGGTACGACGACGACCCGGACCGGCGCGGCGGGAACGGACGCCGTCCGGGCCGCTGACGTCCACGGCACCGACGTCCATGGAGGGCGGAGGCCGGGCGGTCCCGCAGGGGGCGGCCCGGCCTCCGTGCGCCGCGGCCCGGACCGCGGGTGGCCGGGGCTGTCGTACCCCTCCCGCACAATGGAGTCCGGCTCCTCGCCACCACACCACGGAAGGGCGGTGACCCATGACCGTATGGGACGACCTGGTCGGGCAGGACCGGGTGCAGGAGCAGCTGGGCGCCGCAGCCCGGGACGCCGACGCGCTGGTCACGGCCCAGGCCGCGGGTGAAGCGGTGCCCGCCGGCTCGAAGATGACCCACGCCTGGCTGTTCACGGGACCGCCCGGATCAGGCCGGGCCACCGCCGCCCGCGCCTTCGCCGCGGCGCTCCAGTGCACCAGCCCCGACCGGGCCCTGGGCGGGGTGCCGGGCTGCGGGTTCTGCGACGGCTGCCACACGGCGCTGATCGGGACCCACGCGGACGTCGAGGTGATCCGCACGGAACTGCTCTCCATCGGGGTGAAGGAGACACGCGACCTGGTCCGCCGGGCCCAGCTCTCCCCGGCCGTGGGGCGCTGGCAGGTCATCGTCATGGAGGACGCGGACCGGCTCACCGAGGGCGCGGGCAACGTCCTGCTGAAGGCGGTGGAGGAGCCCGCCCCCCGCACCGTGTGGATGCTCTGCGCACCCTCGCTGGAGGACGTGCTGCCCACGATCCGCTCCCGCTGCCGCCACCTCACGCTGCGTACGCCCCCGGTGGATGCCGTCGCGGACGTCCTCGTCCGGCGCGACGGGATCGACCCGGAGCGTGCCGCGTCCGCCGCCCGGGCCACCCAGGGCCATATCGACAGGGCCCGCCGGCTGGCCACGGACGAGCAGGCCCGGGCGCGGCGTGCCGCCGTGCTCAAGCTGCCCCTGCGCGTCCATGACGTCGGCGGCTGCCTCAAGGCGGCCCAGGAGCTGATCGACACGGCGACCGAGGACGCCAAGCAGATCGCGGAGGGGACGGACTCCAGGGAGACCGAGGAGCTGAAGGCCGCGCTCGGTGCCGCCGCGGGCGGGCGGATGCCGCGGGGTACGGCCGGGGCGATGAAGGAGCTGGAGGACAAGCAGAAGCGCCGCAGGACACGTACGCAGCGCGACAGCCTGGACCTGGCGCTCACCGAACTCACCGGCTTCTACCGCGATGTACTGGCCCTCCAGCTGGGCTCGGCCGTCGCCCTCGCCAACACCGATGTGCGGGACGCGCTCGACCGGGTCGCCGAGGACTCGACGCCCGAGCGCACCCTGCGCCGGATAGAGGCCGTGATCGCCTGCCGCGGCGCACTGGACCGCAATGTCGCCCCGCTGCTGGCGGTGGAGGCGATGACGATGGCGCTGCGGGCCGGCTGACCGGCCGCGCGGCCCCGGCGCGCACCCGGTGGCAGGGGCGTTCCGCGCCGTGCCGGGCCGTGTTGCGCCGATCCGGGCCGTGTTGCTCCGTGTCGTGCCGGGCTGTGTTGCGCCGTGCCGGGCTGTGCTGCGCTGCGCCGTGCTGCGCTGTGCCGTGTCGTGCCGCTCCGCGCGGCTGTCAGGACACGGGACGCGCGGATTCACCCGTAAGTGAGGGAAAACGGTCGGGTCGTCCCCCTGCCGCTACGCTCCGGGGATGGAAACCAGGCGCCTGCTCCGCATCCTCGCCACCGGTCTCGGTACTGCCGGCCTCCTCGTCTCCGGTTGCAGCGGTGGTGGTTCGGCGCCCAGCGCCTCGGCCACCGGCTCCGCCGTCGCCGAGGAGCTCCGGCCGTACTACACGCAGAAGCTGCGCTGGCGGGACTGCGGGGTGGAGGGCTTCCAGTGCACCACCATGAAGGCCCCGCTCGACTACGCGAGGCCGGACGGCGGGGACGTCGATCTGGCCGTCGCCCGTAAGAAGGCCACCGGGCCGGGCGAGCGGATCGGCTCGCTCCTGGTGAACCCGGGCGGCCCCGGCGGCTCGGCGATCGGCTACCTCCAGGGGTACGCGGGCATCGGCTACCCGGCCCCCGTGCGCGCCCGCTACGACATGGTGGCCGTGGACCCGCGCGGGGTGGCCCGCAGCGAACCCGTCGAATGCCTCACCGGCAAGGAGATGGACGCCTACACGCAGGTGGACCAGACCCCCGACGACCCGGCGGAGACCGCCGCGCTGAAGGAGGCCTACGGCGCGTTTGCGGCGGGCTGCGAGAAGCGCTCGGGCAAGATCCTCCCGCACGTCTCCACGGTCGAGACGGCACGCGACATGGACATCCTGCGCGGCCTGCTCGGCGACGAGAAGCTGCACTACGTGGGCGCCTCCTACGGCACCTTCCTCGGGGCGACGTACGCCGACCTGTTCCCCCGGAGGGTGGGCCGGCTCGTGCTCGACGGGGCGATGGACCCGTCACTGCCCGCGATCGACGTCAACCGGGACCAGACCGCCGGTTTCGAGACCGCCTTCCAGTCCTTCGCCGCGGACTGCGTCCAGCAGCGGGAGTGCCCGCTGGGCACGGCCTCCGCCGACGCCGCGGCGAGGGCCATGAAGAAGCTCTTCGCCGAACTGGACGCCGAGCCCGTCCCGACCGGTGAGAGCCGGATGCTGGGCGAGTCGCTCGCGACGACGGGCGTGATCGCGGCGATGTACGACGAGGCGGCCTGGCCGCAGCTCCGCGAGGCCGTCGCCGGAGCCCAGGAAGGCGACGGCTCGGGCCTCCTGGCCCTGGCGGACAGCTACTACGAGCGGGAACCGGACGGCACGTACGCCAACCTGATGTTCGCCAACTCGGCGGTGAACTGTCTCGATCTCGCCCCCGCGTTCACCGGCCCGGAAGCCGTCGAGGAGGCGCTGCCCTCCTTCGAGAAGGCGTCACCGGTCTTCGGCAAGGGCTTCGCCTGGGCGGCTCTGAACTGCGCGTCCTGGCCCGTCCCCGCCACCGGCGAGGCCCACCGCATCGAGGCGGAGGGCGCCGGCCCCGTCGTCGTGGTCGGCACCACCCGCGACCCGGCCACGCCGTACCGCTGGGCGCAGGGGCTCGCGGACCAGCTCTCCTCGGGCCGCCTCCTCACCTACGAGGGCGACGGGCACACGGCGTACGGGCGGGGCAGCGACTGCGTCGACACGGCGATCAACACGTACCTGCTGGAGGGAACTCCGCCCGAGGACGGCAAGAAATGCTCCTGACCTGCGGTTACGCTCCCGGGGGCGGGCGGTTCGGAGCACCCCTGGAAACTGTGTAGACTTGGCGTCGCTGCTGGTCGCACCATGGTGTGCCCGGAGCGTGCCGCCTTAGCTCAGTTGGCCAGAGCAACGCACTCGTAATGCGTAGGTCTCGGGTTCGAATCCCGAAGGCGGCTCCACTCAAAGCCCAGCCCAGACAGTGTCTGAGCTGGGCTTTTTCGTTCAACGGATGCGACGACGGCGCCGGGCGCGGTCCGCTCGGGTGTCGGCGGTCTCACTTCTGGTCTCAGTCGGGCCAGGTTCCGGGACCGACGGGGGCGCCGGCGGCGGCACAAAGAACTCGCCCATCCGCCGCATGGCGTCCTTGGACAGGTGGGACCGCCCCTTGACGTACCGCCGGGTCTGACTGATCTGTGTGTGCCGCAGGATCTCCATGATCGTGGGCATGTCGACGCCCAGCTCGTTCAGGATCGTGCCGGCGGTGTGGCGGCTCCCGTCGTACAGGCGGCGGTCATCGATCCCGGCTTTTTTGAGTAGTTCCTTGAACTCTTCGTAGTCCACGCGCGGGTCCAGCGGTCGGCCATCCGGTCGCGAGAACACGACATCGTGCTCCTGCCACAGCTCCCCGGCTGCCTCTCGCATTGCTTCCTGCTGAGCCTTGTGGTCGAGCAGGAAGGGAATGAAGACGGGCGGGATCGGCACGGCGTTCCGGCTCTTCTTGGTCTTGGGACGGGTGAAAGTGAGCCCGCCGTCTTTGCGCTCAGGGCAGGCGCTCGCATGTTTGATGCACGTCTTGGCGCGCGGCTTCGGACAGCCGCGCTTGTAGCCCTTGTGGGTGGGGCAGTCGGGCGGGCACGGCTCGAAGCGGTGCAGACGCTGCCCACAGGCCTGCGGGTCGTCGCAGCCGTGCCGCCACGTGAGCCGCTGAAGCTGCCACTCGGGGCGGAACAGTTCCGCTTCCAGGTCGACGTACGACCAGCGGAGCCCGAGCGTCTCGCCCTGCCGGAACCTCATGCCGACACCGACGATCCACCGCATGAAGGTGGGCCGCCTCGCCGCCGCTTCGAGGAACGCCTTGGCCTCCTCCTTGGTGAAGGGGTTGGCCTCGGTCTCGTCGATGCTCGGCGGGTCCACGAGCGTGGCGACGTTCTCGCCGACGACGCGGCGCCGGTGGGCGATTTTCAAGGCGCGGGACAGGATGCGGTGCACTTTCACGACGTGGGAGGGAGCGTGGCCGGCGTCGAGCATGGCCCGGTACATCCGCTCCAGGTGCTCGGGCTGCAACTTGTCGATGCGGTGCTTACCGACGCCGGGGATGATGTCGTTGCGCGTCTTGGACCAATAGTCGTCGAGCGAGCGCGGCTTGAGCTTCAGGCTCGCGATGTCGGTGAGGTAGGTCTCCATCCAGGCCGCGACGGTCGGCTTGCGACCGGCGGCGGGTGCGCGTCCCTGGTCCCGCTGGCGCTCCAGCTCCTTCACCTTGCGCTTGATCTCGGCTTCCGTCCGGGCCCGGCGGTGGCGTCGGTCGGGACCGCCGTCGCTCTTTACACCCATCGTCACGCGGCCGTGCCACCAGCCGTCGGCGCCGAAGTAGATGGATGACTCCATGTTGGGCTTGCGGGGGCTCATGTGCTCCTCCATGCGGGAGGCGCCCCGAGCGAGGTGCTCGGGGCGCCTTGGTGACGTGCTCGGAGTCAGTTGGGCAGCGGGGCGAGGTTGGCCACGTAGGCTTCGAGGTCGGTACGACGGATCCGACGTGTACGTCCCAACTTGATGTACTTCAGGGCGCCTTCGGCCATCAGCTCGTAGACCGTGGAACGGCCGATGGCGAGTGCTTCGGCGACCTCTTCGGGCTTGTACAGGAGCCGGTCGACGGAAGCGGTAATCGCGATACTCATCCGGGCGTCTCCTTTGGGCTTGGGCATAGTCAGGGCTCGCGCCTGTCCGAGGTGCGGATTTCTGCGTCACCTGCGTCATCTGCGTCACTCATCGCTTTGACATGCGGTTTTGTTGTGACGCAGCGCGGTGGGGGTGTGTCACCGGTGACGCAGACCTGCGTCATTGGGTGACGCAGGTGACGCGGGGTGACGCAGGAATCGGCCGTCTGCGTCACCCGTCTTCCGGCAGGTCACCGGCCGTTTTCGGGGTGCGGGTGACGCAGGTGACGCAGTGTCTTCCTACTTAGAAGTCATCTCATTTGGGCGACTCGGTAGTCTGTGAGCCATGGTGGGGATCGTTGAGCGGCTGGTGCCGGACGAGTTGTGGGCGTTGTTCCAGCGGGTGGTGCCGGAGGCGCCGTCGCGGCCGCAGGGTGGTGGTCGGCGTCGGTACGGCGACCGGGAAGTGCTGGCGGCGATCGTCTTCGTGGCCACGTCAGGTTGTACCTGGCAGCAGCTGCCTTCGGCGTCGTTCGGCCCGTCCGGAGCGACCGCCCACCGGCGGTTCTCGGAGTGGTCGAAGGCCAGGGTGTGGGCCAGGCTCCACCGCCTGGTCCTCGACGAACTCGGTGCCCGCGGCGAGCTTGACTGGTCAAGGTGCGCGATCGACTCGGTGAACATGCGAGCCCTGAAAAGAGGGACCTGACAGGTCCGAATCCTGTCGACCGGGGCAAGTACGGCTCGAAGATCCACCTGATCACCGAACGGACCGGTCTGCCCATATCCGTCGGCATCTCCGGGGCCAACCTGCACGACAGCTAAGCCCTGATACCCCTCGTGAAGGGCATCCCGCCGATCCGCTCGCGCCGAGGCCGGCGACGGCGCAAGCCCGCCAAACTCCACGCCGACAAAGGATACGACTACGCCCACCTGCGGCGATGGCTACGCGAACGCGGCATCACCCACCGCATCGCACGCAAGGGAGTCGAGCCCTCCCAACGGCTGGGCCGCCACCGCTGGACCGTGGAACGCACCATGGCCTGGCTCGCCGGCTGCCGCCGACTCCACCGACGCTACGAACACAAGGCCGACTACTTCCTCGCCTTCACCAGCATCGCCTGCACCCTCATCTGCTACCGCCGACTCGCCAAATGAGATGACTTCTTAGACCGTGTCCTATGTGGTGATCCGGAGGAGTCGTTTGTAGCAGCAGAGTGCTGCGGCGAGGCCGAGGAAGGCCAGGTAGTTGCGGGGGTGGCGTTCGTAGCGGTGGTTGAGGCGGCGGTAGCCGGTCAGCCAGGACATGGTGCGCTCGATGACCCATCTGCGGCGTCCTAGCCGTTCGCTGGACTCGACTCCCTTGCGGGCGATACGGACCCCGATGTGCTTGCCCCATAGCCATTTCCGCAGGTGAGGGACGTCGTACGCTTTGTCCGCATGTAGACGCTGGGGCTTGAAGTAGCGGCCGCGGTGGGGGTTGTGTCTCGTTTGGTGGCCCTCGATCATGGGCTTCAGGGCGAGGCTGTCGTGGGTGTTCGCCGCGGTGAGGCCGACGAGGAGGGGCAGTCCGTTCGCGTCCGACAGGACGTGCATCTTGGAGCCCGGCTTGCCCCTGTCCACGGGGCTCGGACCTGTGAGTTCGCCCCCTTTTTAGCCCTCACGTGGGCGGAGTCGAGGACTGCCCGGGAGAGGTCGAGGAGGCCGGCGTCGTCCAGGCGGTGCAGGATCTCCTCGTGGAGCCGACCCCAGACACCGGCTCTCGACCAGATGAGGAATCTGCGGTGGGCTGTCGACTTCGATATCCCGAAGCACGGCGGCAGGGCCCGCCAGGCGCATCCGCTGACCAGGACGTAGATGATCGCGGCGAACAGCGTCTCATCAGGCGTGTCCTGCGTCCCGCCGCCCTGCGGCCTCACCCTCGACGGCGGGATCAGCGGCTCCGCGATCTCCCACAGCCCGTCCGGAACAATCCAACTCCACGTACCCCGCCCCATACCGAGCCCAACGAGCAAAGCCCACATAGGACACGGTCTTAGGGAGTCAACTTGACTCGTACCGTCGCCACCTGACGGGGCATCTTCTACAATCTCGACATGGAGAGGCGGACCATCCCTGTATCAGACGCGCTGGACCTCATCGAGCGCGAGGAGTCGCACTTCTGGGATCACAAAAGTGCACAGAGTAAGGGCACGGTAGTCCAGAAAATTGCAGCCGGTCTCGCCAATGCGGATGGCGGAGAATTCATCGTTGGAATCGAAGACCGGGGAAAGCAGGCCATCGGCTTGGACAGGTGGCAAGGGTACAGCACAATTGAAGACGCAAACATTGTCCTAGAGGCGCTCGCCCGTGACATCCAGCCGCCGGTTCCGTATTCAATGGAATATCTTGTCATTCAAGGACGCGAGCGCCAGGGTTTAGCATGCCTGGTCAATATTCGTAAAAGCGAGAGCGTCCATTATGCCGCTGACAAAAAAGTCTACGTGCGACGCGGAGCCGCCACCCATTCGATCACAGGGCAGGCAGTTACAGACCTGAGCCTGGCAAAAGGTGCGCGCACTTACGAAGATCAGCTACTCGCAGACTACGATAAAGAAGATTTGGTAGTCGAAGATGAGCTTGCCTACTTCCTGAGGTCCTACAGCCCGTCGACACCGCCGGATATTTTCATCCGCAAGCAGCGCCTCATCGACAGGGAATCCGGCGCCGCGAAAGTATCCGCCGGAATTCTATACGCTGAATCGCCACCTGCGGTTGTACCGAAGCGTTGCGCGGTGAAGGTCGCACGGTACAACACCAGGGAGAAGGAACCTCGCAGGGAGCACCTGGCAGCCACCCCGGGCACCATTGAAGGGCCAGCGCGGGTCGTCATTGAAGAGACAATCGCTGCGGTCACGGCATTGATCGAGTCAGTCTCTGTGCTTCAGCCGACCGGGGAAATGGCACCCGTAAAATATCCGCCCGAAGTTTTGAAGGAAATCATTGTAAACGCGGTAATTCATCGCGACTACAATATCTCCGATGACATCTTGGTGTACGTCTTCGACGACCGCGTCGAGGTGCGGAGTCCCGGATCACTGCCAGGAAGTATGACGCTTGACACGCTTCTTCAGGATCGCTTTTCGCGAAACCCGACAATTGTGCGCCTGCTAAACAAGTACCCCGACCCGCCAAATAAGGACATCGGTGAAGGGCTGCGTACAGTCGTTGCGAAGATGGCTGAGGCTAGGTTGCAGTCACCCATTTTCACAATTGAAGGAAACTACTTCGTAGTGAACTTAGGGCACACGCCGCTGGCTCGGG